>NZ_JBVKAT010000010.1:0-260883 GCF_055598485.1 Streptomyces sp. NPDC107521
TGGTCACCGGCACCCCGGCCGGAAGCCCCTCCAACGTCGCCACCAGTGCGGGACCGTGCGACTCCCCCGCCGTCAGCCAGCGCAACCTGCTCAACGGTGCTCCTCCGTGCTCGCGCCCCGGTAATCCCTGCGTACGCGTCTGCTCGCGTACGGCGACGGCTCGACCGGTGCGCGGCCCCGGCCCGCCGGGTCCGATCCTCCCACGTCCGGCCGGCGGATCCGGCGGCCGGTCCATCTGGCGGACGAGCGGGGAACGTCGCCGGAGGGACCGGCGCCCGCGCTCCCCCGGTCCGGGGGCGCGGCCCGGGCGACCGGGGCGGACACCACCGGTGCCCGCGCCAGGGGGCCCGGCCGGGCGCGGCGGCGGGCGGCGCGGCGTCCCGGGGTCTTTCGTTTGGATCGGGCCGGACCCCGCGAGCCCGGCATGATCCGAACGAGAGGCCCCAGTGACCTGAGTCAGAGATTCTTCGTCAGATCGCGGCCATCAGCCGGATGCCGTGCGGCCGACAGATCCGGCCCGGCCTGCCGACATTCGGCCTCCGGCACGCCGGGCAGCTCGCGAGAGCTACCCGGATATCTCTGACTCAGGTCACTAGCGTTCCGCCAGGGCGCGCTCGCCGGCCTTCCGCATGGCCGCCAGGGGGGCGGGGGAACGGCCCGTCATGCGCTCCACCTGGAGCGCCGCCTGGTGCAGCAGCAGGTCGAGACCGCCGACCACCGCGCCGCCGTGCGCCGACCAGCGGGCGGCGAGAGCGGTGGGCCAGGGGTCGTAGAGCACGTCGAAGAGGGTGCCGGGCCGCTCCGGTACGGCGGTGGCGAGCGCGTCGGTGCTGCCGGCCGGGGTGGTGGCCACCACCAGGGGGGCGCTCAGCGCCTCCTCGGCGCGGGCCCAGTCGACGACGCGCACCTCGGTTCCCAGCCGTTCGGCCCAGCCGCGCATCTCGGCGGCGCGCTCGGGGCTGCGGACGTAGACGGCGATCTCACCGGTGCAGACGCGGGCCAGGGCGGCCAGGGCGGAGGAGGCGGTGGCGCCGGCGCCCAGGACGGCGGCACTCTCCACCTGCTCGACGCCGTGCTCGGCCAGGGCCGCGACCATGCCGGGTATGTCGGTGTTGTCACCCGTGCGGCGACCGTCCTCGCCGAACACCACGGTGTTCACCGCGTCCACCGAGGCGGCCGTCCCGCTGACCCCGTCCAGCAGCGGGATCACCGCCCGCTTGAGCGGCATCGTCAACGACAGCCCCGCCCACTCCGGGCCCAGCTTCCCGACGAAGTCCTCCAGCGCCCGCTCGTCCACCTCGAAGGCGTCGTACGACCAGTGGTCGAGCCCCAGCTCGGCGTAGGCGGCGCGGTGCAGGACCGGCGAGAGGGAGTGGGCGATCGGGGAGCCGAGCACGGCGGCGCGGCGGCGGTCAGTTGCCCGAGCTGGCATTGAACTTGTCCTTCAGTTTCAGGAACTCGGAGTGGGTCTTGGCGAACTCGGTCTTGTTCAGGCCGTCGGTGGCCACGAAGTAGATCCAGCCGTCCTCGGTCGGGTCCAGCGCCGCCTGGAACGCCTCGTCGCCCGGGTTGCCGATGGGACCCGGCGGCAGGCCCCGGTGGTAGTAGGTGTTGTACGGGTCCGGGTTGGTGTTGATCTCGGACTGGCTGATGTGGATCTTGCTCTGGCCCATCAGGTAGTTGAAGGACGAGTCGAACTGGAGCTTCTGGTTGGTCTCGGTGTTGGTCGGCTTGAGGCGGTTGTAGACGACCTCGGACATCTTGCGGAAGTCGTCGTGGGTCTTCCCCTCGGCCTGCACCAGGCTGGCCACGGTCAGCAGCTGCCAGGGTCCGTCCAGACCGAGGTCCTTGGCCTTCTCCACCAGGCCGAGCTGCTCGTACTTCTCGCTGGAGCGCGCCACCATCTGCTTCAGCACGTCCTCGGGCTGCTGGCCCTTGGCCGCGGAGTAGCTGGACGGGAAGAGGAATCCTTCCAGCGGGTCCTTGACGTCCTTGTGGTTCTGCGCCCAGTCGGGCAGCCCGAGGTTCTTCCACTCCTTCTTGGCGACGGCGGCGGTGGTGCCCTCGCTCACACCGAGGCGCTTGTCGATGTCCTTGTAGACGGCGACGTTGCGGCGGCCCTCGGCGATGATCAGGTTGCTGCGGCTGCGCGGGCTGAGGAGCAGTTCGACCGCGCTCTTGGCCGACATCTCCTTCTGCAGCGTGTAGACGCCGTCCTGGATGCTCTTGCCGCGCGGGTCGCTCTGCTGGGCGGCGACGAAGGCGTCCACGCTCTTGACTACGCCCGCCCGCTTCAGCTCCTGGCCGATCGCGGAGCCCCCGGCACCCTTGGGGATGGTGACCATGACCTGCTCGCCGTTGCCCTCGCCCGCGAAGTCCGGGTCGGCCGCGAAGCGGTCCTGGTAGAACTGGAAGCCGAAGTAGGCGACGCCCGCGGCGCCGCCGCCGAGGACCAGGCAGACCACCAGGCAGGCCGTGCCGTTGCGGCGCTTCCTGGGCCGGGCGCCCCGGCCCCGGCGCTCGCCCCGGCCGCCGCCCCGGGGGCCGTCGCCGCGCGGACCGTCGTCCCCGTCGTCGTCCCCGCCGCCGGAGGCCCGGCGGCGGTCGCGGTCGTCGGTGTCGCCGTCCGCGAAGAAGGCGTGCTCCTCGCCCTCCGGCCCGTCCTCCCACTCGTCCCGCCGCTCCGGCGCGGGCTCGGCGCGGCGGCGGCCCGGCGGCTCGGGCGGCGGATACGCCTCCTGGGTGCCGTACCGGTCCGGCCGCTCCGTCCCGTAGTCGGCGCCCTGCTGCCCGTAGGGGTCGGAGGGATCGCCGGGGTAGGCGGCACCGGGATGCGGCCCGGGGGCCTGGGGGTGGGCTGCGGGAGGGTGGCCGCCCTGGTGCCCCCCGCCGTCCCAGCCGCCGTCGTGGCCGTGCTGGTTCTGCGCCGGGGAGCCGTACCGCGGGTCGTACTGCGACGGGTCGTACTGCTGCTGCCCCGGGGGCTGCTGCCCGTACTGGCCGCCCTGGTCGTATCCCTGCTGCCCGTAGGGGTCGTACCCCTGGCCGGAATGCTGCTGTCCGGGCTGCGGCGCGCCCTGGTGCTGCCCGGGGTGCTGCTGCCCGTAGGGGTCGTACGGCTGCCCGCCGTCGCCCCAGGCCTCGTACTGCGCCTGCGGCTGCTGGGGCTGCTGCGGATAGTCCTGTGGCCGGCCGCCGCCGTAGGGGGACTGCGGGTCCGGATGGGCCTGCTGTCCCCCCCATCCGCCGTCCCCGTACAACGGGTCCTCCGGATGCCACGGTTCGGAGCCCTGGCCCCGGCCATACTCGGTCATCGATCCCCTAGAGCCGCGAGGCGGCGGTGTGAGCGGCCGAATCCTGGTGGCCCGCTCCCGTTCCGTCTCTTGCTGAGCGGCGGCTGTTCGAACACTGCCGCATCGCGCGGAACGTTACCGTATCGCGATCACATGACCACTTCGACGCCCTCGCCGGGTGCCTCACCTGACACCCGTTCGGATTCGAGGGCCTGCTGGAGGATGATCACGGCGGCGGCCTGGTCGATGACCGCGCGGCCCTTCCGGGACCGCACCCCGGAGGCGCGCAGCCCCTGGCTCGCGGTGACCGTCGTCATCCGCTCGTCGACCAGCCGCACGGACAGCGGCGCGACGCCCCGGGCCAGCTCCTGGGCGAAGCCCCTGACCTTGGCCGCGGCCGGGCCCTCGCCGCCCTTGAGGGAACGCGGGAGCCCGACGACGACCTCGATCGGCTCGTACTCCTCCACCAGCTGCCGCAACCGGCGGTGGGCCGCCGGGACGTCGCGGCCCGGGACCGTCTCCACCGGGGTGGCCAGGATCCCGTCGGGGTCGCAGGAGGCGACCCCGATCCGGGCGTCCCCGACGTCGATGGCGAGGCGGCGTCCTCTGCGCATCGTCCGCCTACTTCGCGGTCTCGGCGACGAGGCGCTCGACGGCCGCGACGGCCTCCCCGATGGCCTCCGGGTCCTGGCCGCCGCCCTGGGCGACGTCGGGCTTGCCGCCACCGCCGCCGCCGAGCGTCTTCGCGGCGGTGCGCACCAGCTCACCGGCCTTGAGCCCGCGCTCCCGGGCCGCCTCGTTGGTGGCGATGACGGTGAGCGGCCGGCCGTTGGCCGTGGTGAACAGGGCCACCACCACGGCCCGCCCGCCCTGGATGCGGCCGCGCACGTCCAGGACCAGCTTGCGCAGGTCGTCGGCGGTGGTGCCGTCCGGGACCCGGCCGGTGACCAGGGCCACGCCCCGCACGTCCCGGGCGGACTCGGCGAGACCGGCGGCGGCCTGGAGGACCTTCTCGGCGCGGAACCGCTCGATCTCCTTCTCGGCCTCCTTCAGCTTGCCGAGCATGGCGGAGACCTTCTCCGGCAGCTCCTCCGGGCGGCCCTTGACCAGCTCCTGGAGCTGGGCGACGACCGTGTGCTCACGGGCGAGGAACTGGTAGGCGTCCACGCCGACCAGGGCCTCGATGCGGCGCACCCCGGAGCCGATGGAGGACTCGCCCAGCAGCTTGACCAGGCCGAGCTGGGCGGTGTTGTGCACATGGGTGCCGCCGCACAGCTCCTTGGAGAAGTCGCCGATGGTCACGACGCGGACCCGCTCGCCGTACTTCTCGCCGAACTCCGCGATGGCCCCCTGCTTCCTGGCCTCGTCGATGCCCATGACATCGGCGCGCACGTCCAGGTCGCGGGCGAGCACCTCGTTGATCTTCTGCTCGACATCGGTCATCACGGCCGTCGGAACGGCGGCCGGGGAGCCGAAGTCGAAGCGGAAGCGGCCGGGCTGGTTCTCCGAACCGGCCTGGGCGGCCGTCGGGCCGAGGGCGTCGCGCAGGGCCTGGTGGGTCAGGTGGGTGGCCGAGTGGGCGCGGGCGATGGCCTTGCGGCGCCGCCCGTCGATGGAGGCGTGCGCCTTGGCGCCGACCGTGATCTCGCCCACCTGGACGACGCCCTTGTGGACGTAGACGCCGGGGACGGGCTTCTGGCAGTCCCGGACCTCGATGACGGCACCCGAGTCGGCCCTGATCCGGCCGGTGTCCCCGATCTGGCCGCCGCCCTCGGCGTAGAAGGGGGTGCGGTCGAGGACGATCTCGACCTCGTCGCCCTCGGTGGCGGCCGGCGAGGAGACACCGTCGACGAGGATGCCGACGATGGTGGACTCGGCCTCGGTGTCGGAGTAGCCGACGAAGTCGGTGGCCCCGGCCCGGTCGGCGATCTCGCGGTAGGCGCCCGTCCCGGCATGGCCGGTCTTCTTGGCGCGGGCGTCGGCCTTGGCGCGCTCCCGCTGCTCCCTCATCAGGCGCCGGAAGCCGTCCTCGTCCACGGAGAGGCCCTGTTCGGCGGCCATCTCCAGGGTGAGGTCGATGGGGAAGCCCCAGGTGTCGTGGAGCAGGAAGGCCTTGTCACCGGCGAGGACGGAGCCCCCGGCGGCCTTGGTGTCGCTCACGGCGGTGTCGAGGATGTTGGTGCCGGCCTTCAGCGTCTTCAGGAAGGCGTTCTCCTCGGCGAGGGCGACCTTCTCGATCCGCTCGCGGTCGGTGATCAGCTCGGGGTACTGCTGCCCCATCATGGTGATCACCACGTCGATCAGGTCCTTGACGACCGGCCCGGTGGCGCCGAGCAGCCGCATGTTGCGGATGGCGCGGCGCATGATGCGGCGCAGCACGTAGCCGCGGCCCTCGTTGCCGGGGGTGACGCCGTCGCCGATGAGCATCACGGAGGTGCGCATGTGGTCGGTGACCACCCGCAGCGAGACGTCCGAGGCGTGGGCGTCGCCGTAGGCCACGCCGGTCAGCTCGGTGGCCCGGTCGATCACCGCCATGGAGGTGTCGATCTCGTACATGTTCCGCACGCCCTGCAGAATCATGGCGAGGCGCTCGAGGCCGAGGCCGGTGTCGATGTTCTTGCTCGGCAGTTCACCGAGGATCTCGAAGTCCTCCTTGCCGATGCCCTCGCCCCGCTCGTACTGCATGAAGACGAGGTTCCAGATCTCCACGTACCGCTCGTCGTTGACGGCCGGGCCGCCCTCGACGCCGAACTCGGGGCCGCGGTCGTAGTTGATCTCGGAGCAGGGACCGCAGGGGCCGGGGACGCCCATGGACCAGTAGTTGTCCTTCTTGCCGAGGCGCTGGATGCGCTCGGTGGGGACGCCCACGACGTCGTGCCAGATGCGCTCGGCCTCGTCGTCGTCCTGGTAGACGGTGATCCACAGGCGCTCGGGGTCCAGGCCGTAGCCGCCCTTGTCCCGGGAGCCGGTGAGCAACTCCCAGGCGAAGGTGATGGCGCCTTCCTTGAAGTAGTCCCCGAAGGAGAAGTTGCCGCACATCTGGAAGAACGTGCCGTGGCGCGTGGTCCTGCCGACCTCTTCGATGTCGGGCGTGCGCACGCACTTCTGCACGCTGGTGGCGCGGTCGAACGGCGGCTTGACCTCACCCAGGAAGTAGGGCTTGAAGGGCACCATGCCGGCCGGGACCAGCAGCAGAGTCGGGTCGTCCGCGATGAGCGACGCCGAAGGGACGACGGTGTGACCGCGCTCCTCGAAGAAGCTCAGCCAGCGGCGGCGGATCTCGGCCGACTCCATCAGTGGTCCTCATTCCGGTTGTGCGGGTACGTCGTGCGGTCGGCGTACGTCGGGTCGTTGCGGTTCTCGATGACGGCGTAGTGCCGGGGCGCGGGCAGCTCCCGGTCGACGGGGGCGCCGATCCCGAGCGCGTCGCCGAGTTCGGCCTCCCGCTGGGCCATGTTGTCGCGGACGTCGAGGGCGAAGCCCACCGCGCGGTCCTTGATCCGGGTGCCCGCGTCGAGCGCCTTGTTCGCCGCGGTCGCGGCGAGGCTCTCGGGGGTGAGCTGCCTGAGCTTCCGGTTGACCTTGGCGGTGGCCCACACACCGGCGGCGACGCCGGTGCCGAACCAGAACGTACGGCGGAACATCCCTGCGTCAGTCCTTCTTCCGCTTGGTGCGTCGCCCGGCGCCGAGCGTACGGCCGACGATCACGGTGCGCCGGGGCTCCGGGGCGGGGGCCGCCGCCTCCCGGCGTCCGCCGAGGGCGCGGCGCACCCCGTAGCCGAAGGCCGCGACCTTCACCAGGGGCCCGCCGAAGGTGGAGGCCACGGTGGTCGACAGGGCGGAGGCGTTGGAGGTGACCTCCTGCACGTCCGAGGCGATGGCGTCGACCCGGTCGAGCTGGGTCTGCGCCGAGCGCACCGCGGAGGAGGCGTCGGACAGCAGCGGGACGGCCTGGTCGGTCACGTCCGCCACCAGCTTGGTGGTCGCCCTGAGCGTCTGGGCCAGCCTCGCCAGCGCGACGGCGAGGAAGGAGACCAGGATCGCCCAGAAGACGGCCACCAGGATCCCGGCCACCTCACCACCGGACACCGCGCACCCGCTCCCTGGAAACGTGCCTGAACATCGAGAAAGTCGTGCACCGAGCCTATCGCGCCGGGCACCGGACTCCGTACCGGATTCCGGCCGGGGCGCCGCGCGATCCGCGGGGCGGCCGGTCCCGGGCGGGGGACGGCGAAGCCCGCCGCCCCGCCCGCCGGGAGGGCGGGGGACGGCGGGCCGAGGCACCACCGGGTGGTACTGCGTCCGGCTGGATCAGCGGGCGTAGTACTCGACGACGAGCTGCTCGTCGCAGATCACCGGGATCTCCTTGCGGTTCGGCTCGCGGTCCAGGCGGAACGCCAGGGCCTTGAGGTTCACCTGGAGGTAGCGCGGGGTCTCGCCCTCGGGGGCGAAGCCGCCCTCACGGGCGATGGTGAAGAGCGTCTTGTCCTTGCTGCGCTCGCGGACCTGCACCACGTCGTCCGGGCGGACGCGGAAGGACGGCTTGTCGACCTTCTGGCCGTTGACCTGGATGTGGCCGTGGACGACCATCTGGCGGGCCTGGTAGATGGTGCGGGCGATGCCCGACCGCAGGACCAGGGCGTCGAGACGGCGCTCCAGCTCGATGACCAGGGCCTCACCGGTCTTCATGGTGGTCTTGGCGGCACGCTCGTAGGCGCGGACGAGCTGGCGCTCGCTCACGTCGTACTGCGCGCGCAGACGCTGCTTCTCCAGCAGACGGACCTTGTAGTCCGAGTTCTGCTTGCGGCCGCGGCCGTGCTCGCCCGGCGGGTAGGGGCGGGCCTCGAAGTACTTGACGGCCTTCGG
Source organism: Streptomyces sp. NPDC107521 (assembly GCF_055598485.1). Classification (NCBI taxonomy): domain Bacteria; kingdom Bacillati; phylum Actinomycetota; class Actinomycetes; order Kitasatosporales; family Streptomycetaceae; genus Streptomyces; species Streptomyces sp. NPDC107521. The sequence goes on from NZ_JBVKAT010000010.1 coordinate 8,160, forward strand.
GGTCAGCGCGATGCCGAGCGCACGCGACTTCTTGACCTTGGGGCGGGACTGGTTCGCCACTGTCTGTGTCTCTTTTCTGGGTTTCCGGCTTGTCAGGGTTGAGGGAGGTCGCATCCGCAGCCGGGAGAACCCGCGGGGCCACGAGGGACCCGTCGGGCAGCCGCTTCCCTGGTCTGGGCACATACGTGCAGCACGCGAGTGGCCCACCGGCCGTCCGGGATGCCCCGGGGGTGGTGGGCTGCCCGCGACACCGTTCGACGGTGCGCGACGCTCCTGGAGCCCGCTGGGGGCTCCGGCCGGATGTCCCGTTCTGACGGCACGGGACTCGGCGCTCCGGGCGATTCTACAGGCCGCTCAGGACCCCTTGCGACCGAGGTGCCCCCGGGTCCATTCGACGGCGTCGGCGTACCGGGCCTCGGCACCGTGCCGGGTGGGCGTGTAGTAGGTCCGCCCGGCCAGGGCGTCCGGCGCGTACTGCTGGGCGGCGATGCCCTCGGGCAGGTCGTGCGGGTAGACGTAGCCCTTGCCGTGGCCGAGCTTGCCCGCGCCCCGGTAGTGGCCGTCGCGCAGATGGGCCGGGACCGGTCCGGCCAGCCCCTTGCGGACGTCGTCCAGGGCGGCGCCGATGGCGGTGGTCGCGGCGTTGGACTTGGGGGCGAGGGCCAGGGCGATGGTGGTGTGGCTGAGGGTGAGGGCGGCCTCGGGGAAGCCGATCATGGCGACGGCCTGGGCGGCGGCGACCGCGAGGGGCAGCGCGTTCGGGTCGGCGAGGCCGATGTCCTCGCTGGCGGAGATCATCAGGCGGCGGGCGATGAACCGGGGGTCCTCGCCGGCCTCGATCATCCGGGCCAGGTAGTGCAGGGCGGCGTCGACGTCGGAGCCGCGGATGGACTTGATCAGGGCGCTGGCCACGTCGTAGTGCTGGTCCCCGTCGCGGTCGTAGGCGACCGCGACGCGGTCGACCGTCTCCTCCAGCGTGGTCAGCGTGATCTCCGCCTCGCCCTTGTCCAGGGCGGCCCCGGCGGCGGCCTCCAGCGCCGTCAGGGCGCGGCGGGCGTCGCCGCCGGCGATACGCAGCAGGTGCTCCTCGGTGTCCGGGGGCAGGGTGACGGAGCCCTTGAGGCCCCGCTCGTCGGCGAGGGCCCGGCGGAGCAGGTCCCGGACGTCGTCGTCGGTGAGCGGTTCGAGGGTGAGCAGGAGCGAGCGGGAGAGCAGCGGGGAGATCACCGAGAAGTACGGGTTCTCCGTCGTCGCGGCGATCAGGGTGACCCAGCGGTTCTCGACGGCCGGGAGCAGGGAGTCCTGCTGGGCCTTGCTGAAGCGGTGGATCTCGTCGAGGAAGAGGACGGTCTCCCGGCCGTAGCCGCCGACCGCGCGGCGGGCGCCGTCGATGACCGCGCGGACCTCCTTGACGCCCGCGGTGATGGCCGACAGCTCCACGAACCGCTTGTTGGTGGCCCTGGAGACCACGTGGGCGAGGGTCGTCTTGCCGGTGCCGGGCGGACCCCAGAGGATCACCGAGGAGGGGCCGGCGGGCCCGGCGGCCCCCTCCCCCACGAGGCGGCGCAGGGGGGCGCCGGGGTTGAGGAGATGGCGCTGGCCGACGACCTCGTCGAGGGTGCGCGGCCGCATCCGGGCGGCGAGGGGGCTGCCGGCCGGGTCCTTCTCCTGGCGTTCTTCTGCTGCGGCGGTGAACAGGTCGGGCTCCACGTCCTGAACCCTAAGCGACACCGCCGACAACGGGTCGGGCCGGTCCCGGGACCGGCCCGTCCGTCAGCTCGTCCAGAAGTCCCACCAGCGGGTGAGGATCATCATGCCGATGATGCCGACGTGCACCACGGGCAGCACCCAGGTGAACTCGCCGAAGAAGGAGCGCAGCCAGCCGGGCGCGGGCAGGAAGCCCTTGCGGATGTTGAGCGAGGTCACGTACCAGAACATCACGATGGTGGCGACCCAGGCCAGGCAGCACCAGAGGCACAGGGAGTTGATCCGGTACAGGGACTGGAACTGGAGCCAGGTGACGAATCCGACGCCGAACAGGCAGCCGGCGTTGAAGGTGAGCCAGTACCAGCGCGGGAAGCGCGCGCCGGTGAGCAGGGTCACGCCGACGCAGACGACCATGCCGTAGGCGACCAGCCCGAGCAGCGGGTTGGGGAAGCCGAAGACGGACGCCTGCTCGCTCTCCATGATGTTGCCGCAGGAGACGACGGGGTTGAGGCTGCAGCCGGGGGTGAACGTGGTGCCGGCGATCTTGGCCTCGAGGATCTTCTGCTTGTCGATCGTGATGATCCACGCGGCGAGCAGGCCCGCCGCGCCGGTGATGATCAACAGCAGGGCGAGGGCTCGGCTGCCGCCCTCGGTGCGCGAACGGCCGGTGGTGGGGTCCGGCGCTGGCTCTGCCACGGTGGAGGCATCCTTCACTGTCGTCTTGCTCATCACACCGATTCCGTCGTTCGGGGTCGGGACCTGCTTCGGGCAGGGCCATTGTGCCGGACGTGCCTGTGAGCCCACCGTTCGTTCTTCATAAGAACGTACCGGCGATCGCCCCCAGGGCTCGGGGCGGGACCGACGCCCGTTCGCCGGGCGCACACACGGGCGAGGAGCCGCGCTCCCGGCCGGGGCCCGGACGGCGGTGCCGCCCCGGGGAACGGGGCGGCACGGGGAGCCCGGGCGGCACCGGAAGCCGGGACGGCACGGTGGGCCCGGCCGCCCGGGCGGCGGCCGGGCGCCGGTTCCGGCGCGGGTCAGCCGAGCCGCGACTCCAGCTCCGCGACGACCTCGTTCACGCCGATCGCGGTCTGCTCGCCGGACTCCATGTCCTTGAGCTGGACGACCCCGTCCGCGAGGTCCCGCTCGCCCAGCACCAGCGCGTAGCGGGCGCCCGAGCGGTTGGCCGCCTTCATGGCCGCCTTCAGCCCCTTGCCTCCGTAGGCGAAGTCGGCGGCGACGCCGTTCCTGCGCAGTTCGGTGACCTTGGCGAACAGGATCCGGCGGGCCTCCTCGCCGAGCGGCACGGCGAAGACGGAGGTGGTCGCGGGGACGTCCGGCTCGATGCCCTCGGCCTCCAGGGCGAGGACGGTGCGGTCGACGCCGAGGGCCCAGCCGACGGACGGCAGCGCGGGGCCGCCGATCATCTCGGACAGCCCGTCGTAGCGGCCCCCGCCGCCCACCGCGGACTGCGAGCCGAGGCCGTCGTGGACGAACTCGAAGGTGGTGCGCGTGTAGTAGTCCAGGCCGCGCACCAGCCGGGGGTCGTCCTCGTAGGCCACGCCCGCCGCGGTGATCAGCTCGCGGACCTCCTCGTGGTACGCCTTGCAGGCGTCGCACAGGTAGTCGCGCAGCAGGGGGGCCCCGGTGAGCTGCCGCTGGACGTCCGCGCGCTTGTCGTCCAGGACGCGCAGCGGGTTGATCCCGGCGCGGCGCAGGGTCTCCTCGTCGAGGTCGAGGCCGCGCAGGAAGTCCTGGAGGGCGGTCCGGTAGACGGGACGGCACTCCTTGTCGCCCAGGCTGTTGAGCAGGATGCGGAAGCCGCGCAGGCCCAGGGAGCGGTACGCCTGGTCGGCGAGGATGATCAGCTCGGCGTCCAGGGCGGGGTCCTCGGCCCCGATGGCCTCGGCGCCGACCTGGGAGAAGTGGCGGTAGCGGCCCTTCTGGGGGCGCTCGTAGCGGTACTGGGAGCCCGAGTACCAGACCTTGACCGGCAGGTTGCCGGCCTTGTGCAGGTTGGCCTCCAGGACGGCGCGCAGCACGGGGGCCGTCGTCTCCGGGCGCAGGGCGAGCCGGTCGCCGCCCTTGGTCTCGAAGACGTACATCTCCTTGGTCACGATGTCGGTGGACTCGCCCACCCCGCGGGCGAACAGTTCGACGTTCTCGAAACCGGGCGTCTCGATGTAGCCGTAGCCGGAGGCGCGCAGCGGGGCGGCGATGGCCTCGCGGACGGCCAGGTACGTCGCGGAGTCCGGCGGCAGCAGGTCGTACGTGCCCCTGGGGGCCTTGAAGGTGCTCACGGAAGCTTTCGTCACATTCCTCGTCGGGGAGCCCCGGGGGCTCCCTGGCCGGAGGCCACCTGCCGCAGATACGGGTTGGTGGCGCGCTCCTGGCCGATGGTGGTCTGGGGGCCGTGGCCGGACAGCACCACGGTCGAGTCGTCGAGCGGCAGGCACACGCGGGCCAGCGAGTCGAGCATCTCGGCCATGTCGCCGCCGGGCAGGTCGGTGCGTCCGACGGAGCCGGCGAACAGCAGGTCGCCCGAGAAGAGCACCGGCGGGATGTCCGCCGCCTCGGGCAGCCCGAAGGTCACCGACCCCTTGGTATGGCCCGGCGCGTGCGCGACCGTCAGCTCCAGCCCCGCCAGCTCCAGCGTCGTGCCGTCGGTCATCTCGTGGACGTCGTCCGGCTCCCCCACGGTCAGCTCGCCCATCAGCGGCATGCCGATGGCGCGGCCGAGGCCCTTCTCGGGGTCGCTCATCATGTACCGGTCCTCGGGGTGGATCCACGCCGGTACGCCGTGCGCCCCGCAGACGGGGACGACCGAGGCCACATGGTCGATGTGGCCGTGCGTGAGGACGACGGCGACGGGCTTGAGACGGTGCCTGGCGAGCGCTTCCCCGACTCCCTCGGCGGCCCGGTGGCCGGGGTCGATGATCACGCACTCCTCGCCCGCGGCGGGGGCGACGAGATAGCAGTTCGTCCCCCAGGCGCCTGCGGGGAACCCGGCAATCAGCACGTTCGTCCTTCGCTTGGGTCGGCAGGGGCGGCGCTGCGGACGGCCGCGCCCGTGGTCAGAGACTACCGGCGGTGCCGTTTCCTCAGCGAACCCCTATACGGTACGGGCTACACGCGGGCGGTCGGCCCGTCCGTCCGCACGCGTGCCGGTCGGTATCCACGACGCATGAGGAGAGAACCCGGTGGTCACCCAGGAGCAGCGGCGGCGTCAGCTCGCCCGGGAGAAGTTCTTGCGGCAGCAGCAGCGACGCACCTCCGCGCGCCGCAAGGCCCGCACCCGCAACGCGGTGGTCGCGTCGGTGCTCGGCGTCGTCCTGATCGGCAGTGTCGCGCTCTACACGACGGGTGCCCTCAAGGGCGACGACGACAAGACGACGACGAGCGCCGAGGTGACGCCGAGCACGGTGCCCACCAGCAAGGCGCCGGACCCCTGCGACAAGCCGGCCGGGGGCGGGGCCGCGAAGCTGACCTGGAAGAAGGAGCCGGCGCTGGCCATCGACAAGTCGGCGGACTACACGATGAAGCTGGCGACGAACTGCGGTGACATAGACATCGCGCTCAAGGCGAAGGACGCGCCGCGCACGGTGAACTCCTTCGACTTCCTCGCCGGCAAGGGCTACTTCGACCACACGCCGTGCCACCGGCTCACCACCGAGGGCATCTTCGTCCTCCAGTGCGGCGACCCGACGGGCAAGGGGAACGGCGGCCCGGGCTACACCATCCCGGACGAGAACCTGAAGGACCCGAGCCTGAAGGGCGACACCTACCCGGCGGGCACCGTCGCGATGGCCAACACCAGCCAGCCCGACACCGGCGGCAGCCAGTTCTTCCTGGTCTACAAGGACAGTCCGCTGCCGCCCAACTACACCCCGTTCGGCACCGTGGGCGCGGGCGGCATGAAGGTCCTGGAGAAGATCTCCGCCGCCGGGTCCCAGGCCGCGGACCCCACGACGGGGATGACCGCGCCCAACGCGACGGTGGTGATCAACAAGGCGACGGTCGCGAAATCCTGACCGCACGCTGCGAAATTTCGGTTCGCGGGATGCGGACAGGCCACCTGTCGTTCGCCTATGTTGGCGGTGACGAAACTGTGGACGATGCCCGGGGGAGCAAAGCCCTCCGCAGGCATCATGTGGAGGAGGCGCTGTGAGCAGCGACCCGTGGGGCCGCGTCGACGAGACGGGGACCGTGTACGTGCGTACGGCCGACGGCGAGAAGGTCGTCGGTTCCTGGCAGGCCGGCTCCCCCGAGGAGGCGCTGGCCTACTTCGAGCGCAAGTACGAGGGCCTGGTTGTGGAGATCGGCCTCCTCGAGAAGCGGGTGAGGACCACCGACCTGTCGGCCAAGGACGCCACGGCCGCCGTCGGTCATCTGCGCGAGCAGGTCGACGCGCACCACGCGGTCGGCGACCTGGAGGCGCTCGGAGCGCGGCTGGACAGGCTCACCGAGCTGGTGGAGACGCGCCGCGAGGAGCGCAAGGTCCAGCGGGCCAAGCAGTCCGACGAGGCGCGCGGCGCCAAGGAGGCGCTGGTCGCGGAGGCCGAGGAACTGGCGCGGTCCGACCAGTGGCGGGCGGCCGGCGAGCGGCTGCGGTCCCTGGTGGACACCTGGAAGGGCCTGCCGCGGCTGGACCGCAAGTCCGACGACGAGCTGTGGCACCGCTTCTCGCACGCCCGCTCGGCGTTCTCCAAGCGGCGCAAGCAGCACTTCGCGCAGCTCGACTCCCAGCGCGAGGACGCCCGCCGGATCAAGGAGCGGCTGGTCGCGGAGGCCGAGGCCCTGTCGAACTCCACGGACTGGGGGACGACGGCCGCCCGCTACCGCGACCTGATGGCCGAGTGGAAGGCGGCGGGCCGCGCGCAGCGCGAGCACGAGGACGACCTGTGGAACCGCTTCCGCGGCGCCCAGGACGTGTTCTTCGCCGCCCGCGGCTCGGTCTTCGCCGAGCGGGACGCGGAGCAGTCGGAGAACCTCAAGCTCAAGGAGGAGCTGGCCGGGGAGGCCGAGAAGCTGCTCCCGGTGACGGATCTGAAGGCGGCCCGTGCCGCGTTCCGTTCGGTCAACGAGCGCTGGGAGGCCATCGGGCACGTGCCGCGCGACGCGCGGCCGAAGGTCGAGGGCCGGATGCACGCCGTCGAGCGGGCCCTCCAGGAGGCCGAGGAGAGCGAGTGGCGCCGGACGAACCCGGAGGCGCGCGCGCGTGCCGAGGGCCTGACCGGGCAGCTCCAGGCCGCGGTGGACAAGCTCGCCGGGCAGATCGAGCAGGCGCGCGCCCAGGGCAACAACGCCCGCGCCGACAAGCTGGCGCGTGAGCTGGAGGGCCGCCAGGCCCTGCTGGACCAGGCGCTCAAGGGTCTGCAGGAGTTCGGCGGCTGATCCCCCGCCGCCGCGTACGCGTGGGGCCCCGCACCGATCGGTGCGGGGCCCCACGCGTACGCGGTGCTACGAGGGCCTTCGGGCCGAGGTGACCCGGTAGACGTCGTAGACGCCCTCCACGCCGCGGACGGCCCTGAGGACGTGTCCGAGGTGCTTGGGATCGCCCATCTCGAAGGTGAAGCGGGAGGTGGCGACCCGGTCGCGGGAGGTCTGCACGGCCGCCGAGAGGATGTTGACGTGCTGGTCGGACAGGACCCGGGTGACGTCGGACAGCAGCCGGGACCGGTCCAGTGCCTCGACCTGGATGGCGACCAGGAAGACCGAGGACTGGGTCGGCGCCCACTCCACTTCGAGGATGCGCTCGGGCTCACGGGAGAGCGAGTCCACGTTGACGCAGTCGCTGCGGTGGACGGAGACGCCGCTGCCCCGGGTGACGAAGCCGATGATCGGGTCGCCGGGCACCGGGGTGCAGCAGCGGGCCAGCTTGACCCACACGTCCTCGACGCCCTTGACGACGACCCCGGGGTCGGCGTTGGTACGGCGCTTGCGGCCGCGGCCCCGGGCGGGCGGGACCGACTCGTCGATCTCCTCGGTGGCGGCCTCCTCGCCGCCGAGCGCCTGGACGAGCTTCTGCACGATGTTGGGCGCCGAGACATGGCCCTCGCCGATCGCCGCGTACAGCGCGGAGATGTCCGAGTACCGCATCTCGTGCGCCAGGGTGACCAGGGAGTCGCCGGTCAGGATGCGCTGGATCGGGAGGTTCTGCTTGCGCATGGCGCGGACGATGGCGTCCTTGCCCTGCTCGATCGCCTCGTCCCGGCGTTCCTTGGAGAACCAGGCCCGGATCTTGTTGCGGGCGCGCGGCGACTTCACGAAGCCGAGCCAGTCGCGGGAGGGCCCGGCGCCGGCCGCCTTGGAGGTGAAGACCTCGACCAGGTCGCCGTTGTCCAGGGTGGACTCCAGCGGCACCAGGCGGCCGTTGACGCGCGCCCCTATGGTGCGGTGGCCGACCTCGGTGTGGACGGCGTAGGCGAAGTCCACCGGGGTCGCCCCGGCGGGGAGCGCTATGACATCGCCCTTGGGGGTGAAGACGAACACCTCGTTGCGGGAGAGGTCGAAGCGCAGGGACTCCAGGAACTCGCCCGGGTCCTCGGTCTCCTTCTGCCAGTCCAGGAGCTGCCGCAGCCACGCCATGTCGTTGATGGCGTCCTTGTCCTTGCCGGAGGACTTCGGGGCGTCGGTGCGCACCTTGGAGGCGCCGGCGACGGCCTCCTGCTTGTACTTCCAGTGCGCGGCGATGCCGTACTCGGCGCGGCGGTGCATGTCGAAGGTGCGGATCTGGAGCTCGACGGGCTTGCCGCCGGGGCCGATCACCGTGGTGTGCAGCGACTGGTACATGTTGAACTTGGGCATCGCGATGTAGTCCTTGAACCGGCCGGGGACCGGGTTCCACCGCGCGTGCACGGTACCGAGCGCCGCGTAGCAGTCGCGGACGGTGTCCACGAGGACGCGGATGCCCACCAGGTCGTAGATCTCCGCGAAGTCCCGGCCGCGGACGATCATCTTCTGGTAGACGCTGTAGTAGTGCTTGGGGCGCCCGGTGACGGTCGCCTTGATCCGGGCCGAGCGCAGGTCCTGCTGGACCTCGTCGGTGACGACGGCCAGGTACTCGTCGCGCTTGGGGGCCCGCTCCGCGACCAGGCGGACGATCTCGTCGTACATCTTGGGGTAGAGGATCGCGAAGGCGAGGTCCTCCAGCTCCCACTTGATGGTGTTCATGCCCAGGCGGTGGGCGAGCGGCGCGTAGATCTCCAGGGTCTCGCGCGCCTTCTTCTCCTGCTTGTCGCGCTTGAGGTAGCGCATGGTGCGCATGTTGTGCAGGCGGTCGGCGAGCTTGATGACCAGGACGCGGGGGTCCTTGGCCATGGCGACGACCATCTTGCGGACGGTCTCGGCCTGCGCGGCCTCGCCGAACTTGACCTTGTCCAGCTTGGTGACGCCGTCGACGAGCAGGGCCACCACGTCGCCGAAGTCGCGGCGCAGGTCCTCCAGGCCGTACTCGGTGTCCTCGACGGTGTCGTGGAGCAGCCCGGCCATCAGGGTGGCGGGGTCCATGCCCAGTTCCGCGAGGATGGTGGTGACGGCGAGCGGGTGGGTGATGTACGGGTCGCCGCTCTTGCGCTTCTGGCCGCGGTGCCAGCGCTCCGCGACCTGGTAGGCGCGCTCGATCTGGCGCAGCGTCGCCGTCTCGATCTTGGGGTCGTTGCCCCGCACTATGCGCAGCAGGGGTTCCAGGACCGGGTTGTACGGGTTGGCGCGCTGGACCCCGAGGCGGGCCAGCCGGGCGCGGACGCGGTTGGAGGAGCCGGAGCGGGCGGGCTGCCCGGCGGGGGCGCGGACGACGGGCGAGTTCCGGTCGCGCTCGGGCGGGGCGGGTTTGGGCCGCGACTGCTCGTCGGCGGGCTTGTCGACCGGCGCCGACCGGGCGTGCTCGATGGGCCCGCGGAGGTCGTTCTTCGCGTGCGGCGCGCTCGGTGCGGGCTTCGCCGCGGCTGCCGAGACGGACTCGGGCTTGGCGGCGGTCAGTGGCTGGGCCTCGTCTGGCAAGAGGACTCCTCGTGCGCGATCCGGGTCCCCCGGTCAGGCTCCGGATACCCCATCGTAGCGATCCCGTGCCCGAGCATCGCCTTCAGGCCATTGTGGGGGGCTCCGGTACGGATAACACCAGAGGCGGGCGCCGGATTCCTCCGGTGCCCGCCTCCGGCGGCCGTCAGACGAGGAGCAGCGCCTCCAACGGGGCCCCGTCCAGGGACGGCGCCAGCCGGGCCCGGCCGTTCAGGAAGCCCAGCTCCATCAGGACGGCAAGGCCCGCGACGGCGGCCCCGGCCCGTCGGACGAGCTGGACCGACGCCTCGGCCGTGCCGCCGGTGGCGAGCACGTCGTCGACGATCAGGACCCGGTCGGAGACGGCGAGGTCCTCGGCGTGCACCTCGATCTCGGCGGAGCCGTACTCCAGGTCGTAGGACTGGCCGAGGGTGGCTCCGGGGAGCTTGCCCGCCTTGCGCACCGGGACGAAGCCGAGGCCGGCCCGCAGGGCGACCGGGGCGCCCAGGATGAAGCCCCGGGCCTCCAGTCCGACGACCTTGGTGGCGCCGGTGCGCCGGGCGACGTCCGCGAGGGCGTCGGTGAGCACCGAGAAGGCCGCCGGGTCCGCCAGGAGCGGCGTGATGTCCTTGAACACCACGCCCGGGGCCGGATAGTCGGCCACGTCCCGGATACGGCTGAGCAGCAGGTCCCGGATGTCGGTCATCGGCGCTTCCCCGAGGGTCGTCCGCGGCCTCTGCCGCGGGATGCGGGCTGGCTGCGGGGACCGACGACCGCGGCTGCGGCCACCTCGTCCTCGTCCCTGTCGCCGTGGCCGGCCCCGGCGGGTGCCGGTGCCGGTTCGCCCCCGTCCTTGGCGCCGCCCTGGGCGCGCTTGGCGAGGACGCGCTTCTTGAGGGCCTTCATCTGCGGCTCGGCCTCCTTGAGGTCGGCGACGAGCGGCGTGGCGATGAAGATCGACGAGTAGGCGCCGGCCGCGAGGCCCACGAAGAGCGAGAGCGAGATGTCGTTGAGCATGCCCGCGCCGAGGAAGCCGCCGCCGATGAAGAGCAGGCCGGCGACGGGCAGCAGGGCGACCACGGTGGTGTTGATGGAGCGCACCAGGGTTCCGTTGATCGACTGGTTGGCGACCTCGCTGTAGGTCCAGCGGGACTGCTTGGTGATGTCCCTCGACTGCTCCTTGAGGCTCTCGAAGACCACGACGGTGTCGTAGAGCGAGTAGCCGAGGATGGTCAGCAGGCCGATCACCGTGCCGGGGGTGACCTCGAAGCCGACGAGGGCGTAGACACCGACCGTGATGGTGATGTCGTGGACCAGCGCGACCAGGGCGGCGACGGCCATCCGCCACTCGAACGCGATGGCCAGGTAGATCACCACCAGGACCATGAAGATCCCGAGGCCCTGCCAGGCCTTGTTGGCGATCTGGTCGCCCCAGCTCGGGCCGACGAGGTCGGCGTTGATCTTCTCCGCGTCGACCTTCAGGTCCTTGGCGAGCGCTTCCTTGATGTCGTCCGACTTGCCGGTCTCGATGCCGGAGATCTGGATGCGCAGGCTGCCGTCGCCGAGCTTCTGGACGATCGCGTCGTGGCCGGAGGCGTTCTCCGCGAGTTCCTCGGCGTGGGCCACCGAGGCGCTCATCTTCTTCGGGGTGGTGAAGACCGCGCCGCCCTGGAACTCGATGCCCATGTGGAGACCGCGGACCGACAGGCCGACGATCGCCGTGATGGTGATCAGGATCGAGATCCCGTACCAGAGCTTGCGGTTGCGGATGAAGTCGTAGCTGATCTCGCCATGGTGCAGGCGTGCGCCGAGGTTGCCGAGCTTCGACATCTCACGCCTCCTTCGGGTCGACGGGGCCGGCGGCCGGACGGCGGGTGCGGCGGAGCGGGGGTTTGGCCCCCAGTGCCGTCGGATCGAGGCCGGACCACTTGTGACCGCTAGCGAAGAACCTGCGGCGGGCCATCAGCGTGAGCAGCGGCTTGGTGAAGAGGAACACCACGACCACGTCGAGCAGGGTGGTGAGGCCGAGGGTGAAGGCGAAGCCCTGCACCTTGCCGACGGTGACGATGAAGAGCACCGCGGCGGCGAGGAACGAGACGAAGTCGGAGACCAGGATGGTGCGCCGGGCCCGGGGCCAGCCGCGCTCCACCGCGGGGCGCAGCGAGCGTCCCTCGCGGATCTCGTCGCGGACCCGTTCGAAGTAGACGATGAACGAGTCCGCCGTGATGCCGATGGCGACGATGGCGCCGCAGACGGCGGGCAGGTTCAGCGCGAAGCCGATGGTCGGGCCGAGCAGCGACATGATCACGTACGTCAGCGAGGCGGAGACGCCCAGCGAGGCGATGGCGATGAAGGACAGGCCGCGGTAGTAGACCAGCAGGTAGATGATGACCAGCGCGAGGCCGATGGCACCGGCGATCAGTCCGGCGCGGAGCTGCTCGCCGCCGAGGGCGGCGGTGACGGTGGTGACGCTGTCCTCGTGGAAGCTCAGCGGCAGCGCGCCGTAGCTCAGCATGTTGGCGAGGCTCTGGGCCTCCTGCTGGTCGAAGCTGCCGGAGATCTCCGCGTTGCCGCCGGTGAGCGCCTGGCGGACGTACGGGTCGGAGACGACCTCGTTGTCCAGGACGATGGCGAACTGGTTCTGCGGGGTCTGGTTCTTGGCGAGCTTGCCGGTGATGTCGGCGAACTTCTTGGCGCCCTTGTCGGTGAACTGCATCGTGACGGTCCAGCCGGCGGCGCTCTGCGTGTTGTAGACGGCCTGGGCCTTGTCCACCTCGGTGCCGTCGACCTCGGCCGGGCCGAGGATGTACTTCTGCCAGAGGCCGTCCGAGTTGGTGCCGCAGGCCAGCGTGGTGTCGCCGGGCTTGGCGCCCTCGCCCGCCTTGGCGCGCTGGGACTCCTTGGTGCAGTCGAGCGCGTCGTAGGCGGCCTGGAGCTTGGCGTTGCCGTCGTCGGCCGGGGTGCCGGCGGCCGGGGAGGCGGCGCCGGAGGGGCTCGCGGAGGGGCTGGGGTCGGCCTTCAGGGCGCCGGTGACGGCGCGGCCCTGGGTGGTGGCTCCGTCCGTGGGGGTGCCGGACGGCGGGGTGCTCGCCCCGTCCTGTCCGTCCGCGGGGCCGGTGGCCTCGTCGCCCGCCTTGCCGGTGGCCTTGTCCGTGGGCTCACCGCTCGGTGCGCCGGAGGGGCTGCCCGAGGGGGCGGCGGACGGGCTGGCGTTCATGCCGGGGCCGGAGAGCCCGGTGGCGAGGACGGGGCGGAAGTAGAGTTTGGCCGTGGTGCCGACCTGGGCCCGGGCTTCCTTCGAGTTCATCCCCTTGGGGATGTTGACGATGATGTTCCGGTCGCCCTGGGTCTGCACCTCGGCCTCGGAGACGCCCAGTCCGTTGACACGGCGCTCCATGATCTCGACCGCGGTGTCCATGTTGGTCTTGTTGATCGCGGACGCCTGGCCGGGTTCCGCGACCGCCCGGAGAGTGATGCTCGTCCCCCCGGCGAGATCGATGCCGAGACGCGGAGCGGTGTGTCCGGAGGCGAACATCCCTCCGGTGAGCGCCACAATGGCGATCAGAATCAGGGCCAGCGAGCGCCCGGGCTTGCTCTGGGCGCTCGCGTTCTTTCCCTTTTTGACTGAAACCACCTGTTCGTACTCCCTCTCGGGGCCGCTCACGCCGAGACCGGCGCACCGGCGGCCGTCACATGGTGTGGGGTGCTGTTCGAGCCGCACGTGGAGCGGGGTGCGCGGGAACGGTCCGCGCACCCCGTAACACGGCTACTTCGCCTCGGGGCCGCCGTCGGACTTCTTCGGGTCGTCCTCCTTGTCCGCCTTGGCGGGCTCGGAGTCGGCCGTCTGCTCGTCGGGCGCGTCCTTCTTGCCGAGGTCGACGGACCGGTCGTCCTTGTCGGCCGTGTCGTCGGAGGCGTCGGCGTGGGAGGCGTCGGTCTCGGTGAGGGAGGAGGCGTCGTCGGGGACGATGTCGGCGTCGGACTTCAGGTCGTGCTCGATGCCGTGGACGATGCGGTTGTACTCGTCGTCGGTGAGAACGGCACCGATGGAGTTCTTGGCGAAGAGCAGTTCGACGCCGGGTCCGGCGTCGAGGAGGACCGTGTCCTCGCTGACCTCCTTGACCGTGGCGTACATGCCCCCGATGGTTCGGACGCCCGAACCGGGCTGCATCTGGTTCCGCATGTCGACGGCCTGCTGCTGCTTCTTCTTCGCCGACCGCGTCATCAGGAACATGGCCCCGATGAGCACGATGAACGGGAGGAGGGTCACGAGACTCACGGGTCGGTACTTCCTTCACACGACCGCGCTGGCGCGCGGCCTGCTGGTTGGGGGTGTGTACGCCGCCGACACGACGGCATCGGCGGAGTCTAAGCGAGTCCGCGCGCAGGGAACAACGCTCGGCACGGCACCGGGGTTCCTGGTCCGGCGAATGTGCCGGGCCCCGGCGGGGACGCCATGGGACCGTCACGTCCCGAAGAGATCCCGTTGTCCGTTTCCTGCGGACCGCGGGCCCGGCGGGGTGAGGCCGAGGTGCGCCCATGCGGCGGGGGTCGCGATCCGTCCGCGCGGGGTACGGGCGAGCAGCCCCTCCCTGACGAGGAACGGTTCCGCGACCTCCTCCACTGTCTCACGCTCCTCGCCGACGGCGACGGCGAGCGTGGACAGGCCCACCGGACCGCCGCCGAACAGCTTCAGCAGCGCCTGGAGGACGGCCCGGTCCAGCCGGTCCAGGCCCCGCTCGTCGACCTCGTACACCGCGAGGGCCGCGGCGGCGACCTCCAGGGTGACCCGGCCGTCGGCCTTGACCTGGGCGTAGTCGCGGACCCGGCGCAGCAGGCGGTTGGCGATGCGGGGGGTGCCCCGGGAGCGGCCGGCGATCTCGGCGGCGCCCGCCGGGTCGATGCCGACGTCGAGCAGGCCGGCGGAGCGGTGGACGACGCGCTCCAGCTCGGCGGGGCCGTAGAACTCCATGTGGGCGGTGAAGCCGAAGCGGTCGCGCAGCGGGGGCGGCAGCAGTCCCGCCCGGGTGGTGGCGCCGACCAGGGTGAACGGCGGCAGTTCCAGGGGGATGGCGGTCGCGCCGGGGCCCTTGCCGACGATGACGTCGACCCGGAAGTCCTCCATCGCCATGTAGAGCATCTCCTCGGCGGGCCGGGACATGCGGTGGATCTCGTCGAGGAAGAGGACCTCGCCCTCCTGGAGGGAGGAGAGGATCGCCGCGAGGTCCCCGGCGTGCTGGATGGCGGGGCCGGAGGTGATGCGGATGGGGGCGCCCATCTCGGCGGCGATGATCATGGAGAGGGTGGTCTTGCCGAGGCCGGGAGCGCCGGAGAGCAGGACGTGGTCGGCGGTGGCGCCGCGGGCGCGGGCGGCGCGCAGCACGAGGTCGAGCTGTTCGCGGACCTTCTCCTGGCCGATGAACTCGTCCAGGTCCTTGGGGCGGAGGGCGGCCTCCACGGCCTGGTCCTCGCCGTCGGCGGACGCCCCGACGAGCCGCTCGGCCGCGTCCGCGTCGGTCGTGTCGTCCCAGTTCATCAGGTGTGCCTCGGCTCTCGGTACGGGCTGGGGGAGGTCCGGCGCCCGCCGGGTCCCGTCGTGACCGCGCCCCCGTCCGCCCGGCGGGCGGGTCCGGTGGCGCCGGGTGCGCGCGCGGCGCCGCCGGGCGGACGGGGAGGTGACGGCGGGGCCCAGGGGCCGCCGGTCGGAGCGGGTCCGGGCCCCCGGGTCCGCGGGGGCGCCGGGGGGCGGGTCACCGGGCGCGGTTGAGGGTCTGCAGGGCCGCCTTGAGGAGCTGCCCCACTTGGGGCGTCCCGCCGGCCGCCTCGGCCTGGGGGGTGACGGCGGTCACGGCCTCGTCGGCCTCGCGGGTCGCGTAGCCGAGGCCGATCAGGGCGGCGTGCAGCTGGTCGCGCCAGCCGGTGCTGACCGGGGCGCCGACGGCAGGGGCCCCGACGGGGGCGCCGAGGCGGTCCTTCAGTTCCAGCAGGAGCTTCTGGGCGCCCTTCTTGCCGATGCCGGGGACGGCGGTCAGCGCCTTCTCGTCGTCCGTGGCCACGGCCCTGCGCAGGGCGTCGGGGGCGTGCACGGCGAGCATGGCCTGGGCGAGGCGGGGGCCGACGCCGCTGGCGGTCTGGAGCAGCTCGAAGACCTGGCGCTCGTCGTCGTCGGCGAAGCCGTACAGGGTCAGCGAGTCCTCGCGGACGACGAGGGAGGTGGCGAGCCGCGCGGCCCGGCCGACGCGGAGCCCGGCGAGCGTGCCCGGGGTGCACTGGACGGCCATGCCGACGCCGCCGATCTCGACCACCGCGGAGTCGGGGGCGAGGGCGGCGACCGTGCCGCTGACGAAGGCGATCATGGCGTACGGCCTTTCGACGGGTGGGGGGCCTGGGCCCCGGGGACGGCGGCCCGGGACCGGACGGCCGCGGTGTGCAGGGCGGCGGCCCGCTGGAGGCGGTTCTGCGCGGGGGCGCGCCAGATGTGACAGATGGCGAGGGCGAGGGCGTCCGCCGCGTCGGCCGGCTTCGGCGGCGCGGCGAGCCGCAGCAGCCGCGTCACCATGGCGCCGACCTGGGCCTTGTCGGCGCGCCCCGAGCCGGTGACGGCGGCCTTGACCTCGCTGGGGGTGTGCAGGGCGACGGGGATGCCGCGGCGGGAGGCGCAGAGGATGGCGACGGCGCTGGCCTGGGCGGTGCCCATCACGGTGCGCACGTTGTGCTGGCTGAAGACGCGCTCGACGGCGACGTACTCCGGGCGGTGCTCGTCGAGCCACTCCTCGATGCCCCGCTCGACGGCGACGAGGCGGGGGCCGAGGTCGGCGTCGGCGGGGGTGCGGACGACACCGACGCCGATCATGGTGAGCGGCCGGCCGGCCACCCCCTCCACGACGCCGATCCCGCAGCGGGTCAGCCCCGGGTCCACCCCCAGCACGCGCACGGCGGGCCCCTTCCGTCGATCACCTGTTTGTGCAGGCTATCGGGTGGTGCCGACAACGGCGGCGGGCCGGGGGACGTGTCCGTCCCTCCGGCCCGCCGGAATCCTCACCGCGCCCGCGGTCGCGCCACCGGGGGCGCCGCGGCACGGACGTGTCCCGCCCCGGGGCGGGACGGCCCGGAAGCAGGGCCTAGGCGTCGACCTTTTCCATGATCTCGTCGCTCACGTCGAAGTTGGCGTAGACGTTCTGCACGTCGTCGCTGTCCTCCAGGGCGTCGATCAGCTTGAAGATCTTCCGGGCGCCGTCCTCGTCCAGCTCGATCTGCATCGTGGGGACGAAGCTGGCGTCGGCCGACTCGTAGTCGATGCCAGCCTCCTGGAGCGCGGTGCGGACCGCGACCAGGTCGGTGGCCTCGCTGAGCACCTCGAAGCTCTCGCCGAGGTCGTTCACCTCCTCGGCGCCCGCCTCCAGGACGGCGGTGAGGACGTCGTCCTCGCCCAGTTCGCCCTTCGGGACGATCACGACGCCCTTGCGGTGGAACAGGTACGACACCGAGCCGGGGTCCGCCATGGAGCCGCCGTTGCGGGTCATGGCGACGCGCACGTCGGAGGCGGCGCGGTTGCGGTTGTCGGTGAGGCACTCGATGAGCACCGCGACGCCGTTCGGACCGTAGCCCTCGTACATGATCGTCTCGTAGTCGGCGCCGCCGGCCTCCAGGCCGGCGCCGCGCTTGACCGCGGAGTCGATGTTCTTGTTCGGGACCGACTGCTTCTTGGCCTTCTGGATGGCGTCGTAGAGCGTCGGGTTGCCCTCGATGTCGGAGCCGCCCATCCGCGCCGCGACCTCGACGTTCTTGATCAGCTTCGCGAAGAGCTTGCCGCGCTTGGCGTCGATGACGGCCTTCTTGTGCTTCGTCGTGGCCCATTTAGAGTGGCCGGACATCTGCCTGTCTCCTTCGCGTAACCCATCCCTGCAACGAACGCAGGAATCCTACAAGGAGTCGGCCCCGCGGTTCTCGCGCACCATGTCCGCGAAGAGCCGGTGCACCCGGTGGTCGCCGGTCAGCTCCGGGTGGAAGGACGTGGCCAGCGCCGTCCCCTGACGGACCGCGACGATGTGGCCGTCGTGCTCCGCGAGCACCTCGACGGCGGCGCCGACGGACTCCACCCAGGGGGCGCGGATGAAGACGCCCTCCACGGGACCGCCCGGCACCCCGGTGACCTCGACGGCGGTCTCGAAGGACTCGTTCTGCCGTCCGAAGGCGTTGCGGCGCACGACCATGTCGATGCCGCCGACGGGCTCCTGGCCGGAGCGCGGGTCGAGGATCCTGTCGGCCAGCATGATCATGCCCGCGCAGGTGCCGTAGACGGGCATGCCCGCGCGCACGCGGGCGCGCAGCGGGTCCATCAGGCCGAAGAGGACGGCCAGTTTGGACATGGTGGTGGACTCGCCGCCGGGCAGTACGAGCCCGTCGACCCCGGCGAGTTCCCCGGGGCGCCTGACCGCCCGGGCCGCGGCGCCGGCCGCGGCCAGGGCGGTGAGGTGCTCCCGGACGTCGCCCTGGAGGGCCAGGACGCCGATCACGGGTGTGCCGCTCATCCGCGCGCCTACCAGCCGCGGTTGGCGTAGCGCTCGGACTCGGGAAGGGTGTCGCAGTTGATGCCGACCATGGCCTCGCCCAGGTTGCGGGAGGCCTCCGCGATCACCTTCGGGTCGTCGTAGAAGGTGGTCGCCTTGACGATGGCCGCGGCCCGCTTGGCCGGGTCGCCGGACTTGAAGATGCCGGAGCCGACGAAGACGCCCTCGGCGCCGAGCTGGCGCATGAGCGCGGCGTCGGCCGGGGTGGCGACACCGCCGGCGGAGAAGAGGACCACCGGCAGCCTGCCCAGCTCGGCGACCTCCTTGACCAGCTCGTAGGGGGCGCGCAGCTCCTTGGCGGCGGCGTACAGCTCGTGGTTGTCGAAGCCGCGCAGCCGGGCGATCTCGTTCTTGATCTGGCGCAGGTGGCGGACGGCCTCCACGACGTTGCCGGTGCCGGCCTCGCCCTTGGAGCGGATCATCGCGGCGCCCTCGGCGATCCGGCGCAGCGCCTCGCCGAGGTTGGTGGCCCCGCACACGAAGGGGGTGGTGAAGGACCACTTGTCGGAGTGGTTGACCTCGTCGGCCGGGGTGAGGACCTCGGACTCGTCGATGTAGTCCACGCCGAGCGACTGGAGGACCTGGGCCTCGACGAAGTGGCCGATCCGGGACTTGGCCATGACCGGGATGGAGACGGCGCCGATGATGCCGTCGATCATGTCCGGGTCGGACATGCGGGCCACGCCGCCGTCCTTGCGGATGTCGGCCGGGACCCGCTCCAGGGCCATGACGGCGACGGCTCCCGCGTCCTCGGCGATCTTCGCCTGCTCCGGGGTGACGACGTCCATGATCACGCCGCCCTTGAGCTGCTCGGCCATGCCGCGCTTGACGCGGGCGGTGCCGGTCTCGGGGGACGGATGTGCGGAGAGCGTGCTGGACACGGGATACCTCACTGGGGAAGAGGGGGTTTCTGCAGCCCCGAGCCAACGCGAGGGGACCAGTCCACGGCAAGGGCCAATGATCGGGCGGTGGATCGTTTTCGCCGGGCGGGGCGGCCGGGGCGTGCGCCGCGGGGGCGCGGCGCGGGCGTGCGGCGCCGTCACCCGGCCCGTTCGACGAGGGCCGCCGGGGGCTCGTCGTCCATCTCGAAGGCCAGCGGGAAGGGGGCGTGCCCGGCGAGGCGGAACCAGCGGACCTTGCGGTGCTCGCGCAGCCGCCGGGCGGCGCCCACCGCGTCGTTGTGGAAGCGCCGGGCCATCGGCACCCTGCGCACCGACTCGGCCAGTTCCCGGGCCGCCTCCTCTCCCCCGGGCGCCTCCCGTACGGCCTCCACCTGCGCCGCGTCCTCGAACACGGCCCGCAGCGCGTGGCTGAGCGCGCTCTCCGCGACCTCCCGCTGCTCCTCCTCGGCCTGCCGGGCGGCGTGGGCGGCCTCGTACAGCACGATCGAGGCGGCCGGGTCGAGGACGCCCGAGGTCGCGAGCTCCTGGGTCACCGAGGCCCGGCGCAGCAGTTGCGCGTCGAGCGCGGCGCGGGCGGCGTCGATCCGGGCGTGCAGCCGGTCCAGGCGGCCCGCCGTCCAGCTCAGGTAGAGGCCGATCGCCACGAGGACGACCAGGGTCCAGATCAGGGTTGCGGTCACGGGCCGCAAGCCTAGGGCCTCTCGTTTGGATCATGCCGGGCTCGCGGGCCCTGGCGCCGCATCTCGCCGCGCTGTCGTCGGTCGCCGGGCCCCGCCCCGACTCCCTCCTCCGCCTCGCGACGCACTGTGCCGGACCCCGCTCCCCGATCCGGCCCGATCCGGCCCGATCCGAACGAAAGACCCCAGGGCGTGCCGCGGAGGTCACGTCCCGACGGACGGGCGCGGCTCCTTCGTGCGCGGGGGCCCCGACCGCCCGGCGCGGTGCCCGCCGGTCACCGGGCGGTCGGGGCCGGGGCCCGGCCGGCGGGGCGGGGGCGAGTCCGCTCCGGGGGCCCGGGGACGGGCCGGCCCGGGTCCGGGGTCCGCCCGGAACCGGTCCCGGGCGCGGGCTTCACGTCGCGCGGGCCCGGCCCGCGCGGGCTCAGTCGCGGGAGCGGCCGAGGCGCGCGCGCAGGCCCGTGGCGCGGTCGTCCGCCGCCACCGCCGCCGCGCCCGCCGTCACCGTCTCGTAGACGGACATGATGTCCGCGCCCACCGTCGACCAGTCGAAGCGCCGCACATGGGCGCTGCCCCGCTCCCGCAGCCCGGCGCGGCGCTCCGGGTCCGCCAGCAGCCGCACCGCCGCGTCGGCCAGGGCGTCGGCGTCCTCGTTGGGGAACAGGTCGCCGGCCGCGCCCTGGTCCAGGACCTGGGCGAAGGCGTCCAGGTCGGAGGCGAGCACGGGGGCGCCCGCCGACATGGCCTCGACGAGGATGATGCCGAAGCTCTCGCCGCCGGTGTTGGGGGCGACGTACAGGTCGACGCTGCGCAGCAGGGCGGCCTTGTCCTCGTCGCTGACCATGCCGAGGAACTCCACCCGGGAGCGCAGCGCGGCCGGGAGCGTGGCCACGGCCTCCTCCTCGTCCCCGCGTCCGGCCACCAGCAGCCGGGTCTCCGGCCGGGCGGCGAGGATCCCCGGCAGCGCCCGCATCAGCACCGGCAGGCCCTTGCGGGGTTCGTCGATGCGGCCGATGAAGCCGATGGTGCCGCCCTGCCACTCGGGGCGGGGCTCGGCGCGGGCGAAGAAGTCGACGTCGACCCCGTTGGGGATCACCACGGCGTCCCCGCCGAGGTGTTCGACGAGGGTGCGGCGGGCGTACTCGCTGACCGCGATCCGGGCGCTGATCTTCTCCAGGGCCGCCTGGAGGATGGCGTAGGCGGCGATCATCGCGCGGGAGCGCGGGTTGGAGGTGTGGAAGGTCGCGACGATCGGGCCCTGCGCCGCCCAGCAGGTCAGCAGCCCCAGCGACGGCGAGGTGGGCTCGTGGATGTGGATGACGTCGAAGGCGCCCTCGTGCAGCCAGCGGCGCACCCGGGCCGCCGACAGGAAGCCGAAGTTCAGCCGGGCCACCGAGCCGTTGTACGGCACCGGGACGGCGCGCCCGGCGGAGACGACGTAGGGCGGCAGCGGGGTGTCGTCGTCGGCGGGGGCGAGGACGGACACCTCGTGGCCGAGGCGGATGAAGTACTCCGCGAGGTCGCGGATGTGGAACTGGACGCCGCCCGGCACGTCCCAGGAGTACGGGCAGACGATGCCGATCCTCACGAGGCGTCCCGTTCCCCGGTGCCCGGTGCCCGCGCGGGGTCGAGGTCCTTCAGCCACAGGCGCTGGAGCATGTGCCAGTCCTCCGGGTGGTCCGCGATGCCCGTGGCGAAGGCGTCGGCCAGGGCCTGGGTCATGACGGCGGTCCGCTCCCGCCGGGTGCCGTCGACGGGGACGGCGACGGGCGGGTGCACCCGCCCCCGCATGACCGGCGAGTCGTCGTACCAGAGGGTCACCGGGAGCAGCACCGCGCCGGTCTGCTGGGCGAGCAGGGCGGGACCGGCGGGCATGCGGGCCGTCTCGCCGAAGAAGTCGACCTCCACGCCGGAGGCGGACAGGTCGCGGTCCGCGACCAGGCAGACCAGGCCGCCCGCGCGCAGCCGCCGGGCCAGGGTGCCGAAGGCGGCGCCGCCGCTGTGCGGCAGGACCTCCATGCCGAGGCCCTCGCGGTAGGCGACGAAGCGGTCGTAGAGGGACTCCGGCCGCAGCCGCTCGGCGACGGTCGTGAAGGGGATGCCGAGCCGGGTGGTGACCCAGGCGCCGGCCAGGTCCCAGTTGCCCAGGTGCGGCAGGGCCAGGATGACGCCCCTGCCCGCGGCCATGCCGTCGGTGAGGTGGTGGACGTCCCGGGGATCGAAGCCGTTACGGACCCGCTCGGGACTCCACGCGGGGAGCCGGAAGGACTCCATCCAGTAGCGCAGGTAGGAGCGCATGCCCGCGCGCGAGAGCGCGGCGAGTTGCTCGGGGCTCGCGCCGGGCCGCACCCGCGCGTAGTTGCCCTCCAGGCGGCGGACGCCCGCGCCGCGCCGCTTCCAGGCGATGTCGGCGACGGTCCGGCCGAGCCGTACGGCGACCGGTTCGGGCAGCCGTCGGACGGTGCTCCAGCCGGCCCCGTACAGGGAGTCGGCCAGTCGCTCCCGGACCGTCACGTCGCCGCCCCGGTGTCCTGGTCCTGCTGGGCGGCGGCCTCCGCCTCGGCGGACTCGCGGCGGACCGTGACGACCCGCTGCACCAGCGTGACGAGACTGCCGACGGCCACGATCCAGAGGGCGACCGGCAGCAGGTACTGGATGCCCGGCACACCGAACGCGTGCAGCCCGGCGAAACCGGCCGCGACCAGCGAGACGACGAGCCGCTCGGCGCGCTCGACCAGGCCGTTGACGGCCACCGGCAGGCCGATGGCCTCGCCGCGCGCCTTGGTGTACGACACCACCTGCCCGCTGGCCAGGCAGAAGATCGACACGGCGCACAGCACGTTGTCGTCGCCGCGGCCCGCGTACCAGAGGGCGAACCCGGCGAAGATCGCGCTGTCCGCGACCCGGTCGAGGGTGGAGTCCAGGAAGGCGCCCCACCGGCTGGAGCGTCCGAGCTGGCGGGCCATGTTGCCGTCGACCAGGTCGGAGAAGACGAAGAGGGTGATCACGACCGTGCCCCAGAAGAACTCGCCCATGGGGTAGAAGACCAGCGCACCCGCGACCACCCCGGCCGTTCCGATCAGCGTGACCGTGTCGGGGCTGACGCCCCGGCGGATGAGAAACGCGGCGAACGGTGTGAGGACACGCGTGAAGAATGCACGCGCGTACTTGTTCAGCATGGCCTTCCCGACGGTCGGTGTGGCCGCGCGGCCCTTGATGGCCACCGGCTGGCCCATCGTAGTCACGCCGGGGCACCCCTGACGCCGGGCACCCGTCCGTCCCGGCACGGGACGGGCGCGCGGCGGCCCCGGACCGTTCGCCTGGACGCGGACCGGTGGGAGTGGAAGGCTCGAAGGACCGCGGGAGCCACCCGGACGCCGAGCACACGGTGCAGCGTGCCCGCCCCCGCGGCGCCCCACCGCGCACGGGAGGCGAGGCCATGGGCGACAGGGCACACCCCCGGCACGGGGACGGCGGCCCGCGGGGGCCCGCCGCGGTGCGCAACGTGGCGCTGGTCGGCCCCTCCGGGGCGGGCAGGACGGCCCTGGTGGAGGCGCTCGCGCTGACCGCCGGGGCGACGGACCGGCCGGGCCGCACCGGGAACGGCGGCGCCCCGGACCACGAGGGGAGCGGGCACCGGCAGCACCGCTCGGTACGCCTGGCCCTGACCCCGGTCACCTGGGACGGCGTCCGGATCAATCTGCTGGACACCCCCGGGTACGCCGACTTCACCGGGGAGCTGCGGGCCGGACTGCGCGCCGCGGACGCCGCCCTCTTCGTCGTCCCGGCCTCCGACGGCCTCGACGCCACCGCCCCGGCGCTCTGGGAGGAGTGCGCGGCGGTCGGCACACCGCGCGCCGTCGTGGTCACCCGCCCGGGGTCCGGCCGCGGCGGCTTCGAGGAGACGGCCCGGCTCTGCGCCGAGGTGTTCGGCGCCGGGGACCCCGACGCCGTCCTCCCCCTCGTCCTGCCGCTGCGCGGCCCCGCGGCGGCCGACGGGCACGCGCCGGCGGCCGGGCCGGCCGGGGCGCTGTCGCGGACCTGGGCCGACCACTCCTCGGGCCGACGGGTGGAGGTCCCGCCCGACCCGGACCGGGTGCCCGCGCTGGAGGCCGCCCGCGCCCGGCTCATCGAGGGGATCATCGCGGAGAGCGAGGACGGGTCCCTGATGGACCGCTACCTCGGCGGCGCGGAGATCGAGGACGGGATCCTGCTCCGGGACCTGGAGCGGGCCGTCGCGCGCGGCGCCCTCTTCCCGGTGCTGATGGCCGCCGGGGACGCCCGGCGGGAACTCGGCACGGTGGAGATCCTGGAGCTGATCGTCCACGGCTTCCCCAGCCCGCTGGAGCGCCCCCCCCCCGGTGACCTCGCCCGACGGCACGCCGCGCCCGCCGAGGGCCTGCGACCCCGGGGCGACGCTGGCGGCGGAGGTCGTCGGCACCTCCGACGACCCGTACGGGCCGGATCTGCCTGGTGCGGGTCTTCTCCGGGACGCTCCGCGCCGACCGGGAGGTGCACGTCAGCGGGCACGGCCGGGACGGCGGGGGCCATGACGCCGACGAACGCGCGGCGGCCCCGTCCGCGCCCCGCGGCGGGCGCCGGCCGGGCGACCGGGTGATCGCGGGCGACCTGGGCCGCGTGGCCCGGCTGGACACCGCGGGGACCGGGGACACCCTGTCCGACCCGGAGGACCCGCTGCTGATCGCCCCGTGGGAGCCGCCCGACCCGCTGCTCCCAGTGGCCCTGGAGGCCCACGGCGGCCCCGACGAGGAGCGGCTCTCCCGGGGCCTGGCCCGGCTGGCGGCCGAGGACCCGGCCCTGCGGCTGGAGCACGACCCGGACACCCGGCAGGTCGTGCTGTGGTGCCCGGGCGAGGCCCACGCCGAGGTCGCCCTGGAGCGGCTGCGCGACCGGCACCGTGTCCGGGTCGACGTCGTGCCGCACCGGGTCGCGCTGCGGGAGACCTTCGCCGCGCCCGCCACCGGAACCGGACGGCACGTCAAGCAGTCCGGCGGGCACGGGCAGTACGCCGTCTGCGGGATCGGGGTGGAACCGCTGCCGGGCGGCTCCGGCGTCGAGTTCGCGGACCGGGTCGTCGGCGGCGCGGTGCCCCGGCAGTTCGTCGCCTCCGTCGAGAAGGGGGCGCGCGCGCAGGCCGCCGGGGGCCTCGGCCCGGGCCGTCCGCTCACCGACGTCCGCGTCACCCTGCGGGACGGCAGGGCGCACGCGGTGGACTCCTCCGACGCCGCCTTCCAGGCGGCGGGCGCGCTGGCCCTGCGGGACGCGGCGGCCGGCACCGGGCTGCGGCTGCTGGAGCCGGTGGCGGAGGTGCGGGTGCTGGCCGGGGACGACCTCGTGGGCGCGGTGCTGACCGATCTGTCCGCACGGCGCGGCCGGGTCTTCGGCACCGAACAGGCCGCCGGGGGACGCACACGAATCCGCGCCGAGGTGCCGGAGGTGGAACTGGACCGGTACGCGGTGGAGTCGCGCTCGCTCTCCCACGGCACCGCCCGCTTCGGGCGCCGCCGCGCGCGGTACGAGCCGGTCCCGGAGCGGGTGGCCCGGCGGATGCGCGGGGCGGGAGGAGCCGCGGGCACATGAGGGTCCGCGGCCCGGACGGCACCGGGACCGCGGCACCGGGGTCTCCGCGTCGGACGGGTCCGGGGCGGTCGACCCGGTGTCAGCGTCCGTGTGCCGGGCAGCCGTTGGCACGGTCCCGGGCGACCGGAACACGACCGGGACGGGCCGAGGCGGGCCGGGCTCGGGGCGAGCGCGGCGGGGGGCCTCCCGCGCGGGGCCCGGGGCGCGCCGGGCGCCCGGCGCGCGACGGCGCATCCCGGGTGCAACCCGCGCACACGGGGGCGGCTTTGGACGACCGCTGACGCATCCGGGAGGCGGCGGATACGCTGATGACCTGATCAACAGGTGTGCGCAGCAGGCTGGTCGGGAAGGCCGCAGGAGGGACAGTGGTGGCGATCGGGGGCGGGAATGAGCGGTGACGGCGGTTTCGCGGACTTCTTCGGGCCGCAGGTGCCGCGCGCGGGCGACGGAGGGCAGACGCCCACCTTCGCGCTGGCGTCGGCCGCCTATCGGGACAACCCGGTGGAGGACATCAAGAAGGCCGACAACGAGTGGTACGAGACCTCGGTCAACACGGGCCGCCCCTGGGCGAAGCTGTTCCGGCCCAACCTCGGTGAGGCGTTCTCCCGCGCGGTGACCGCCCGCATGCTGGGCTCCGGGCGCGCGCCGCTGATCCAGTCCTTCGGCGCCGAGCCCCAGGTGGTCGTCGAGCACTGCCTGGCCGCCAACGGCATCCGCAAGGCCCGCGACAGCCGGCTGACCCTGATCAGCGTGGTCTGCGGTCTGCTCTTCCTGCCCGGCACCCTGGTCTGGCTGCTCGGCTTCCAGATCCGCGCGGGCGTCGCCAGGACCGAGCGCAAGCAGGCCGGCGCCCTGGGCACCGCGGTGCTCTTCGCCATCGGCGTGCTGGCCGTGCTGTTCCTGCTCAGGATGCCCTTCACCGGCTTCTGGGCCTGGTACGGGCGGGCGGCGATCGTGATGCCCGTCGTCGGCTGGTTCTGGGCCAAGCGGATCTGCGAGAGCACCGCCAACGAGCTGCGCGACCACTGGTCGGGCCTGCTCTCCGGCGGCGGCGTCGGCGCCAAGGTCCCCGAGGCCGTCCCGAGCAACCCCAACGAGACCGCCGCCGAGCAGCTCCGCCAGTCCCTGGCCAACCTCGGCGCCGAGCAGCAGTCCAACTCCGTGTTCTACGCCGGGCCCAAGGGCATCCTCGGCATGGGCACCCGCTGGGGGAGCTGGCAGCTGGCGGAGGAGCTGGTGCCCGCCGACCCGTCCCGCGAGATCCACCCCTTCCGGAGCTGGGACGTCATACGCGCCATCCACGACCAGCTCAGCCTGCTGGAGCGGGGCCCGCTGAACACCGGCGGCTTCACCAAGCCGTCCATCCGGCACTGGATCGTCACCCCCGTCGGGGAGAACGCCAAGGGCGTCTCCCGCCCGGCCGGGGCGGACGTCGAGGCCCACCAGGTCAAGCCGCACGCCATACAGGAGATCTGCAACAAGCAGCAGTTCGGCGCCGGGGACCGGCACTACCTGGGCGTCCAGTGGACGCTGTGGGACGGACAGCTCGTCCTCACCATGCTGATCACGGTGACGGTGCTGCACTCGACCCTGCGCATCGAGGTCACCGGCCATGCCCTGGGCCCGATCAACGGGCTGTTCATGGGGAAGCCGGAGGCCCCCTCGAAGTCGGTGACCAAGTCGTTCAAGCCGTGGGAGTCCCGCAAGGTGATGCTCCCGCTGGTCGACGCCAACGAGGTGGTGCGGCTCGCCCTGCGCGCCCCCCTCACCTGGTACCCGCCGCTGCTGAACTGGCTGGGCGGCACCATCGGCCTGCCCGAGCCGTTCGGGCTGCGGCACGTGTGGGCGGACCAGCCCTGGCGGCACCGCTTCATGGCCGACGACGCGCTGCGGGCGGCGACGCCGGTGCTGCGCGTGGTGCACACGGCGGCGATCCGGGTGCTGGCGGAGAACGGGGTGGACACCGAGAAGTTCGGCAGCCGCTCCTCGTCCCTCAGCACGGCCATACAGGACCCGTCGCCGGGGAAGGCGGACCTCTACAACGCGTGACAACCGCGTACGACGGGTGACGCCGCGGGCGGTCGGCCCGGGGCGGGAGCGAACGGGAGGGGCGGTGCCGGACCGGCGCCGCCCCTCCCGCCGTGACCGGACCCATCGGGACACGGCGGGTGCCGGAGCGCGGCGGGCCGGTCCCGACGCCGGGACCGGGCGGATACCGGTGCCGGTGCCGGGCGGGGCAGTGGTGCCGGACGGCGTCAGTCCGTGGGCCATGCCTTCGCGAGCATCTCACGGGTGTCCCCGAGCAACTGGGGCAGCACCTTGGTGTGGCCGACGACCGGCATGAAGTTCGTGTCGCCGCCCCAGCGGGGCACGATGTGCTGGTGGAGGTGCGCGGCGATGCCCGCGCCGGCCACCGTGCCCTGGTTCATCCCGATGTTGAACCCATGGGCCCCGGAGGCGGTGCGCAGCGCCGTCATCGCCTGCTTGGTGAGGACGGCCAGCTCGGCGGTCTCCGCGTCGGTCAGCTCCGTGTAGTCGGCGACATGGCGGTAGGGGACCGCCATCAGATGGCCGCCGTTGTAGGGGTACAGGTTGAGCACCACGTAGACCAGCTCGCCGCGGCGGACGATCAGCCCGTCCTCGTCGGACTTGGCCGGGATCGAGCAGAAGGGGCAGCCGTCGTCGGCCCCAGGGCCGCTGGGCTTGTTCTCCCCCTGGATGTACGCCATCCGGTGGGGCGTCCACAGTCGCTGGAACGCGTCCGGCGTCCCCACTCCCCGCTGCTGCTCCGGCTCAATCGTCATGTGTGCAGCATATGGCGTCGCGCCCGGCGACAGGAAAGGCCCCCGGGAACTCCCGGGGGCCTCCGGCGGACGGATCAGACCTGGGCCCGCTCCTCGACCACCCGCGCCAGCTTGGCGAGGGCCTCGTCGACCGGGACCCCGTTCTCCTGCGAACCGTCGCGGTAGCGGAAGGAGACCGTGCCCGCGTTCATGTCGTCGTCACCGACGATGATCATGAAGGGCACCTTCTGCTTCTGCGCCGTGCGGATCTTCTTCTGCATGCGGTCGGAGGAGGAGTCGACCTCCACCCGCAGACCCTTCTTGCGGGCCTGGGCGGCGAACGTCTCCAGGTACTCCACGTGCGCGTCCCCGACCGGGATGCCGACCGCCTGGACCGGCGCCAGCCAGGCCGGGAAGGCGCCCGCGTAGTGCTCCAGGAGCACCGCGAAGAACCGCTCGATCGAGCCGAACAGCGCGCGGTGGATCATGACCGGCCGCTGCTTGGTGCCGTCCGCGCCGGTGTACTCCAGGCCGAAGCGCTCCGGCAGGTTGAAGTCGAGCTGGATGGTCGACATCTGCCAGGTGCGGCCGATGGCGTCCTTGGCCTGGACGGAGATCTTGGGACCGTAGAAGGCGGCGCCGCCCGGGTCCGGGACCAGCGGCAGGCCCTGCTTCTCGGCGACCTGGCGGAGCGTCTCGGTCGCCTCCTCCCAGGCGTCGTCGGTGCCGACGAACTTCTCCGGGTCCTTGGTGGACAGCTCCAGGTAGAAGTCGGTCAGGCCGTAGTCCCGCAGCAGGTTCAGCACGAAGGTGAGCGTCGTGTCGAGCTCGTCCGCCATCTGCTCGCGGGTGCAGTAGATGTGCGCGTCGTCCTGGGTGAAGCCGCGGGCCCGGGTCAGGCCGTGCACCACACCGGACTTCTCGTACCGGTACACGGTCCCGAACTCGAAGAGGCGCAGCGGCAGCTCGCGGTAGGAGCGGCCCCGCGCGTCGAAGATCAGGTTGTGCATCGGGCAGTTCATGGGCTTGAGGTAGTAGTCCACGCCCTCGTCGAGCTGCATGGGCGGGTACATGCCGTCGGCGTACCAGTCCAGGTGGCCCGAGGTCTCGAAGAGCTTCCCCTTCGTCGCGTGCGGGGTGTAGACGAACTCGTAGCCCTCCTCCTCGTGGCGGCGCCGCGAGTAGTCCTCCATGACCCGGCGGATGATGCCGCCCCGGGGGTGGAAGACGGCGAGGCCGGAGCCGATCTGCTCCGGGACGGAGAAGAGGTCCAGCTCGGCGCCCAGCTTGCGGTGGTCGCGCTTCTCGGCCTCGGCGAGGAACTCCAGGTGCGCCTTCAGCTCCTCCTTGGACGGCCAGGCCGTGCCGTAGATGCGCTGGAGCATCGGGTTCTTCTCGCTGCCGCGCCAGTAGGCGGCGGCGTTGCGCATCAGCTTGAAGGCCGGGATGTTCCGGGTGGTGGGCAGGTGGGGACCCCGGCAGAGGTCCTTCCAGCACAGGTCGCCGGTCTTGGCGTCCAGGTTGTCGTAGATCGTCAGCTCACCGGCGCCGACCTCGACGTCCGCGCCGTCGTCGTGGGAGGCGGAACCCTTGAGGCCGATCAGCTCCAGCTTGTACGGCTCGTCCGCCAGCTCCTCGCGGGCCGCGTCGTCGGTGACCGCACGGCGCGAGAAGCGCTGGCCGCGCTTCTGGATCTCCTGCATCTTCTTCTCGATGGCCTTGAGATCCTCGGGCGTGAACGGCTTCTCGACGTCGAAGTCGTAGTAGAAGCCGTCCCGGACCGGCGGGCCGATGCCCAGCTTGGCCTCGGGGAAGAGCTCCTGCACGGCCTGGGCCATGACGTGCGCGGTGGAGTGGCGCAGGATGCCGAGACCGTCCTCGGAGGAGATGTCGACGGCCTCGACGGTGTCGCCCTCCCCGACCTCGTGCGCGAGGTCCACCAGGCGGTCACCGATGCGGGCGGCGATGACCGAGCGCTCGCCGGCGAAGAGCTCGGCGGCCGTAGTGCCCGTCGTCACCACGCGTTCTTCCCGCTCGGAATCGCGTTGGATGATCACACGGACGTCTGACACCGGTCTCTCCTGACTGAAGGGGGCTGCGGCGCCATACCGGAGCGCACGCACCCGCCGATCGTACCGACCCGGCACCCCCCGGGTCGAAGCCGATTCCCGCCCGGGGGGCCGGGGGGCCTCCGGGGTTTCCCGGTTCCGTGCCGTGCCGCCTCCGGCACCGTCCCGCGCCCCGGAGCCCCCGGGAGGCTCCCGGGGTCGCGGGGCGGGCGCGTCCGGTGTCCGCGGGACGGCACACCGCCGGTGCCCCGCGGGGACGGCGTGCGGGCGATCCGCGGCGGGGCGCCCATCTGGGGCGGGCCGACTCGACCGGGGCGAAGCCCTCGGCCGTGTCCGGCCGGGGGCCCGGCGGAGGCCGGGGGCCGGAGGAGGCCCGGGGCGTCTCGGTGGGCGGAGCTGCCCGGGGCGGAGGGATGGGCGGAGGGCGGCGCGCGTGCCCGTGCGATGGCCCGCGCCGGGCGGTGACGGCCGGCACCGGGCAGTGGCAGTCCGTGCATGACAGGGCTGCCGCTGCCGGACGGGCGCCGGGCGGTGGCCCCCTGGTACCGGGGCGGTGTCGGGACGTGCCGGGTACCGCCGTCGGCGGGCGGGCGCTGCCGTCAGTGGGAAGGCACGGTGGCACGGTGAGTCGGTGGCGCGGTGGCGCGGTGGCGCGGTGGCGCGGTGGCGCGGTGGCGCGGCAACGGTTGACGTCCCCGGCCGACGGTCCGTCGGCCCCGGCGGGGCACCGCACCGGACGGACCCCGCCCCCGCCCCCGCCCGCACTCCCGTCTCCCCCTTCCGGCGTACGCCGTGAACCGCCCGGGTATCACCCGATCGGGACGGACGACGGCTGGTCAGTCGCCGCTCAGGGAGAAGGAGTTGGTGCCTCATGGCGAGCTGGTTCGAGGGGCCGCTGGCCGCCTTCGACACGGAGACGACGGGGGTGGACGTGGAGGCCGACCGGATAGTGTCGGCCGCCCTCGTCCTCCAGGACGCACCGGGACTCAGGCCGCGGATCACCCGCTGGCTGGTCAACCCGGGCGTGACGGTGCCGGGCGCGGCCACGGCGGTGCACGGGCTGACGGAGGAGCACCTCCAGCGGCACGGGCGCTGGCCGGCGCCCGTGATGTACGAGGTGGCGGAGGCGCTGGCCGACCAGGCGCGGGCCGGGCGCCCGCTGGTGGTGATGAACGCGCCGTTCGATCTGACGCTGCTGGACCGGGAGTTGCGCCGGCACCGGGCCTCCTCGCTGGGGCGCTGGCTGGACCGGGCGGCGCTGCACGTGCTCGACCCGTGGGTGCTGGACAAGCACCTGGACCGGTACCGCAAGGGCCGCCGCACCCTCACCGACCTGTGCGCGCACTACGGCGTCCCGCTGGAGGGCGCGCACGACGCGGCGGCCGACGCGCTGGCGGCGATGGAGGTGGTCCGGGCGCTGGGCCGCCGGTTCCCGGCCCGGCTGGAGCGGCTCTCCCCCGCCGAACTGCACGCCCGGCAGGCGGCGTGGCACGCGGGGCAGGCACGCGGGCTCCAGGCGTGGTTCGCGCTGAACGGCTCGGAGGAGCCGGTGGACCCGGCCTGGCCGCTGCGCCCGGGGGTGCCCGCGGCGGCGTGAGGGGCGGTACGGACCCGCCCCGCGCCCCGCTCCCCCGTCCGGCGCGCGCCGGACACCGCGCGCGGTCCGCCCGCCCCGGCTCCGGGCTCCGGGCATGAGAAAACCGGTCCGCCTGTGCGGACCGGTTTCTTCCCGGTGGGCGATACTGGGTTCGAACCAGTGACCTCTTCGGTGTGAACGAAGCGCTCTACCACTGAGCCAATCGCCCGGGAACGCACTGAACACTACAGGGCTCCGAGGGGTTGGTTCAAACCGCTTTCAGGTGCGCGGCCAGGCCGCGCCGCCCGGCGCGCATCATCAGCCGGTGGTTGGCCCGGAACAGCGGGCGGCCCGGTACGGCGAACCGGCGCAGCAGGTCCTTGCGGACGTCCACCTCCTGGTCGTAGTGGACGAGGGTGCCCTCTCCCCGGGGGGCCAGGGTCCAGCGCGCCCACCCCTCCATGTCCCCGCCCATCGCCGCCTCCAGCACCCCGGCCTCGGGGTCGCGCCGCGTCTCCCGCAGGGTGGCGGTGAGGTCGTAGGGGAGGAGGGAGCGGAAGCGGACGAGCGCGTGGGTGCGGTCGAGCCGGGTGACCTCGCGCACCTGGGGCCACCAGCGGGGGTAGTCCTCCAGCCGGTCCAGGGCCCGGTGGGCGGCGGGGAGGGGCGCCGGCAGGTCCCACAGACTGCGGAAGCGGTAATGGTTCCAGTCCATGGGGACAGTGTGGCGGGCTCCCCCGCGGCGCGGGTGCCGGACGGGCCGGTATTCACCCCGCGGTGTTCCGGGAAAAACCGGGGGGTATTTCCGGAGGGCGTTCACCGGATTCCCGCCGGACGCCCGCGCGTTGGGCTTCCCGGGTATGCGGATGAACGGCCGGAAGCGGCCCTTGATTTCACCTCGCGGCGGTTGTGACGGCGGAACGCCGCGCCGACGCCGCCGGATTCGCCCCGGGCCCCGCGCCGCGAGGAGCGATGACGGACCGTCACCTCCGACGCCGTACCACCCGCGCCGGCCGCCGCTCGCGTGACCAACGAAATGGCCCGGCCCACGATCGTGGGCCGGGCCATTCGATGATCCGGTGGGCGATACTGGGTTCGAACCAGTGACCTCTTCGGTGTGAACGAAGCGCTCTACCACTGAGCCAATCGCCCCGGGTGCAGGAAGAACATTACCCCATGTCAGGGGGTGCCCGTGACCATCGCCCGCCGCGGTCCGCGGCCGGTCACTGGTCCTTGACCTTCCAGGGCATGACCAGGCCGAACTTCCACACGTAGAAGCCGATGAATGCGGCCATGATCACCAGACCGACGGAGGTCAGGGCGATATTGCGCCGTCGTACGCGGGGGTCGAGGGCCCGCTGGGCGGCCTCGGTGACCTTCCGCTTGGTCCAGCGCAGTACAAGCTGGGCCCAGACGAACTCGGTCGACCAGATCGCCATGCCGCCGAAGATCACGACCCAGCCGGGACCGGGCAGCGGCAGCATGATCACGCCGATGACCACGACCGCCAGCCCGATCACGAAGACGCCGACCTGCCAGCTCACGTGGAGGGCGCGGCGGGCCCTGACGAACTCCGGTGCCCGGGAGCCGAGCGCCCGCCCGCCCCCGGTCCGGTCCGGCCCCGTGCCGCTCGACCCCGCTCCGTCTTCCTCCGGGCCGCCGTCGCCGGGCCCGT
Organism: Streptomyces sp. NPDC107521; assembly: GCF_055598485.1. Lineage (NCBI taxonomy): Bacteria > Bacillati > Actinomycetota > Actinomycetes > Kitasatosporales > Streptomycetaceae > Streptomyces > Streptomyces sp. NPDC107521. The sequence continues at coordinate 41,718 of NZ_JBVKAT010000010.1, forward strand.
CACTCCCCGTATTCATATGACGGAACCCTACCCGAGCAATCCGATCACCGGAATGGACGCACCTTGACAAACGATCTCTCGGCCGGATGAGTTACATAAAGGCAGGCAAAACACGCAGAGGGGTTTACAACGGCAGCGTAGGTGGCATGTCGATTTCGCCGACGTGCGAATCCCCGAGCGCACACTGAGCGAAAGGCCCTGGCGCTTATGAACACCACGGTCAGCTGCGAGCTGCACCTGCGCCTCGTTGTGTCGAGCGAGTCCTCCCTGCCTGTCCCCGCAGGCCTGCGGTACGACACGGCCGATCCCTACGCCGTGCACGCCACCTTCCACACCGGAGCCGAGGAGACCGTCGAGTGGGTGTTCGCCCGCGACCTCCTCGCCGAAGGCCTCCACCGGCCCACCGGCACCGGCGACGTCCGCGTCTGGCCGTCGCGCAGCCACGGCCAGGGCGTCGTGTGCATCGCCCTCAGCTCCCCGGAGGGCGAGGCGCTGCTGGAGGCCCCCGCGCGGGCCCTGGAGTCCTTCCTGAAGCGCACCGACGCCGCCGTGCCGCCGGGCACGGAGCACCGGCACTTCGACCTCGATCAGGAGCTCTCGCACATCCTGGCGGAAAGCTAGGGCGCGAGGGCGCACCAGGCCGCCCGGCGCCGTCGACTCGGGGTGACGGCACGGGTACGGACAACCGCATACGGCACACGCCGACGCCGTCACCGCGCGATCGCACGGGGGCGGCACCGGTGCGCGCTCCCCCGGGCCCCGCGCCGCGGAAGCCACTACCATCGGCCAGCATCGGCGGGCGCCCGCCCGACCCCCAGGCCAGGGAGCGAATCGTGCTGATCACCCACGACACCCGGTGCGCGCTCGACACCGTGGTGGATCTGGTGAACACCGTGCCGGAGGAGACCTCGGCGGCGGACGGGCTGTCGGACCTCGCGGGCCTGGAGCGGTTCGTGGCGGCGCACGAGATCAGCGACGTGGGCTCCCTGACCGAGGGGGACCTCGCGGCGGTGCGGGAGATCCGCGGGCGGTTCTCGACGGTCTTCGCCGCGTCCGACGCGCGGGCCGCCGCCGAGCTGATCAACGAACTGGTCGCCGCGGCCGGCACCACGCCGCGCCTCACCGACCACGACGGCTACGACTGGCACATCCACTACTTCGCGCCCGGTGCCTCGATCGCGGACCACCTGGCCGCCGACTGCGGAATGGCGCTGGCCTTCTTCGTGGTCGCCGGGGAGCAGGAGCGGCTGCGCCGCTGCGAGGCCCCCGACTGCGGGCGGGCCTTCGTCGACCTGTCGCGCAACCGCTCCCGGCGGTACTGCGACAGCCGCACCTGCGGGAACCGGCTGCACGTGGCCGCCTACCGGGCGCGCCGCAAGGAGGCCGCGGGCTGAGTCGCGGCCCCCGGCGGGTGACGCCGGGGAGCGCGGGTACGGCTCACAGCAACAGCAGGTCGTGCAACGCGGCCATGAGCAGCAGACACCCGATCACCGCGAGGAAGATCATGAGCGGTGGCTGGGAAAGGGCGAAGAGGCAGCCGCGCGGTTCATGCTCCGGGAGCGCGGGGTCGCTCTGTCTCGTGTCCAGCTGTGTGTCCAGCTGAGTGGTGTCCTGCATCTCGCGGCGATGATGGCGCAGTTCAGGTGCCGCGCGCGATCACCTTGCCCGCATTGACCGGGAGTTCGCCGAATTCCGCAAGATCCCGCTCTGCCCGGTTCGGCTTGTGATCGTTCCGGAGCGGCCGGAGACCTCGGGGGACCGCCGGTCCGGACAGGGCGGCGGGCGGGCACCGGCCGGGGCCGGGCGCCCGCCCGGTCATATGCCGTGCTTCTTGAGGATGGCCTCGATGTCGCTGAAGTCGTCCTCACCGCGGGACGATCCGCTCCCCGGGCGGGCGACCGCGCGGGACGCCCCGCCCACGGCGGGCTTCGAGGCGGCGGGGGCCACCGCCCCGTCGCGGGGGGCGGCCCCGGCCGCTCCGCGCTCCTCGCGCGGGGCGCCGGCGCGGCGGCGCTCCACCGCACGGACGATCATGAACAGCAGCCAGGAGACGCCGAGCAGGGCGAAGCCGAGCCAGGCGGTCGGGCTGACGGCGAGGCCGGACAGCCACTTCACGGCCCCGGTCAGCACCAGGCCCAGCGGGACGAGGGCGTAGGCGGCGACCCGGACGGCCGCGAGGAAACGCCTTCGGTACGCGGTGACCGCGGCGATGCCCAGGCCGGCCGCGGACACCGCTGAGCAGACGGTCTCGGCAATCATGCGGTCCTCCAGGCTCGGTCGTGCGGTGGCGCTTCTCCCTTCCATCCTGCCCCGCCCCCACCCCTGGGCGCCATGTCCCGGGGTGAACATCAGGGACATCTCGGGGTCACCCTCCCACCGCGCACCCGGCCGGGCCCGCGCCGCCCCGGGCGATGCGAGGGGGCCGGGCGCGGGCTGGAAGACTGGGGGGATGAGTGACTCCGCCCCCGACCGCTCCCCCGCGGCCGTGCTCGACGTCTGGTTCGAGCTCCAGTGCCCCGACTGCCGTACCGCCCTCGACGATCTGCGCGCCCTGCGCGCCCGGTACGGCGAACGGCTGGACATCAGGCTCCGGCACTTCCCGCTGGAGAAGCACAAGCAGGCCTTCCCCGCCGCCCAGGCCGCCGAGGAGGCCGCGGCGCAGGGCCGGGGATGGCCGTACGCGGAGGCCGTCCTGGAGCGGGTCGAGGAGCTGGACCGCGGTGGCGAGCCGCTGCTCGTCGAGGTGGCCGGGGAGCTGGGGCTGGACGCGGAGGAGTTCGACACCGCCCTGATCGACGGACGGCACATCCTGATCGTGGACGCCGACCAGGCCGAGGGCAAGGCGATCGGCGTGACCGGCACCCCCACCTATGTGATCGGCGGCGAGCGGCTGGACGGCGGCAGGAGCCAGGAGGGGCTGCGCGAGCGGATCGAGGAGATCGCCGACCGGCTGCTGGCCGCCGCCCCGCAGGACTGACCCACCGCGCCGGAGCCCGGGCCACGGGTCCGGGAGCTCCCGGGCACCGTGCGGGCGTTCCCGGACCGGGCGTTCCCGGACGGGGTGGGCAGCCGGGGTCCGGGAGGTCCGGGGTCCCTGGGCCCTGTTCGGCGGGATGCGGACGTCCCCGGCCGGCGGCCGCGCCCGCACCGCCCGCCTCCCTCCCCCTACAGCAGGGGCTTGTAGTACGCGTACAGCGTCGGCACGTAGCCGAGTCCCTCGTAGAGCCGCTCGGCCGGGGTGTTGCCCGCGAAGACGTTGAGGCCGATCGCGCGGCGCCCGGCGGCCAGGGTCTGGGCCTCGGCCAGCAGCAGCAGTGTGCGGCCGTGCCCCCGGCCCCGGTGGGCGGCGTCGGCCTCGACGTCGAAGACGAACGACTGCTCGGCCTGGAGCGCGAGCCAGAGGGTGCCGACCCGGGTGCCCTCGTGCTCCAGCACGCTGATCAGCATGCCCTCGGTGTCCGCGCCGTGCGGCAGCAGCTTCTCGTGGTCGTGCCGGGCCTTGGCGCGGGCCTGCTCCTCGGTCATGCCGCGCTCGGTCCAGGCCCGGACGTACGACTCCGTCTCGGCCGCGAGCCACTCCACGAACTCGTCCGGCGTCATGGCCCGCGCGGTGCTGCCCGGGGGCAGGGCGGGCGCGGCACCGTCCAGCCGCTTGGCCATGTTCCTGTTGCGCAGGGTGTAGCCGAGGGCGCGGGCCAGCGCGGTGCCCGCCTCGGAGCCCGCCGGGACGGCCACCTCGAGCCTGCGGCAGCCCCAGCCCCGCGCCACCTCCTCGGCGGCGAGCGCCGCGACCGTGCCCCGGCCCCGGCGGCGGTCGGGTTCGTCGATGCTCAGGGAGTGGATCAGGGCCACCGCGCCACCGGACAAGGGGTCCGTGGCGAGGTGCACCGCACCGACGGGACGGCTGTTCACGCACACCTGGAAGTGGCGGGAACGGGTCCCGTCGGCCGCCTGCTGGAGCGGCTCGGTCGGCCGCAGGGTAGTGGTCATCAAGCGATTTCTACCCGGCGGGAGCGCGTGAATCAGCCCATTTCCCCGGGCTGTTGCCCCGCTCCCCGTGCCGCCCGGCCCCGGGGCGCCGGGCTTTCGGGGAACACCGCGGTCCCATGGGACCCCCGGGACCGGCGGGACCCGTGGGCCCCGGGAGTCCCGTTGGGCCCCGGGGTCCGTGGAGGTCACGGGTCCAGGTCGTCCGCGGCGCGCTCCTCGAAGACCCGCATGGCCTTGGCGGTCACCGGGCCGGGGGCGCCGGGCAGGGTGCGGCCGTCGATCCGGTGCACGGCCTGCACGTCCCGCAGGGTGGAGGTGAGGAAGACCTCGTCGGCGCGGTCCAGGACGTCCATCGGCAGATCGGTCTCCCGGGCGCCGGTCCACTCCACGGCCAGGGCCCGGGTGACGCCGGCGAGGCAGCCGGAGGCGAGCGGCGGGGTGTGGATCTCGCCGTCGAGCACGACGAAGACGTTGGAGCCGGTGCCCTCGCACAGCCGCCCCGCGGTGTTGCCGAACAGGGCCTCGCTGGCCCCCTGTTCGCGCGCGCGGGCGAGGGCGACGACGTTCTCGGCGTAGGAGGTCGTCTTCAGGCCGGTGAGCGCGCCACGTTCGTTGCGGGTCCAGGGCACCGTGATCACGGCGGTGGTGTCGGGGCGGCGTTCGGTCCCGCCGAGGGCCACGACCAGCGTGGTGCCCTGCTCACCGCGGTCCGAGCCGAGCGGGCCGTGGCCGCCGGTGTAGGTGATCCGCAGCCGGCCCAGCGGCATCGGGTTCGCCTCCAGGACGGCGGCGCAGGCGCGGCGGACCTCGTCGAGGTCCGGGTCGGGCAGGCCGAGGCCGCGGGCCGAGCGGGTCAGCCGGTCGAGGTGCCGGGTGAGGGCGAACGGCCTGCCGTCCGTCGTCCTGAGCGTCTCGAAGATGCCGTCGCCCACGGTCAGCCCGTGGTCGAGGACGGAGACGCGGGCGGACCGGATGTCCTGGAGCCCGCCGTCGAGCCAGATCTTCACGTGTGCAGTGCCTCTCCCGTGCCGTTCGCCTCGTACGTGCCAGACGCTACCGCGAGCAGCCGGGACGCCTTGAGTTCGGTCTCCCGCCACTCGTGTCCGGGATCGGACCCCCAGGTGATCCCGGCCCCGGTGCCGAAGCGCAGCGCCCCCTCGGCGCGGTCGATCCAGAAGGTGCGGATGCCGACGGCCAGCTCCCCCGTCCGCCGGTCGGCGTCGACCCAGCCGGTGCCGCCGCAGTAGGGGCCCCGGGGGGCGGTCTCCAGGGCGTCGATGATCCGCAGCGCGCTCGCCTTGGGCGCCCCGGTCACCGAGCCGGGCGGGAAGGCCGCGTCGAGCAGCTCCGGCCAGCCCGCGTCCGGGAGCAGTTCGCCGCGCACGGTGGACACGAGGTGCACGAGCCCGGGGTGCTTCTCGACGGCGCACAGGTCGGGCACGGTCACGCTGCCGCTGACGCAGACCCGGCCGATGTCGTTGCGGACGAGGTCCACGATCATCACGTTCTCGGCGAAGTCCTTCTCCAGCAGATCGTCCTCGGTCGCCCCGGTGCCCTTGATCGGCCCGGACTCCACGGTGCGCCCGGCGCGCCGCAGGAACAGCTCGGGGGAGGCGCCGGCGATCTCCACACCGTGGCCGGGGAGGCGGATCGTCATGGCGTAGGGGGCCGGGTTGCCGCGCGCCAGCAGCGCGGTGAGGGCGTCGGCGTCGGCGTCGGGGCCGACCGGGGCGGACAGGACGCGGCAGAGGTTGGCCTGGTAGACCTCCCCGGCCGCGATGTGCTCGCGGATCCGCCGCACCCCGGCGGTGTACGCCGCGCGGTCCAGCGAGGTCGTCCAGTCGCCGGGCCCCGGTCCGCGCCACCCCCCGGGCACCGGCGCGGGCACCGGCACGGTCCGTACGTCCGCGAAGCGCGCGCAGGTCACACGGCCCTCGAAGTCGGCGCAGACGGCCCAGAAGCCGGTGGAGTCGAGGGCGGCGGGGTCGCTCGTGACGTCGAGGAGGCCGGTCGCGAGGCGGTCCCCGAAACGCGCCAGGGGAGGGTGTTCGTGCACATGTCCGAGTCTAGGCTGGCCGTACGGGGGCGGCCCGGACGCCGTCCTCCGCGGGCCCCGGCCCGGTCCCGTACCGGAGCCACCGCAGCACGCTGCGCAAACGCGTTTTTGTGCTGGCCCGGGAATCCGCTAGAGTTCAACACGTCGCCGGGACGCGCAAGCGGACCGAACCGACAGGCGGACGTAGCTCAGTTGGTAGAGCGCAACCTTGCCAAGGTTGAGGTCGCGAGTTCGAACCTCGTCGTCCGCTCGCGAAACGATGGGGCCTCCCGGGCCCCTGCACTCCTGGTGGAGTGGCCGAGAGGCGAGGCAACGGCCTGCAAAGCCGTCTACACGGGTTCAAATCCCGTCTCCACCTCCAAGGACGATTAGCTCAGCGGGAGAGCGCTTCCCTGACACGGAAGAGGTCACTGGTTCAATCCCAGTATCGTCCACTGGTCCGCGAGGACCGACGGTCCGCGAGGGCCGCACCCCGCGCGATTAGCTCAGCGGGAGAGCGCTTCCCTGACACGGAAGAGGTCACTGGTTCAATCCCAGTATCGCGCACGCAGCACCACCGAGGACGATTAGCTCAGCGGGAGAGCGCTTCCCTGACACGGAAGAGGTCACTGGTTCAATCCCAGTATCGTCCACGCATCCGGAAGCCCCCGGCCGTTCCCCACGGCCGGGGGCTTCCGCGTTCCCGCCCGAGGGCCGTCCCGCGCTCCCCGGCGGGCGCCCGACGCCGCGCGCCGGCCACCGCGGAGCGCGGGACGCTCCTCAGCTGGAGAAGAGCATCCGCCCGAAGCCGCGCTGGCGGTAGTGCCCGTGGTGGCCCTGCGGGGCGCCCCAGGCGGGGGCCTGGGCCGCCGGGTAGGCCGGGGGCGCGGCGGCGGGGTACGCCTGCGGGGCCGCGGGCGGCGGCGGGGCGGGCTGGGCCCACTGGGCCTCCAGGCGGGTCAGCGCCTCCAGCTCGCCGTAGTCGAGGAAGATCCCCCGGCATCCGCTGCACTGCTCGATCTGCACGCCGTTGCGGTTGTAGGTGTGCATCGGTGCGTGGCACTTGGGGCACTGCATGGTCGGCTCAACTCCTCGCCGTTCGCTGCTGCTTCGCGTCTCGCCGGAACAGACTCCGTCCGGCCGCGGTCGGTTGCACCCTACTGCCCGCCGGGTGGGCTCAACCGCGCGAGGAGGACAGGGGGAGGGCGGCCATGCGCGCGCACGCGTCGATGACGCGGCGCTCCCCCTCGTCCGGCCGCCGGTCCGCCTCCGCCGCCTTGGTGAGGGCGCGGGCGGCGGTCTGCACGGTGAGGGCGCGCGCCGGGACCTCCAGGACGGGCCAGGGGTCCCCGTCCGGTGGGACGGCCGGGCCGCGCGCCGCCCGGTAGGCGGCCAGGAAGCGGTCCCACTCCCCCGACGGGAGCAGGCCGCAGGCGTACCAGGCGGCGGGGCGGGCCAGGTCCCAGGCCGGTACACCCGCGCCCAGGTCGTCGACGTCGATCAGCAGCCAGGGGCCCCGGGGGACGGGGTGCCGCACGAGTTGGCCGAGGTGGAAGTCGCCGTGGCACAGGGCGGCGCCCTCCCGGGGCATCGGGGCCTCGCCGCGGGCCCAGGCGGGGAGGGTGTCCCAGGCCCGCAGCACGGCCGCGGTGTCGGCCCCGGGGCGGGGCAGGGCCCGCAGGGCGGCGACGGCCCGGGAGGTCTTGGCGGGGCCGCGCATCGGGGGCGGCGCCGGGGGCAGGGGGCTGCGGTGCAGGCGGGCGAGGAGGGTGGCGGCGGCCTCCCAGGGGGCCGCGTCGGGGTCGCCGGGGTCCACCGGGCGGCCGTGGGGCCAGTAGGTCACGAGACGGCCGTGGAGGGTGGCCGGGGCCGGGGCGAGCGGGGGCAGCAGGACGCCGGGGAGTCCGGCGGCGACGGCGACGCGGTGGGCGAGGCCGTCGGGGTCGCTGTCCGGCGCGTGCGCCTTGGCGACGGCGGCGGCATGGCGGACGACGGTGGTGTCGGGGCGCTGCGCGAGGGTGGCGGACGGGCAGTCGCAGTGCGGCACGGCGGGCGGGGCGCCCTGCCCGGCGGGGGCGTGGGCGACCGCTCGGACACGGTCGGCGAGCGCGGCGAGGAGGGGGGCGGGGGTCACGGTGGGTGAGCGTAGCGCCGGGCGGGGCGCGGGGACGCGACCGACGGGGGCGGGGCGCCGGGCGGCGGGCGCGGAGTCACGGGCGGCCGGGCCCGGTGGGGAAGGGCAGGGAAGGGCGGGGAAGCGGGGTCGCCCCGGAGAAAGCCCCGCCCCGACGGGGGAGCCTCGCGCCGGAGGGCGAGAGGGGATGCCGGCGCGGCTTCCCCAGCCGCGCCGGCATCGTGCCGTCCGCCGCACCCCCGTCCCCACGGGGTTTCCCGGGTGGGTGCCCACTGCCCGGACCGCTCTTCCGGGTCTGGGGGCGCCGCTCAGCGCCCCAGCACCGCACCCACGGACGACGCCTGTGTGGCCACCGTCTCCCACCCGTCGAAGACGAGGAGGAGCAGGGCCGCCAGGGGCAGGGCCATCAGCGTCGCCACCGCGGGGTGGCGGCGTTCCGGGCGGTCGCGGTCGTCCCGCGTGCGGAGCGGGGTCCGCGCTGCCGTCCGGATCATGGTCCTCTCCTGGCCGTCTCGCATGTCGTACCGGTGGTCCGTCCTGATGGCGGCGGGCGTCTGACCTCGGGGGACGAGTACGGCACCCGCCGCTCGACCACAAATCTAGGCGTCCGCCGATTCCCCGACGTCATGCCCTCGTACCGCTTGCCGGGCCTCCCGGAGGATGAGCCGCCGCCCGCGGTGTACTCCCCTGGGTGGAGACGGGCTTCCCCGCCTCGGGGTCTTCCCGGAAGGGTCGTGCGGGTCATCCCCCGGGTGACTTCCCTCACTCCCCCCGGGGAACCCCGACGCCACTTCCGCCCCACCCGCCCCGTACGCCCCGGGCCCGTCCCCGCTCGGGGCCAACCCCCGCGGGACGCTGGGACGTTGGCCCCGTACCGTCCCGCGCCGCCCGGTGTCCGGGCCCGCCGACGCCCCCTCAACTCTCCCGTTCCGTACCGACAATCCGCCGCCCCGAGAGGGCGCGGCCTCTGCCCCCGGACGGGTGGGGAAACGTAAGCTGGGGCACGTCACAGGACCGGGCAGCGGGGATGAACATGGCGATGATGCGCCTGAGGCGCGAGGACCCGCGCGTCGTCGGCTCGTTCAGGCTTCACCGACGGCTGGGCGCGGGCGGGATGGGCGTGGTCTACCTGGGCTCCGACAAGAAGGGGCAGCGGGTCGCGCTGAAGGTCATCCGCCCGGATCTGGCGGAGGATCAGGAGTTCCGCTCCCGCTTCGCCCGGGAGGTGTCGGCGGCCCGGCGCATCCGCGGCGGCTGCACCGCCCGGCTGGTCGCCGCCGACCTGGACGCGGAGCGCCCCTGGTTCGCCACCCAGTACGTGCCCGGCCCGTCCCTGCACGACAAGGTCGTCGACGACGGGCCGCTCTGCGCGGCCGACGTCGCCTCGGTGGGCGCCGCCCTCTCGGAGGGCCTGGTCGCCGTCCACGAGGCGGGCGTGGTGCACCGGGACCTGAAGCCGTCCAACATCCTGCTCTCCCCCAAGGGCCCGCGCATCATCGACTTCGGGATCGCGTGGGCCACGGGGGCCTCGACGCTGACCCACGTCGGCACGGCCGTCGGCTCCCCCGGCTTCCTCGCTCCCGAGCAGGTCCGGGGCGCCGCCGTCACCCCGGCCACGGACGTGTTCTCGCTCGGCGCCACCCTCGCCTACGCCTCGATGGGCGACTCGCCCTTCGGGCACGGGAGTTCCGAGGTGATGCTGTACCGCGTGGTGCACGAGGAGGCCCAGCTCCAGGACGTCCCGGACGCCCTGGCCCCGCTGGTGCGGGCCTGTCTGGCGAAGGACCCCGAGGACCGGCCCACCACCCTGCAGCTCTCGCTGCGGCTCAGAGAGATCGCCACCCGGGAGGCCCAGGGCCTCGCCGACGTGCGGCCGCCCGCGCCCCGCCCGGCGGAGGCGGACCAGCACTCCGGCCGGCTCGCGGACACCTACCCGGAACGGACGCCGAGGCGCTCCCCCGGCCGTGCCGGGGGCCGGGGCACCCCGGCCGCGCGGGGCACCGGCTCCCGCGGTCCCGCCTCCGGGGCCGAGCCGGGTTCGCTGCCCGGCCGGGGCCCCGGCCCCGCGCGCGGCGGGACCCCCTCGCGCGGCGGCACGTCCTCCCGGGGCGGCGGCCAGGCGCGCGGCGGCTCCCGGGGCACCGGGACGGGCGCGCGCCCCACGCCCGCCATGCCCAGGTCCGCCCGCGGCGGCAGCGGCACCGGGACGGGGCGTACCGCCACCCGCCCCGGCCCCGGCCGCACCGGCCCCCGCAGCGGGGCGGGGCGTCCGCGGCAACGGCCCACCGGGACCGGGCTGCGGCCCGCCAACCCGCGGCTGCTGCGCCAGCGGCTCTTCGTCTTCGTCGTCGTGACGCTGCTGGTCGCGCTGGGCATCGCGGCGGCCCAGGGCTGCCAGGGCCCGTCGAACGGGCTCGGCGGCGAGCGGGGCGGCCCGCACGCGCACCACGCCATGCTCCGCTCCCCGGCGCCGCCGGAGCACCCGCCGTCACCGGCGGGACCGGGCGTCGGCGGGCCGGGCGGCTATCCTCCGGTGGCCACGGCGTAGAAGGCGACGGCGGCCGCCGCGCCGACGTTGAGCGAGTCGACCCCGTGGGACATGGGGATGCGCACCCGGCTGTCCGCGGCGGCCAGGGCCCGGCGGGAGAGTCCGCTGCCCTCGGCGCCGAGCATCAGCGCGACCCGCTCCATGTGCTGCGGGGCGGTCTCCGCCAGGGTGCGGGCCTCCGGGTCGGGAGTGAGGGCGAGGAGGGTGAAACCCGCCACCCGGACCTCGTCCAGCCCGCCCGGCCAGCGGTCGAGGCGGGCGTACGGCACCGAGAAGACGGCGCCCATGGAGACCTTGACGCTGCGCCGGTAGAGCGGGTCGGCGCAGTCCGGGGAGAGCAGGACGGCGTCCATGCCGAGGGCGGCGGCGGAGCGGAAGATCGCGCCGATGTTGGTGTGGTCGTTGACGGACTCCATGACGACGACCCGGCGGGCGGCGCCCAGGACGTCGGCCGGGGCGGGCAGCGGTCTGCGCTCCATGGAGGCGAGGGCGCCGCGGTGCACGTGGTAGCCGGTGACGCGTTCCGCGAGGGCCGGTTCGACGACGTACACGGGGGCGGTGGACCGGTCGATGACGTCGCGCAGGGCGTCGACCCACTTGGCCGACAGCAGCATGGAGCGCATCGCGAAGCCCGCGTCCCCGGCCCGCCGGATCACCTTCTCGCCCTCGGCGATGAACAGGCCCTCGGCGGGCTCGCGGCGGCGGCGCAGTTCGACGTCGGTCAGGTCGGTGTAGTCGCCGAGGCGGGGGTCGTCGGGGTCGTCGACGGTGATGGGCTCCGCCATGTCAGGTCTCCTCCCCCGGCCGTCCGACGGTCTCCCCGGGGCCCACGTCGACGACGGGGCCGATGACGATGACGGCGGGCGGCCTGACCTCGCGGGCGACGACCGCCTCGGCGACCGTTGCGAGGGTGGCGTCGACCCGGCGCTGGGACGCCGTGGTGCCCTCCTGGACGAGGGCGACGGGGGTGTCGGGGGACTTGCCGTGGGCGACGAGCGCCTCGGCTATGCGGCCGATCTTGTCGACGCCCATGAGGATCACCAGGGTCCCGGTGAGCCGGGCCAGCGCGGGCCAGTCGACCAGGGAGCGCGGGTCGTCCGGCGCCACGTGGCCGCTGACGACGGTGAACTCGTGGGCGACGCCCCGGTGGGTGACGGGGATGCCGGCCGCGCCGGGGACGGAGATGGAGCTGGAGATGCCGGGAACGACGGTGCACGGCACGCCCGCCTCGGCCAGCGCCTGGGCCTCCTCCATGCCGCGTCCGAAGACGAAGGGGTCGCCGCCCTTGAGGCGGACCACGGCCCTGCCCCTCCGGGCGTGCTCGACGAGGGCGGCGTTGATGGCCTCCTGGGCCATGAAGCGGCCGTAGGGGATCTTCGCGGCGTCGATCACCTCGACGTGCGGCGGCAGTTCCGCGAGCAGGTCGCGCGGGCCGAGCCGGTCGGCGATGACCACGTCGGCCTCCGCCAGCAGACGGCGGCCGCGGACGGTGATGAGGTCCGGGTCCCCGGGGCCGCCGCCGACCAGGGCGACGTGGCCGCCGCGGCGGCGGTGGTGGGGGGCGACGAGGGTGCCGTCGCGCAGGCCCTCGACGACCGCGTCGCGGATGGCGGCGGTGTGCCGGGGGTCGCGGTCGCGCAGGCTCGCGGTGAGGACGGCGACGGTGACGCCCTCGCTGTGCCCGGTCGCCGGGGTCCAGGCGGTGGCGGCCTCGGCGTCGTCGGAGCGGACGCACCAGACGCGGCCGCGCTCGCCCTCGGCGGAGGCGCGGGTGTTGGCTTCGGCGTCGCTGGTGGCGATCAGGGCGTACCAGGCGTCGGTGAGGTCGCCCTCCGCGTACGGGCGGCGCTCCCAGGTGATCTCGCCCGCGTCGGCCATGGCCTCGACGGAGGGGGTGGCCTCCGGCGAGACGAGGCGGATGTCGGCGCCCGCCGCGATGAGCGCCGGGAGGCGGCGCTGGGCCACCTGTCCGCCGCCCAGGACGACCACGCGGCGTCCGGCGAGGCGGAGGCCTACGGGGTAGGCGGGTTGTTCGGCCATGAGGCGGGGCTCCTCGTCCTGGCGGTGCGGTGGGACGCTTCGGCTCTGGAGCGGCCCTGACGTGCGGAATTCTAGAAGACGCGGGTGGGGCGGGGTGCGCCGTGGTCGCCCCTACGGGTGGGGCGGGCCGTGCGCGGGGCCGCCTCCCCCGAGGGGGACCGCCTCCCCCGGGGCGGATGCCCCCTGCGGGAGGGACGGATGCCCCTGGGGGCCCGGTGCGCGCCCGGGACGGCGGCGGCTTGGCCCCCTGGGCGGTGCCCCGGCTCGGCTCGGGGAGATCCCGAGGGGCCGGGGTTCCCTGGTGGGGGTTCCCCGGGGCCGGGGATCTCCCGGAGGGTGCGGGGTTCGCCGCCCTCCGGGAACCCCCGGCCGGGGCTACTTCTCGGTCACGCCGGCCGAGTCGAACGTCGCCACCTCGTGCATGGCCCGTGCCGTGCTCTGCACCATCGGCAGGGCCAGCAGCGCGCCGGTGCCCTCCCCGAGGCGGAGGTCGAGGTCGACCAGCGGACGCAGGCCCAGCGTGTTGAGCGCGGCGACATGGCCGGGCTCGGCGCTGCGGTGGCCCGCGATGCAGGCCGCGAGGACCTCGGGGGCGATGGCGCGGGCGACGAGCGCGGCGGCGCCGGCGCTGACCCCGTCCAGGATCACCGGTGTGCGCAGCGAGGCGCCGCCGAGGAGCAGGCCGACCATGGCGGCGTGCTCGAACCCGCCGATCGCGGCGAGGACCCCGAGCGGGTCGGCCGGGTCGGGCCGGTGCAGTTCGAGGGCCCGGCGCACCACCTCGGTCTTGCGGACCAGGGTCTCGTCGTTGATGCCGGTGCCCCGCCCGGTGACCTCGGCCGGGTCGACCCCGGTGAAGACGGAGATGAGCGCGGCGGACACGGTGGTGTTCGCGATCCCCATCTCCCCCGTGAGCAGGGCCTTGTTCCCGGCCGCCACGAGGTCGCGGGCGGTCTCGATGCCGACCTCGACGGCCTGCTTGGCCTCCTCGCGGGTCATCGCGGGCCCGGCGGTCATGTCGGAGGTGCCGCCGCGGATCTTGCGCGGCAGCAGACCGGGGGTGGCGGGCAGGTCGGCGGCGACGCCGACGTCGACGACGCAGACCTCGGCGCCCACCTGGGTGGCGAAGGCGTTACAGACCGCTCCCCCGCCCAGGAAGTTGGCCACCATCTGGGCCGTGACCTCCTGCGGCCAGGGGGTGACGCCCTGGGCGTGCACCCCGTGGTCGCCCGCGAAGACGGCGACGGCCGCGGGTTCCGGGATGGGCGGCGGGCACTGCCGGGAGAGCCCGGAGAGCTGGGCCGAGATGATCTCCAGCATGCCGAGGGCGCCGGACGGCTTCGTCATCCGCTTCTGGCGCTCCCACGCCTCGCCGAGCGCCTTGGCGTCCAGCGGGCGGATCTGCGCGACGGTCTCGGCCAGCAGGTCGTGCGGCTCCTCGCCGGGCAGGGCGCGGCGGCCGTACGTCTCCTCGTGCACGACCCAGGACAGCGGGCGGCGCTTGGACCAGCCGGCCCGCACCAGCTCGGGCTCGTCCGGGAACTCGTCGACGTAGCCGACGCACAGGTAGGCCACGATCTCCAGGTGTTCGGGGAGGCCGAGGGCGCGGACCATCTCGCGCTCGTCGAAGAAGCTGACCCAGCCGACGCCGAGGCCCTCGGCGCGGGCGGCGAGCCACAGGTTCTCGACGGCGAGCGCCGAGGAGTAGGGCGCCATCTGCGGCTGCGTCCGGCGGCCCAGGGTGTGCCGTCCGCCCCGGGTGGGGTCGGCGGTGACGACGATGTTGACCGGGGTGTCGAGGATGGCCTCGATCTTCAGTTCCTTGAACTGCTTGGCCCGGCCCTTGGGCAGCGACTTCGCGTAGGCGTCGCGCTGCCGCATCGCCAGTTCGTGCATCGCCTGGCGGGTCTCGCCGGAGCGGATGACGACGAAGTCCCAGGGCTGCGAGTGGCCGACGGAGGGCGCGGTGTGGGCGGCCTCCAGGACCCGGAGCAGCACCTCGTGCGGGATGGGGTCGTCGCGGAAGCCGTTGCGGATGTCGCGGCGCTCCCGCATGACCTTCAGCACGGCCTCGCGCTCGGCGTCGTCGTACCCGGGGGCCGCCGGTCCGGCGGGTCTGCGCGGGGCGGCCGCCGCGGGCGCCCCGTCGGCGTCCGCCCCCGCCTGGTCCCCGGCGGGGGCGGCGGGGCCGTCGGCTCCGGGCTCGCGGGGGGCGGGGACGGTGACGGCCGCCTCCGGCGGGAGGGCGCGGGCGTGGGCCGGGGACGCCGGGACTCCGGCGTCTCCCTGGGACGCGGACGTCCCCCCGCCGTCGGCCGGGGCGGACCCGTCCTCGCCGGGCCCGTCCTCGGCCGCCGGGTCGGAAGCGTCGGGGGTGTCCTCCGCCTGCGGCAGGGGTGCGGGGACGGCTCCGGTGCCGACGGCGGCTTCCGCGCCCCCGGTGTCTTCCGGAGCGGTGCCGTCGGCCTGCCGGGCGGTCGGGGCCCCGCCGGGGGCGACGGCAGCGGGCTGCCGCCCGGGCAGCGGGGCCGTCGCGGCCTCCGGGTGGCCGTCGGTCCCGCCGGGGGCGGTCGCCCCGGCGGCGGCCGGCTGGGGCGCCCGGGCGGCCCGGTCGCCGGGAACGGGCTGCGGGTCCGGGGTGGGACCGGTGCCCTGGGCGGGGTGCGGCTGCTCCTGGGCGGGACCCGGCTCCGGCGCGGGGTGCGGCGCCCCCGGGACGACGGCGGCCCCGGACGCGGGCCGGTCGGCGGGGGCGGGCCGGTCCTCGGCGGCGGGCTGCTCCTCGGGAGCGGGCCGGTCCTCGGCGGAGGGCTGCTCCTCGGGAGCGGGCTGTCCCTCGGGGAGGGGCGCTCCGTCGACGGGCCGGGGCGCCTCCGGCTGGGCCGGCTCCACCGCGTCGGGCAGGGCTGCGGCCTCCGGGGCGGGGGCGGCGGGGGCCGCTTCCTCGCCAGGCGTCGCTCCTTCGGCAGGCATCGCTCCCTCCGCGGGGATCGCTACCTCCGCGGCGGTCGCGTTCTCCGCAGGCGCGGCTTCTCGCTCCGCCGGGGTGCCCTCGGCGGACGCGAGTCCGTCGCCGACGGGGGTGGTGTCCGCGGCTGCGGCGGGCGCCTCCACGGAGGCGGTCTCCTGCTGCGCCGGAGTGCCGTCCTGCACGGGCGCGGACGCGTCCCCGGCGGGGGCGGTCCCGGCGCCGTTCTCCGCGCTCTCCTCCGGGACGTCGGCCCCGGCGCCGTCGGCCGTTTCGGCGGCGGTCGCCTCGGCGCCGGACTCGGCCGCCACGGGCTCGGGGTCGCCCGGGGCCTCCTGGACCTCCGGCGCGGGGGTCTGATCGGTCCCTTCCGCTGCCGGGGAGGGCTGGGCCGGGGCGGGCGCGGGCTGCGCCACGGCGTCGGGTGCCTGCCCGGTGGTGACCGGTTCGGCGGCGGGGGCGTCGGCCTCCGGCGGGCCACCGGCCGGGGCACCGACATGCGGGGCACCGGTCTCCGGGGAGGCGGCCTGCGCGGGCCCGGCCTCGGACGCTCCGTCGGCCCGGGGCGCCGCCCCGGGCGGCGGGGCCGACGGCGGGGTCTCGCCCTCGGGGGGCACGGCTGTCCCGTCCGCCTGCGCGGAAGCGGGCGTTCCGGCCGCGGCCGGCTCGGCATCCGGCACGGCGGGCCCGGTGGCCTCCGCCGGTTCCGGGGCCTCCACCGGTTCCGGGGCCTCCACCGGCTCCGAAGCCGCCGGGGACCGCTCCGGCTCCGGGATGCCCGGGGTCTCCTGGGGCAGCGAAGCCTCCGGGGCCCCGGTCTGCTGCGCCACGTCCTCCACTGCCCCGCCGGCCTGCGCCGCCGAGCCGGGTTCGGGCGCGTCGGACACCACCACGGCAGGGGTGCCGGGACCGGGTTCCGGGTCCGTCCGTGCGGTACCGGAGGCCTCCGGCTCCGGCGCCGTCTCGGCGGCGGTCGCCGTTTCCGGGGCGGGAACGGCCTCGGGGGCCGCGCCGTCCGGTGCCGCACCGGTGGGGGCGTCTTCGGCGGGGGCCGCATCGGCCGGCGTCCCGTCGGCGGGGGCCGCGTCGGCGGACGTCCCGTCGGCGGGAGGCTCCACCGCCTGCGGGGCCACGGGCTCGGGCTCCTCCGCCGTCCCGGACGGGGACTCGGGCACGGTCCCGCGCGCCGGTGCGGCCTCAGGCGCCGGTGCGGCCTCGGGCGCCCGTTCGGCCCCCGTCTCCCGCTCGGCACCGGTTCCGGGGGCGTCCGCCGGGACGGCACCGGTGGTGCCCTCCGGGGTCACGCCCTCGGGGGTCCCGGCGTCGGCGGCCGCGTCCCCGGTCTCCGCGTCCTCGGGGGCGCCGTCGGCGGTCGCGCCGTCCGTGCTCGCCCCCTCGGTACCCGTGTCCTCCTGGGTGTCCTCGCCCGGAGCCGCCTCCTGGGCCGCCCCGTCCGCGTCGGTTCCGTCGGGCTCCCGGCCCGCCGCGTCGTCGGCCCCCGAAGCGTCGGCCTCCGAGGCGGAGGTCTCCACGGCGCCGGTCCCCTCGGCGGCCTCACCGCCGTCGGTCCCGTCGGCGCCGGTCCGGGCCGCACCGTCCGCGGCATCGCCCTCGGCGGCATCCGTCGTCGACGGCGCGGTCTCCGGGCCGCCCTCGGCCGCTCCACCCTCGGCCGCGTCGGTCACGGCCGCGTCGGCCGCCGGGGACTCCGCCGCTCCCGCCGTGGCCCCCGCCTGCGTCGCCACCCGGGCGACCACGGCCTCGGCGGCGCCGACCGGCTCGCCCTGCTGTCCAGGAACCGGAGCAACCGTTTCCGCAGCCGCTCCCGGCGCGCCGGCGGCCGCCGGCGTCCGGGCGCCCCGGGGCGCCGCTGCCTGCGGGGCCCGTACGGCGCCCTGCCGTCCCTCGGGATCGGCACCGGGGACCGCGGACCCCGGGCGCACCGGGGCGTCGGCGGGCCCCCGGTCGGCCAGGGAGCGGACCGGGCTCGCGGAGGCGTCCGGGATGGGCGGGCCGAGGTGCAGCGGGCGGCGCGCCGCGGCCTGCTCGGCGGCGCGGACCGCCCCGAGGTCGACCGAGCCGGTGTCGGGGCCCAGGGTCCCGTTGGGGCCCGGCTGGTGCACGGTCTCGACGACCGGCTCCGGCGCGGGCGGCGCGACCTCGTTGCCCCAGGCGCTCTGCGCGCCCGGCAGCAACAGGTCCTCGTCCTCGGCGGTGCTCTCGGAGAGGTAGGTGTACGCACCGGGCGCGTGGACGTCCGGCTGCTCCACCATCCCTGCGTTCTCCGGCAGCCCCTCGCCCGGGATCTGGCCGGTGTCGGTCATGCGTAACCCCTCGCCCATCGGTTGGTGCTCCTACGCCCGGGGCGGCGCACCGACCGCCCCAGTGAAGAACGAGCGTGCGTGCCCAGCGGCACGAACGACCCGCCGGCAAAGACGACAAAGCCATTCAGTGGCATTGTCGCGGTCGTCCCCCCGTCATGGCGGCAAGATCCGTGACGGCCCGCTGTGGACTGCGCCACGTTGCGCGTCCCTCCCGTGCCGCCGTACCACACCGCCGTCGGAACTGGCGGCTTTTCAGGACATTGACCGACGAACCGCCGGTGGCCCTGGTGCGGCACAACAATCGGCCAGCCTACCCCGGTGGTGGGACAACCTGATCATTGGGAGCGGTCCGCGAGGACGCCGCTGAGCAGGAACGCGACGCTCCGCTCCGTCTCCGTCCAGGACCGGCTGTCCAGGCCGACGGACTGCAGGAGGGCGCACTCCACCTGGTAGCCGTGCTCCGTCAGGGCGCGGCCGACGAGTTCGGCGGCGTCGCGGGTGGCGGCGTGGGTGACGATGCGCTGGGGACGGCGGTCGGCGACCGCGGAGACCACCGGCGCTCCCCCGCCGCCGACCCGGACCACGTCGGGTTCGGGGAGGTCCTCCAGGACGTGCGGGGCGGTGCCCTGCACGATCTGCATCTGGACGCCGAAGCGCCGCGCGGTGGCGCCGGCGCGGGCGCAGGCGCCGGGGTCGAGGTCGACGGCGATGACGGCGGCGCCGCCGCGCGCCGCCTCGGTGGCGAAGGATCCGCCGCCGCAGCCGATGTCCCAGACGAGGTCCCCGAGCCGGGGTCCGAGGCGGGCGAGCTGGGCGGTGCGCAGCAGTTCGCTCTCGCCCTCGCCCGGGGTGCCGCCGTAGGCCTCGGCGGGCAGCGACCAGCCGCGCGGTCCGGCCACCGGGGCGTGGCCCGCGATCCAGCCGCCGTCCCCCGGGGCGGGGGCGGACCCGTGGGAGCCGCCGGCGACGATGACGACGTTGGGGTCGCGCCAGGTGTGGTCGGCGGCCTTGTCGGAGGTGACGACGGTGACCTGTTCGCGGGCGGTGCCGAGTTCCTCGCAGATGACGAAGGTGCGGTGGACGCCCTCCATCAGCAGGCCGAGTTCGGCGGGCCCGGCGCCGGGCGAGGTGAGGACGGCGACCTTGGTCCGGGCCCGGCACACGTTCACCGCGCGGCGCAGGGTGCGGGCGTGGGCGACGACCACGTGGGCGTCGTCCCAGGGCATACCGGCCCGGGCGAAGGCGGCGGCGACGGAGGAGACCGCGGGCACGACCTCGACCTCCAGGCCGTACTCGGGGGCGCGCAGGGTGCGGACGACGCCGAAGAAGCCGGGGTCGCCGTCGGCGAGGACGACGGCGGTGCCGCGGTGGGCGGCGATGCGGCGGGCGGCGAGGGGGACGCTGCCGAGCCGGACGCGCTCGGCGGCGGGCGGCACCTCGGGGAGGGCGAGGTGGTGGGCGGCTCCGGCCACGAGGGTGGCGGCGCCGAGGGCGCCGCGGGCCGCTTCGGTCAGCGGCGAACCGTCCCAGCCGATCACCGTGACCCGGTCGGCCATCGTCGTCAGTCTCCAGGAAGTCGCGGGGCGAGTCGGTGTGCCGCGGGCGCGGAACGCCGCGGGCGGGCCGCGGGCGCGGGTTCCCCGCCGGGCGGGCTCCGTGAGCGTACCCGGTGCGCGGGGCGGTGCGGTGCCGACGGCGCCCCGGTACTCAGTTCCAGTCGGGGAAGGTGGTGAAACCGTCGCCGTCGGCCAGGTGTTCGGCGGCGCCCTCCAGGTCCTCGGGCAGCAGGCTCCAGACGATGAGGTCGGTGCGGACCTCGTTCCAGATGCCGTCGTCGGTGCGCACCCGCGCTATGCAGGCGTTGCGCAGGACGCCCTCGCTGATGCAGCCGATCCGCTGGGCGACCTGCTGGGCGGCGGTGTTGTCGGCGGCGGTGCGCAGCTCGACGCGCTCGAACTTCTGGTCGCCGAAGAGCCACTGGGCGGTGGCGAGGGCGGCCTCGGAGGCGTAGCCCTCGCCGCGGGCCCAGGGGGCGACGACGTACGACAGCTCGGTGGACCGCACGTGCCAGTCGGTCCTGGTGAGCTGGACGGTGCCGACCAGGCGCTGGGTGAGGAACTCGGTGACGGCCAGCGAGATCCCGCGGCCGTCGGCGCGGCGGGCGGGCGCGGACTCGGTGACCGCGACGCGGGCGTCCTCGGCGGTGAAGGGCTGGGGGACGTGGGTCCAGGCGGCGACCTGCTCGTCGTTCATCATGGCCTGGAGGGCGGGGACGTCCTCCTCTTCGAGGGGGCGCAGCACCAACCGCTCCGTGCTGATGGAGATGTTGGGGAAGGTGCTCGTCATGCGCCGCTCCGTAACCTGGGTGACCGTCAGACCCGCTGAGCTGTCCAGCATGCAGCATGAGAGCACCCCGGTGCACCACGGGGCCCCCTCCGGTGCGGAGGGGGCCCCGTGGTGCGGCCGGACCGGCCGCGGTGCGGGCGGGAGCGGCGGGGAGGCGGATCAGAAGGAGGGGAGGACGGCCCCGTCGTACTTGTCCTCGATGAACTTCTTCACCTCGGGCGAGGTGAGGAGCTTGACCAGCTTCTGGACGCGCGGGTCCTTCTCCTGGCCCTCCTTGACGGCGAGCAGGTTGCTGTTCGGGTTGCCCTTCGCGGCCTCCAGGACGAGGGCGTCCTCGGCCGGCTTGAGGTCGGCCTCGATGGCGTAGTTGCCGTTGATGACGGCCGCGTCGACGTCGGCGAGGGAGCGCGGGGTCTGGGCCGCCTCCAGCTCCTTGAACTTGAGGTTCTTCGGGTTGCTGGTGATGTCGGCGGGGGTCGCGGTGGTGCCGACGCCGTCCTTGAGGGTGATGATCTTGTTGGCGGCGAGGAGCTGGAGGGCGCGGCCCTCGTTGACCGTGTCGTTCGGCACGGCGACGGTGGCGCCGCTCTTGAGGTCGTCGGCCTTGTCGATCTTGCTGGAGTAGAGGCCGAGGGGCTCCAGGTGCACGTCGACGACGGGCACGATGTGGGTGCCCTTCTTCTTGTTGAAGTCGTCGAGGTAGGGCTTGGTCTGGAAGAAGTTGGCGCCGACGGAGCCGTCCTCCGTCGCCGTGTTCGGCGTGACGTAGTCGGTGAACTCCTTGACCTGGAGGTCGAGGCCGGCCTTCTCGGCGAGGTTCTCCTTGATGAAGGTGAGGATCTCGGCGTGGGGGACCGGGCTGGCGGCGACGACGAGCGCGCCGGAGGGGTCCGAGGCGTCGTCCTTGTCCGAGCCGCAGGCGCTGAGGCCGAGGGTGAGGGCTCCGGCGGCGAGGACGGCGGTGGTGATCTTGGCGGTGTTACGCACGAAAAGTGCCTTTCCTGAGGGTGGTACGGGGTGATGCGTCCCCGTCTCGGTGGTACGGGGAAGTCCTGGGGGGCGGTGCGCCCCGGCGGGTTACGCGGCCTCGCCGGCGTCGGCCGGAGCGGGCTTCGCGGCCTTCGCGGGCTTCACCGGCCGGAGCCGGCCTCCGCCCGCCGCGCCGGTGCGGGTGCCGCGGCGCTGCGCGGAGCGGGCCGCCCAGTCGCCGGCGAACTGGATGACGGAGATGGCGGCGGCGAGCAGCGCGACGGTGATCCACATCAGGCCGGTCTCGAAGCGCTGGTAGCCGTAGCGGACGGCGAGGTCCCCGAGGCCGCCGCCGCCGACCGTGCCGGCCATGGCGGAGTAGCCGATGAGGGCGATGACCGTCGTGGTGGTGCTGGCGATCAGCGACGGGAGCGCCTCCGGGACCAGGACCTTGCGGACCACGGTCCAGGTGCTGCCGCCCATGGACTCGACGGCCTCGACGAGCCCGCCGTCCACCTCGCGCACGGCCGTCTCGACCAGGCGCGCGAAGAACGGGATGCCGCCGATGGCGAGCGGCACGATGGCGGCCTCGCTGCCGATGCTGGTCCCGGTCACCCAGCGGGTGAAGCCCATGAGGGCGACCATGAGGATGATGAACGGCATCGAGCGGCCGACGTTGACGATCTGCCCGATGACCTTGTTCAGCACGGTGTTCTGGAGCTGGCCGCCCCGGTCGGTGAGGACCAGGAGCACACCCACCGGCAGGCCGACGGCGACCGCGATCAGGGTGGACCAGCCGACCATGATCAGCGTCTCCCAGGACGCCTGCTCCAGCAGGGGCCGCATCTCGGACCAGGTCACTTGGCACCTTCCTTCACCGCGGCGCGGTCGGCGCCCACGATGTCGACCTGCAGGCCCCGCTCGCGCAGGAAGCCGACGGGCACGACGTTGTCCTCGTAGCGGCCGGGCAGTTCGATGCGCATCCGGCCGACCTGGAGGCCGCCGACGGTGTCGATGGCGGCGCCGAGGATCGATATGTCGATGTTGTAGGTACGGGAGAGCTGCGAGATGACCGGCTGGGTCGCGGCGTCGCCGTGGAAGGTGACGTCGAGGACGGTGCGGTCCTCGCCGGTGGCCTCGCCGCCGACCGGGAAGAGCGCGGCGGCCAGTTCGGAGCCGGGGGTGGCCAGCAGGTCGGCCACGGTGCCGGATTCGGTGATGCGCCCGTTCTCCATGAGAGCGGCCGAGTCGCAGATGCTCTTGACGACGTCCATCTCGTGGGTGATCAGCAGGACGGTCAGCCCGAGCTGCCGGTTGAGGTCGCGCAGCAGATGGAGGATGGAGCGGGTGGTCTCCGGGTCCAGGGCGCTGGTGGCCTCGTCGGAGAGCAGCACCTGGGGGTCGCCGGCCAGGGCGCGGGCGATGCCCACGCGCTGCTTCTGGCCGCCGGAGAGCTGGGCGGGGTAGGACTTGGCCTTGTCGGCGAGGCCGACCAGGTCGAGCAGCTCCAGCGCCTTGACGGATCGTTCCTTCCCCGAGACGCCGAGGATCTCCAGGGGCAGTTCGACGTTGTCCCGCACGGTCCGGGTGGACAGCAGGTTGAAGTGCTGGAAGACCATGCCG
The DNA here is from genome assembly GCF_055598485.1 of Streptomyces sp. NPDC107521. Taxonomy (NCBI): domain Bacteria; kingdom Bacillati; phylum Actinomycetota; class Actinomycetes; order Kitasatosporales; family Streptomycetaceae; genus Streptomyces; species Streptomyces sp. NPDC107521. Next base: position 64,695 of record NZ_JBVKAT010000010.1, read on the forward strand.
ATGCGGCTGCGCGCCTGCCGCAGTTCCCGTCCGGCGCGGGCGCCGCGCCCGGCGAGGGCGGTGAGCTCCCGCCCGGCGACGGTGACCGTGCCGGAGGTGGGGCGCTCCAGGAGGTTGACGCAGCGGATGAGAGAGGACTTCCCGGCGCCGGACTGGCCGATGACGCCGTACACCTCGCCCTCGCGGACATGCAGGTCGACGCCGTCCAGGGCGGTGACCTCGCGGCCGCGTGAGCGGTAGACCTTCGTCAGGCCCGATGTGGTGATCACGTGGATATCCGTCACTGTCGAGTGCGCGGCGCGCGGGGGCGCTCCGGGCACGGGGCATTGTTCTTCGGGTTCCGGGTCCTTGGGCGCGGCACGTGTCCCCGCGGTGGCGCGCCGGGGCGGCGTGACCGGGAGGGGTTCGTGGGCGCGGGGCGTGGCTCAGTCCTGTGCGCGGGGCACTGCGGCGGACCGGCCGCTCGCTTCGGGGCGCGAGGTGCGGATGGTGCGGGGGCCCTCTAGAAGGCGCGCATTCGGCACATACAACGAGCACCGGGCGTCATGGTCGCCTCGGTCGCAAGGGTGCGGTAGCTCGTCGTGCTCATGGGCTCAGTAAAGCAGACGTACCGGTCCGAGCGGTCACCAGTTGTCCGGATACTGGACATTCATGGACAGGTGGTGGACGAGGGCGGATCGGTCCGGCCCCCGGGCGGCGCGGCGCCCCGACCGCCGCTGACCAGCGGCCCCTTGGCCGGACGGCTCCCGAACCGGGGCACCGCGGCCCCCGCCCGGCACGGGCGCGCTGTGGCCAACGCCACGGCGGGGCCGCAGCGGGCGCCGCCAAGGGGCCGCCGGGCCGCGGAGCGCGCGGGGCGGCCCGGAACGGCGCGGCGACCGGGGCGGGGCGGGCACCCGGGCCGACGCCGTGCGTCAGGGCCGCGCATCAGGGCCGTGGGCGTGGGCGAGGTCCATGGGACGAGGTCCGTGGGCCGGGAGCCGGAGCGCGGCTCCGGGCGGCGCCTCCCCGACCCGCCGGCCCGACGGGGTGGCCCCGAGCGGGATGCCCGGCACGGGACCAGGCCCACGGAGCGCACGGAAGCGCGGGGGAATGCGGAGGCGCGGGGCGGGTGGAGGTGGGGGGTGCGAAAGCGCAGGGCCGGGCGGAGGTCGGCGGGCCGAGGCACCGGGGCGGGCGGAGGCGCGGTGCCCGGAGGAGGGCCGGGAGGTCCGGCCGGTCCCGCTCCCGGGTACGGGCGCTCGCGCGCGGGGGCGGGGACGGCGGGCCGCGCGGACCGTAATAGGGTCGCTGCCATGCTTGACGTCCTGACGCTGGTGACCGGCGTCGCCGCGCTGCTGCTGGCCGCCTGGTGCGGCTGGGCGGCCTACCGTGACCAGCCGACGAAGGACTGGCACTTCCTCGGCATGGCCGTGGTCTCGCTGCTGGGCCTCGTCCAGCTGGTGACCGGGATCGTGCAGCTCGCGCGGGGCGAGGAGCCGGAGCAGGGGACGACCATCTTCGTGGCGTATCTGCTGGGCGCCTTCGCCTGCGTCCCGGCGGCGGGGTTCCTGTCGCTGGCCGAGCGCACCCGCTGGGGCTCCGTCACGGTGGCCGCCGGCGGTGTCGTCCTCGCCGTCCTGGAGGTGCGGCTCCATGACATCTGGGGAGGCTGAGACGGTGGCGGCACAGGAGGCGCCGGGCGGCCGGCGCCTGATCGCGGGGCCCGGGATCCTGCTGGTGTGGCTGTACGGGGTGATGGTGGTGGGCGCGGTGTCGCGCTCCGCGTACCAGATCTCCACCGAGTTCGACCGGGCGCCGCTGGCGTACACCCTCTCCGCGGTCGCGGGGATCGTCTACGGCTTCATCACCTACACCCTGGTGCGCGGCGGCGAGACGGCCCGCCGGGCGGCGCGGGTCTGCTGCGCGGCCGAGCTGGTGGGCGTGGTGGCGGTCGGCACCTGGACGCTGGCGGACCCGTCCGCCTTCCCCGACACGACCGTGTGGTCGGACTTCGGGATGGGCTACCTCTTCATCCCGGTGCTGCTGCCGCTGTCGGCGCTGTACTGGCTGCGCCGGGGCGCCCGGGAGACGGCCGCCGCCTGAGCGGACCGGACGGGGGCGGGCCGGTCGGCCGCGCCCCCGGGCACCGCCCTCACGCCGTCGCCGCGTACTCCTCGGCGGGCTTCTCCAGCACGATCATCCGTACGCCGTCGGTGCCCTGCTCGGTGCCGACCGTGCGGTAGCCGACGCGCTGGTACAGCCGCAGGTTTCCCTCGCTGCGGTGTCCCGTGTACAGCCGGAACCGCGTGGCGCCGCGCTCCCCCGCGAGCGCCGTCTCGGCCGCGCGGAGCAGCCGGGCGCCGATGCCGTGCCCCTGGAGGCGCGGGTGCACGCAGAGCCGGCCGATGGCGGCGGAGCCGTCCTCGGCGAGCCGGCCGCGCACCGAGCCGACGACCTCGTCGCCGAGCCGCGCCACGAAGACGCAGTCGCCGGTGACCTCCGCGCGCACGGATTCGAGGGTCTGGACGAGGGGTTCGATGCGGTAGTTGCCGTACAGCGCGGCCTCACTCTGGAAGCAGAGGTACTGCAACCGGAAGATCTGCTCGGCGTCCCGCTCGACCGCCTCCGAGATGGTCACGCTCATGCCCATGTGTGCATGCCTCCCGCTCACCTGATCGCTATGGTCCCCTAGAGCTATCCCCGTCCCCGCTCGGCCGCAACCTCCGGTGTGAGCAATCTCCGGGGACATTCCGGGACACAGCGATCTTTCCGCCCCAAGATCCCCCTGTGAGATACCCAACTCCCCGGCGGTCTCCGGGCAGCCGGATCCGCGGGGCGGAAGCGGGGCTGCCGGCGGTCGGGGGCGGCGGCGCGCGCCCCGGCGGCGGCCCGCGCGTCGGGCGGCGGGCGCGGGCGGTGAGCGGCTCGGCGGTCGTCCGCGGTGCGGCGCGGGCATGGGCGGTACGGCGCGGTCGCCCGGGGCGGCGGCGGCCCCGGGCGACCGAAGATCACTCGAACCGGTGGACGCGGATCAGCGGTTGACGAAGTCCGCGCGGGCGAGCACCCCGGTGTCCGGGTGGTCGGTGAAGACGCCGTCGATGCCGGTGGCGAAGTACGCGCGGAAGGCGCCGAACGCGTCGCCGTAACCGTCGGCCGCGGTGCCCCGGCGGAGGTCGGCGGGCAGGAACGGGTTCTCGTTGCGCATCGTGTACGGGTGGAGGACCAGGCCCGCGCGGTGCGCGTCGCGGACGAGCGCGGTGGGCTCGGTGAGGCGGCCGGCCGCGTCCCTGGGGATGATCAGGTCAAGGGTGGGGCCGATGCCCTGGGCGTAGGAGGCGATCTCCCTGAGGCCGCTCGGGGTGATGAGGTCGGCGGTGGTGCGCGGGTCGCCGCTCTCGGTGAAGTCCCAGGGGCGGACGGCGGCACCGGAGAGCAGCACGGCGAGGGGGTTGCCGACGAGCCGGCTCATCCGACGGACGCTGGTGGGCTCGAAGGACTGGACGATGACCGGCGAGTTCCTCCGGTCCCGGCCGTACCGCCGCAGCAGCCCGGCGAGCCGCTCCTCGGTGGGCAGGCCCAGCTTGCGGAAGTAGGTGGGGTGCTTCAGCTCGGGGTAGATCCAGACCTCCCTGCCACGGCGGCGGCTCTGCTCGGTCTGCCAGCGCAGCACCTCCTCGAAGGCGGGGATCTCCCAGCGGCCGTCGTAGAGGGTGTTGTGGGGGCGGTTCCCGGGGATGCGCTCGGTGGCGCGCAGCGTCTTCAGCTCGGCGAGCGTGAAGTCCTCGGTGAACCAGCCGGTGGTGGAGACGCCGTCGACCACCTTGGTCCGCCTGCGGTCGGCGAACTCCCGGTGCGCGGACACGTCGGTGGTGCCGCCGATCTCCGGCTCGTGGCGGCAGACGAGGTGGCCGTCGCGGGTGGGGACCAGGTCACCGGCCTCGACGATGTCGGCGCCCATGTCGAGGGCGAGTTCGTAGGAGCCGAAGGTGTGCTCGGGGCGGTGGCCGCTCGCACCCCGGTGGCCGATGATCGCGGGGACGGGCAGCCCCTTCAGCCCGCGGCCCGCCGCGCCGCCCCGGTCGCCCCGTCCGTCCCGCCCCGTCCCCGCGTGCGCCGCGCCGCCCGGTCCGAGGACCGCGCCGCCCGCGCCGAGGACCGCCGCCCCGAGCAGCGCGCGCCGCGCGGTCCCGGCCGTCCGGTTGTCCGACTCCTGCGTTGCCATCAGCACTCTCCCGCCGTCGACCTTCGGTGCGCGCCGATCGTAGGACCGCGTCCGTGACGCCGGAGGGACCGTCACCGGAACACTGGGGCGACGCGGGATGACGTACGGCCCCGAAGGGGTCCGCGAGGGACGGGAGGTGACGTTTCGCCCGTTCCGGGAGCGCGAGTTGGCTCACATCGGCGGGAACGGACGGAGGGCCCGCGCGGGCCCGGCGCCGCAGGTGGACACGGGTGGACGGGGGGCCGGAAGGCCGTACGACCGACGTGCGCAACCACCGGGGCCGCGAGTAATGTCCTCACCTGCACAGAGTCGCACGCATCCCCGACCGGAGGATTCCGTTGTCCCGTTTCGCGTTCATCAAGGCAGTGCTCGGTCCGGTCATGCGCTTGATGTTCCGTCTACGGGTGGAGGGCGCGGAGCGCATCCCCGGTGACGGTCCGGTCATCCTGGCCGGGAACCACCTCACCTTCATCGACTCGATGCTCCTGCCGCTGGTGTGCGACCGGCAGGTGGTGTTCATCGGCAAGGACGAGTACGTCACGGGCAAGGGCTTCAAGGGCCGGCTGATGGCGTGGTTCTTCACCGGCGTCGGCATGATCCCGGTCGACCGGGACGGCGGACGGGGCGGGGTGGCGGCGCTGATGACGGGCCGCCGGGTGCTGGAGGAGGGCCGGATCTTCGGCATCTACCCCGAGGGCACCCGCTCCCCCGACGGCCGCCTCTACCGGGGGCGCACGGGCATCGCCCGGCTGACCCTGATGACCGGGGCGCCGGTGGTGCCGTTCGCGATGATCGGCACGGACAAGCTGCAGCCCGGCGGCTCGGGCCTGCCCCGGCCGGGCAAGGTCACGGTGCGGTTCGGCGAGCCGATGGAGTTCTCCCGCTACGAGGGCATGGACCGCGACCGCTACGTCCTGCGCGCCGTCACGGACTCCGTGATGACGGAGGTCATGCGGCTGTCCGGCCAGGAGTACGTGGACATCTACGCGAGCAAGGCCAAGGCCGCCTGACGGCCGGCGCCGGGCACGGCGCCACCGCACCGGGCACCGCGGAGGGCGGGCCGCCGTGACGGCGGCCCGCCCTCCGCGCTCCGGTCCCGCGCCGGGGGCGGCCCCTGATGGCGGGGCCCGCTGATCTCCCGGGGAACATTCCCCACGGGGGCGGCCCCTACGGGACCGGGGTGGCCCCTCTCGGAGGCGGGCGGGGCGGGCGCGGCCCACGAGGGTGGAGCCCCGCAGGGGGCCGGCGTTCTCCCGTGTACGGCGGATCCGCCCCGGCGCGCAGGGCCGCTCCCCACGGCGGGGCCGGTCCCCCAGGGGCGGGACCCCCTACGGGCGAGGACCTCTCCCTGCGGCCAGCAGGGCGACCCCCTGCGGCCGTCCCCCTGCGGCAAGCGGACCGCTGCCCGTGGGGCGTCCCCCGGGGGGACCGGGGCGTCACCACATGGACGAACGGGCGTCCGGCGGGTGAGTCCCGCACGGGCGGACGGGGACTCATCCGTCGGACGGAGATGCGGCGGCGGGCGGCTGGCTCCACCGGGCGGGGCGGGGTTCGCAGGGGCGCCGGGGCGCCCCCGCGGGCGGCTCCGCGTGCGTCCCCGGCCGCCCCCGGCCGCCGCCGGACGCCGCCGGCCGCCCCGGGCCCGCCGGGAGGACGGCCCGCGCTCCGGCCCGAGCGCCCCGCGCCCGCCCCGTGACCCCGTCAGGCGTGCGGCGCCGTGTCCTCCAGGCGCTGTCCCCGCAGCAGGTGCCACGCCGCCGCCGAGGCCGTCAGGAGGACGACGGCGCCGATGCCCGAGGCCAGGGTGAGCCCGTCCACGAAGGACTGCCGGGCGGCGTCCAGCATCCCGGCGGCCGTCGCCGGGTCCATGTGGGCGGCGGCCTCCACCGCCCCGCCGAGCGACTCGTGGGCGGCGTCCGGGGTGCCCGCCGGGCCGGTGAAGCCCCGGTAGACGCCGGTCACGATGGAGCCGAGCAGGGCGATGCCGAGGGCGGCGCCCAGTTCGTAGGCCGTCTCGGAGACCGCGGAGGCGGCCCCGGCCTGCTCCTTGGGCACGCTGGAGAGGATCACGTCGGCCGTGACCGTGAAGGCGAACCCCGCTCCCAGACCGACGACCAGCAGCGCGGCGCCGAGCAGCGGATAGCCGGTGTGCTGCCCGAGGACGGTCAGCGCGGCGAGCGCCAGGCCGATGCCCGCGAGGCCCCCGCTGACCACGGCCCGGACCGAGAAGCGCCGGGCCGCGCGCCCCGCGATCAGACCGGCGGCCACCGCGCCGATCGCGGCGGGCAGTTCGGCCAGCCCCGCCTCGAACGGTCCCCTGCCCTGCACCAGTTGCAGGTACTGGGAGAGGAAGAAGACCAGCCCGGACAGGCCCAGGATGGTCAGCAGGTCGGCCAGGACGGCCCCGCTGAACCCCCGGCTGCGGAACAGCCGCATGTCCAGCAGCGGCACCGGCATGGTGAGCTGACGGCGTACGAAGCCGTAGAGCGCGGCGGCGCCCGCCAGGGCCGCCCCGAGGGTGCCCCAGGCGAAGCCGTGCGCGGCGGCCTCCTTGACGGCGTAGACGACGCCGGCCATGCCGATCAGGGAGAGGGCGACGCTGGGCGTGTCCCACGGCCCCGGGGACGGGTCGCGCGACTCGGGCAGGAACCTGATGCCGACCACGACCAGCACGGCCATCACGGGCAGGTTGATCAGGAAGACCGAGCCCCACCAGAAGTGCTCCAGCAGGACCCCGCCGACGATCGGGCCGACCGCCATCCCGGCCGAGGCGGTGGCGCCCCAGATGCCGACGGCGAGGCTGCGTTCGCGCGGGTCGTGGAAGATGTTGCGGATCAGGGCGAGGGTGGCGGGCATCAGAGTGGCGCCCGCGACGCCGAGCAGCGCCCTCGCGAGGATCATCGTCTCGGGCGTGGAGGCGTAGGCGTTCAGCACGGAGACCGCGCCGAAGGCCGTGGCGCCGACCAGCAGGATGCGCTTGCGGCCGATACGGTCGCCGAGACTGCCCATGGAGACCAGGAGCCCGGCGATGACGAAGGAGTAGACGTCGCCGATCCAGAGCAGCTGGGTGCCGGAGGGCGCGAGGTCCTCGCTGATGTAGGGGGTCGCGAGACCGAGCACGGTGGCGTCGACGGCCACCAGCAGGACGGCCAGGACCAGGACGGACAGCGCGAGCCAGCGGCCGGGGTTCCTGACCTCCTCGGCGGGCGGCGCCGGGCTCAGGGTGCGGGTCATGGGTCACTCTCTCCGAAGTGCGCCGCCGAGCAGCAGCTCGACGATCATGCGGGTGAAGTCGTTGCGGGCCACGCGGCCCTCGGCCACCGCCCAGGCGCCGGAGGCCAGCAGGCCGTACAGCGCCTCGGTGAGCCACGCCGGGGTGAGGTCGATGCGGAACTCGCCGCTCTCCTGGCCCCGGCGGAACAGCTCGGTGAGGCGGGCGTCCAGCCGGGCCCAGCCCGCGTTCTGCTCCTCGCCCTCGAAGAGCTGGTTCTCGCTGTAGAGGAAGGACAGCAGCCCGGCGGCGGGCTGCAGCTCGCCGACCAGGCGGCGCACCGCTCCGGCGGCCGGGCCCTCGTCGGTGCGGGCCGCCTCCAGGGCGGCCTCGCACTCCGCGATGCCCAGCGCCTCCAGGGCCCGGACCAGGGCGTCCCGCCCGGCGAAGTGGCGGTGCAGCGTGGCCCGGCTGATCCCGGCGGCCCGGGCGACCTCGTCCATCGTCGCGGCGCCCTTGCGGGACAGCAGGCCGGCGGCGCTGCGCAGTACCTGCTCTCGGTCAACAGCCATGAGACGAAGATAGAGCATGTGAGACATTTTTGTCTCATCGCGGGTATGTGTGACGCGCCACTCACGGAAGGGGCTCCCGGGGACCGGCGGCCGGGCGGGGCACGGGGTCCGGGCCGGAGCCCGGGCGCCGCGGTGGGCGCCTCACCGGGGGCGGGGAACACGGCGGGAGAACCGCGCCGGGGCGGCGGGGGGCGCCGGGACGGCGGAGTGGTGGGGCGCCGGGCGCTCCGAGACGGCGGACCGCCCGGGCGCCGGGGCGGTCGGAGGCGAAGGGGCGGGGTACCGGAGCGGTGGGGAGCCGGAGCGGCGCGGGGTACCGGAGCGGCGGAGCCGGTGGGGGCACCGCAGCGGTGGGGCCGCGAACCCGGCGGGGCATCACAGCGGTGGGGCCCCGCGGCGATGGGTGCGGTGGCACTGCCCCGAGGCCGCCGGGGCGCCACCCCGGAATCAGTGCCAGGGCAGCCGTCCGCGCTGGTCCCAGTAGGCCCGCGGATCCTCGGCGAGGGCGTCGAGACGGGCCGCCTGGTCCTCGTCGAGGTCCACGGCGGCGGCGTGCAGGTTGGAGCCGAGCTGGGCGGTGGTCGCGGCGCCGGAGAGGGTGACGCCCGCCCAGGGCTGCCGCAGGACCAGCGCGAGCGCGACCGCGTCGCAGCCGAGGCCCGTCTCGTCGGCCACCGCCCACAGCGCGGAGGGCGCCTGCGGCGCGGCGAGGCGGCCGTTGGCCATGCCCTCCTTGACGATCACGGTGAGCCCGGCGTCGTGCGCCTCGGCCAGCGCGGGCCCGGCGGAGGTCTCCAGCGCGTTGTAGGTGGCCTGGACGGTGCGGAAGAGGGGCTCGCCGCCGACGGTGACGGCGAGGGCGGCGCGGATCGCGGCGGCCTGGTCGGGGCCGCTGGTGGAGAAGCCGACGGTGAGGCCGTCGGCCGCGGCCTCCGCGAGGGCCGCGTGCAGCTCCCGGTCGGCCAGGGCGGGGCTGTCCGGGGTCAGCGAGTGGATCTGGTAGAGGTCGAGCCGGTCGCCGAGCAGTCCGTCCGTCTCGGCGCGCTGGCGCCGGTAGGCGGCGAGGGAGTGGTCCTTGACCTCGTGCCGCTCGGCCTCGGTGGACCAGTCGGCGGTGTAGGTGTAGCCCCACTTGCTGCCCACGACCACGTCGTCGGCGTCCGGCCGGGAGCGCAGCCACTCCGCGAGGAACTCCTCCGCCCGCCCGTAGGAGCGCGCGGTGTCGACGTACCGCACGCCCTGGGCGTAGGCGGCGTCGAGGAGTTCGCCCGTCCGGGCGCGCAGCGCCCCGGCGCCGCGGTCGGGGCCCAGGTCCCGGTCCCGGCCGAGGGTGAGGTACCCCGGGCGGCCGACGGCGGCGAGGCCGAGGCCGAGGTGGCAGGTCGGGGTCGTCGCGGCGGCCAGGCGGGCGAAGGGCATCGCGGGCTCCGTTCGGTCGGCTGCGGTGGGCCTGCGACCAACGTAACCGCGATGCCCTCCGGGCAAACCGGCGCTACTTCCCGGCGCCGGCCCACGCGTACTGGACCGCCAGGTCCTCCTTGACCTCGGCGAGCTGGACGGCGACCGCCGACGGGGCGGTGCCGCCGCGGCCGTCGCGGGAGGCGAGGGCGCCGGGGACGTCGAGGACGGTGCGGACCTCGGGGGTGAGATGCTCGGAGATCCCGGCGAACTGCTCGTCGGTCAGCTCGTCGAGTTCCTTGCCCTCGCCCTCGGCGACCTTGACGCACTCGCCGGCCACCTCGTGCGCGACCCGGAACGGCACGCCCTGGCGGACCAGCCACTCCGCGATGTCGGTGGCGAGCGAGAACCCGGCCGGGGCCAGCTCCTCCATGCGCTCGCGGTGCACGGTGAGGGTGGCCATCATGCCGGTGAAGGCGGGCAGCAGGACCTCGAGCTGGTCGATGGAGTCGAAGACCGGCTCCTTGTCCTCCTGGAGGTCGCGGTTGTAGGCGAGCGGGAGGGCCTTGAGGGTCGCCATCAGACCGGTCAGATTGCCGATCAGGCGTCCGCTCTTGCCCCGGGCCAGCTCGGCGATGTCCGGGTTCTTCTTCTGCGGCATGATCGAGGAGCCGGTGGAGAAGGCGTCGTGCAGGGTCACGAAGGAGAACTCCTTCGTGTTCCAGATGATGATCTCCTCCGCGATCCGGGAGAGGTTGACGCCGATCATCGCGGTGACGAAGGCGAACTCGGCGACGAAGTCGCGGGAGGCGGTGCCGTCGATGGAGTTGGCGGCGCTGCCGCGCTCGAAGCCGAGGTCGCGGGCGACCGCCTCCGGGTCGAGGCCCAGCGAGGAGCCGGCCAGGGCTCCGGAGCCGTACGGGGAGACCGCGGTGCGCTCGTCCCACTGGCGCAGCCGCTCGGCGTCCCGGGACAGGGCCTGGACGTGGGCGAGTACGTGGTGGGCGAAGAGGACCGGCTGGGCGTGCTGGAGGTGGGTGCGGCCGGGCATGGCCACGTCGGGGTGGGCCTCGGCGAGGCCGACCAGGGCGCCCTGGAGGTCGGCGATCAGGCCGCCGACGGTGCGGGCGTGGTCGCGCAGGTACATCCGGAAGAGGGTGGCGACCTGGTCGTTGCGGGACCGCCCGGCGCGGAGCTTGCCGCCGAGGTCGGGGCCGAGCCGCTCCAGCAGGCCGCGCTCCAGCGCGGTGTGGACGTCCTCGTCGGCGATGGTGCCGGTGAAGTCGCCGGAGGCCACGTCGGCCTCCAGCCGGTCGAGCCCGGCGATCATGCGGGTCAGCTCGTCGTCGGTGAGCAGCCCGGCGCCGCGCAGGACGCGCGCGTGGGCGCGGGAGCCCGCGATGTCGTAGGGCGCGAGGCGCCAGTCGAAGTGGACCGACGCGGACAGCTTCGCGAGGGCCTCGGCGGGACCGTCGGCGAAACGGCCGCCCCAGAGCCGTACGTCACCGCTGTTGCTGCTCACTGGTTGCGCTCCTCACCGTACCGACACTGGCCTGCATGATTATGCAGAACACTGCATGTTTCGTCAATGTGCCTCGCCGGGCCCGGGCCGGGCGGGCTCCCCGCCGTCCGCGACATCGCGGACCCACCGTCCCCAGCCCGGCCCACGGGGACGGCCGGGACCCGCCCGCCCGGCGGTTCGCGCACGCGGACGACGCCTCGCCCAGCGCCTCGCGCCACCGGGAGCGCACCGCCCTCTCCCCGCAGGGACCACGTGGCCACGGGCCCGGTCGGCCCTCCCGGGCTGCCGTCGCCGATGCCCCCGTCTACCGTCTGAGCCATGCGCCCCGGTGCCCTGTCCGTCCTGGTGTCCGCCTCCCTGCTGCTCGCCGCCGCCCCCGCCCGGGTCGCCGGGGAGCAGCCGCTGCCGTACCGGATGGCGGACACCGGGGGCGGCACCCAGCTCATCACGGCGGTGGCCGCGCGGACCGGCTCCACGACCGGCACCCTCACCTGGTGGGACCGCCGCGACGGCGGATGGGTCCGGGCCGGTACCGCGCCCGCCCGCTTCGGGGCGAACGGGCTGGCCGACGGCGCGAGGCGCCGCCAGGGCACGGAGACCACCCCCACCGGGCTGTACGGGCTGCCGTTCGCCTTCGGCACCGCGCCGGCGCCGGCCGGCACGGTGTACCCCTACCGGCCGGTGCGCGAGGACTCCTGGTGGTGCCAGGACAACGCGTCCCGCTCCTACAACCGCTGGGCCGCGCCGCTGCCCGCCGACTGCCGCGCCGGGGAGGCCGAGCGGCTGGCCGGCTATCCGGCGCAGTACGCCCACGCCCTCGTCGTGGACTTCAACTACCGCCGACCGGTGCGCGGGCGCGGCGCGGGCATCTTCCTGCACGTCGACGGGCGGGGGGCGACCGCCGGATGCGTGTCGGTACCGGCGGAGGCGATGCGGCTGCTGCTGCGCTGGGCGAGCCCGGCGGCCCGCCCGCACATCGCCATCGGCACCGCGGGCGGCACCACCGCCGTCACCCGCTACTGAGCGGGGCGCCGCTCCCGTACGGGGCGGGGCGCGCCCGGCCGGTCAGTGGTCGTTCTGGGCCAGCCGCAGCAGGTGGTCGGCCAGCGCCTGCCCGCCGGTCGGCTCCCTGCTGATCAGCAGCACGGTGTCGTCCCCGGCGATGGTGCCGAGGATGTCGTGCAGCTCCGCCTGGTCGATGGCCGAGGCGAGGAACTGGGCGGCACCCGGCGGGGTGCGCAGGACCACGAGGTTGGCGGACGCCTCCGCGGAGATCAGCAGCTCCGCGGAGAGCCTGCGCATCCGCTCCTCCTTCACCGACCCGCCCAGCGGCGCCCGGGGCGTGCGGAAGCCGCCCTCGCTGGGCACCGCGTAGATCAGGTCGCCGTCGGGGTTGCGGATCTTCACCGCGTTCAGCTCGTCCAGGTCCCGGGAGAGCGTCGCCTGGGTGACGGTCAGGCCGTCGTCCGCGAGCAGCTTCGCCAACTGGCTCTGGGAGCGCACCGCCTGCCGGTTGAGGATGTCCACGATCCGGCGGTGGCGTGCGGTGCGGGTCTGCGGTACGGCAGGCCCGGCGGTCTGCTCGTGGTCCTGCGCCTGGCTCATCGTCGACTCATTCTCCGGATCGTCCGTCCCCGTGGGCGGCCTGCTGGGCCTGGTCCAGGATGCCGGGCAGGGCCCCGAGGAAGGCGGCCACCGCGTCGTCGCCGAGGTTCAGCGCGGGCATCAGCCGTACGACGTCGGGGGCGGGCGCGTTCACGAGGAAACCGGCGTCCTGAGCCGCCTGGAGCACCTGCGGCGCGAGCGGCTCGGTGAGCACCATACCGAGGAGCAGGCCCGCGCCCCGGACATGGGCGACCAGCGGGTGGCCGAGGCCCTCGATCCCGCCGCGCAGCTCCGCGCTCTGGCGCTTGACGTTCTCCAGCAGCCCCTCGCCCGCGATGGTGTCGAGGACGGCGAGCCCGGCGGCGCAGGCGACGGGGTTGCCGCCGAAGGTCGTCCCGTGGTGACCGGGCCCGAACAGCTCGGCGGCCCGGCCGAAGGCGACGGTGGCGCCGAGCGGCAGCCCGCCGCCGAGGCCCTTGGCGAGGGTGACCACGTCGGGCAGGACGCCCTCGTGGGCCTGGTACTCGAACCAGTGCCCGGTGCGGCCGATGCCGGTCTGCACCTCGTCGAGGACCAGCAGGGCGCCGGTGGCGGCGGTGATGGCGCGGGCGGCCTTGAGGTAGCCGGGGGGCGGGACGATCACGCCGTTCTCGCCCTGGACCGGTTCGAGGATCACCAGGGCGGTCTCCTCGGTGACCGCGGCGGCCAGCGCCTGCGGGTCGCCGTAGGGCACATGGGTGACGTCGCCGGGCAGCGGCAGGAACGGCTCCTGCTTGCCGGGCTGGCCGGTCAGGGCCAGGGAGCCCATGGTGCGGCCGTGGAAGCCGCCCCGGGTGGCGACCATGTGGGGCCGCCCGGTCAGCCGGCCGATCTTGAAGGCGCCCTCGTTGGCCTCGGCGCCGGAGTTGCAGAAGAAGACCTTGCCGTCGCGCCCGAAGAGCTGGAGGAGCCGCTCGGCCAGGGCGACGGGCTGCTCGGCGACGAAGAGGTTGGAGACGTGGCCGAGGGAGGCGATCTGCCGGGAGACGGCCTCGACGACCGCCGGGTGGGCGTGGCCGAGGGCGTTGACCGCGATGCCGCCGACGAAGTCGAGGTACTCGGTGCCGTCGGCGTCCCAGAGCCTGCTGCCCTCGCCGCGGACCAGGGGCAGGCGCGGCGTGCCGTAGTTGTTCATCAGCGCGCCCTGCCACCGTGTGGTGAGTTCCTCGTTGCTCACGACTCCCCCTGCTCGTTCGGTTCGTTCGGTTCGTTCCGCCCGGTCCGGCCCGGGACGCCCCGCTCGCCGGCCCCGTCGGGCACGACCATGGTGCCGATGCCCTCGTCGGTGAAGATCTCCAGCAGGATCGAGTGCGGGACCCGGCCGTCGATGACGCGGGCGGTGGTGACGCCGTTGCGCACGGCGTGCAGGCACCCCTCCATCTTCGGCACCATGCCGGCCGACAGGTCGGGCAGCAGCTCCTCCAGCTCGGAGGCGGTGAGGCGGCTGATCACCTCGTCCGACTCCGGCCAGTCCTCGTAGAGGCCCTCGACGTCGGTGAGGACCATGAGCGTCTCGGCGCCGAGCGCCGCGGCGAGTGCCGCGGCCGCCGTGTCGGCGTTGACGTTGTAGACGTGGCCGTCGTCCTGCGAGCGGGCGATCGAGGAGACGACCGGGATGCGGCCGTCGGCGAGCAGCGCCTCGATGGCGCCGGTGTCGATCGCGGTGATCTCACCGACCCGGCCGATGTCGACGCGTTCGCCGTCGATCTCGGGCCGGTGCCGGGTGGCGGTGATGGTGTGCGCGTCCTCGCCGGTGAGCCCGACGGCGAACGGGCCGTGCTGGTTGAGCAGCCCGACCAGCTCGCGCTGCACCTGCCCGGCGAGCACCATGCGCACGACGTCCATGGCCTCCTCGGTGGTGACGCGCAGGCCGGACTTGAACTCGCTGACGATGCCGTGCCGGTCGAGGGCGGCGCTGATCTGCGGGCCGCCGCCGTGCACGACGACGGGGTTGAGCCCGGCGTGGCGCAGGAAGACGACGTCCTGGGCGAAGGCGGCCTTGAGGTCCTCGTTCACCATGGCGTTGCCGCCGAACTTGATGACGACGGTGCGGCCGTGGTGGCGGGTGAGCCAGGGCAGGGCCTCGATGAGGATGCGGGCCTTCGGCAGGGCGGTGTGCTTGCGGGTGCTCATGAGGAATACGCGCTGTTCTCGTGGACGTAGTCGGCGGTGAGGTCGTTGGTCCAGATGGTCGCGGTGGCGTCGCCGGCGGCGAGGTCGGCGACGATGTGCACCTCGCGGTAGCGCATGTCGACGAGCTCGCGGTCCTCGCCCACCCCGCCGTCCTTGCAGACCCACACGCCGTTGATGGCGACGGCCAGCCGGTCCGGTTCGAAGGCGGCGGAGGTGGTGCCGATGGCGGACAGCACCCGGCCCCAGTTGGGGTCCTCGCCGTGGACCGCGCACTTGAGCAGGTTGTTGCGGGCGATGGAGCGGCCCACCTCGACGGCGTCGTCCTCGGTCGCGGCGTTGACCACCTCGATCCGGATGTCCTTGCTGGCGCCCTCGGCGTCCCGGACGAGCTGCTGCCCAAGGTCGTCGCAGACGGCGCGCACGGCCTCGGCGAAGTCGGCCTGCCCGGGGGTGACGCCGGAGGCGCCGGAGGCGAGCAGGAGCACCGTGTCGTTGGTGGACATGCAGCCGTCGGAGTCGACGCGGTCGAAGGTGACGCGGGTGGCGTCGCGCAGCGCCGCGTCCAGGGCGTCGCCGCCGAGGTCGGCGTCGGTGGTGAGGACGACGAGCATGGTGGCGAGGCCGGGCGCGAGCATGCCGGCGCCCTTGGCCATGCCGCCGACCGTCCAGCCGTCCCGGGTGACGACGGACGTCTTGTGCACGGTGTCGGTGGTCTTGATGGCGATGGCGGCCTTCTCGCCGCCGTGCTCGGAGAGCTGCGCGGCCGCGCTCTCCACGCCGGGGAGCAGCCTGTCCATCGGGAGCGGGACGCCGATCAGCCCGGTGGAGCAGACGGCGACCTGGCCCGCGCCGGTGCCGAGGACCGCGGCGGCCCGCTCGGCGGTGGCGTGGGTGTCCTGGAAGCCCTTGGGACCGGTGCAGGCGTTGGCACCGCCGGAGTTGAGGACGACGGCGGTCACCTCGCCGCCCTTGAGGACCTGCTCGGACCAGAGGACGGGGGCGGCCTTGACGCGGTTGGAGGTGAAGACGCCCGCGGCGGCGCGGCGGGGGCCGGTGTTGACCACGAGGGCCAGGTCGGGGTTGCCGCTCTCCTTGATCCCGGCGGCGATCCCCGCCGCCGTGAATCCCTGTGCTGCCGTCACACTCACGGCGCGACTCCGATCGTCGTCAGCCCGGTGGCCTCGTCGAGGCCGAGGGCGAGATTCATGCTCTGGACGGCACCGCCCGCGGTGCCCTTGGTCAGGTTGTCGATGGCGCTGATGGCGATGATCCGGTGCGTGGCGGCGTCGTACGCGACCTGCACCTGAACGGCGTTGGAAGCGTGGACGGACGCCGTCGCCGGCCACTGGCCCTCGGGCAGGAGGCGGACGAACGGCTCGTCGGCGTACGCCTTCTCGTAGGCGGCGCGGACGGCCTCGGCGGTGACGCCGGGCTTCGCCGTGGCGGTGCAGGTGGCGAGGATGCCCCGGGGCATGGGGGCGAGCGTCGGGGTGAAGGAGACGGTGACCGGCTCGCCCGCCACCGCGCCGAGGTTCTGGATCATCTCGGGGGTGTGGCGGTGGCCGCCGCCGACGCCGTAGGGCGACATGGAGCCCATGACCTCGCTGCCCAGCAGGTGCGGCTTGGCCGCCTTGCCCGCGCCGGAGGTGCCGGAGGCGGCGACGATCACGGCCTCCGGCTCGGCCAGGGCGGCGGCGTAGGCCGGGAACAGCGCCAGGGTGACGGCGGTCGGGTAGCAACCGGGCACCGCGATGCGCTTGGACCCCTCCAGCGCGGCGCGGGCGCCCGGCAGTTCGGGAAGGCCGTAGGGCCAGGTGCCGGCGTGCGGGGAGCCGTAGAACCTCTCCCAGTCGGCGGCGTCCTTCAGCCGGAAGTCGGCGCCCATGTCGACGACGAGCACATCCGGGCCGAGCTGCTCCGCGACGGCGGCGGACTGTCCGTGCGGCAGGGCGAGGAAGACCACGTCGTGCCCGGCGAGGACCTCGGTCGTCGTGGGCTCCAGCACGCGGTCGGCCAGTGGCGCCAGATGCGGCTGGAGCGCGCCGAGCCGCTGTCCCGCGTTGGAGTTCCCGGTCAGGGCGCCGATCTCGACCCCGGGGTGCGCGAGCAGCAGACGCAGCAGCTCCCCTCCCGCGTACCCACTGGCCCCGGCAACCGCCGCACGTACCGCCATGAGAAAACCCTCCTCCTCGATGGCATGACTATACGTACCGACGCAGGTTTATGCAACGAGTTCTGGTGCGGGGCCGTGCCGGACCGGCGGCGGGCCCTCCGGCGCCGCCGGGCGGGGAAGGGCTCGGCGCGGCGGGGGCGGCGGGGCGCGGTGGGGCGGGGCGCGGCGGGATGTCAGTGGTTGCTCCGGGGGGTGCGGGGGCGGGGCACGGGCGGTGGCCGGCCGGTCCGGCGTTCGAACGTTGCTCCGGGGGGTGCGGGGGCGGGGCGGGGGTGTCGGCCGGGCGCGGGCCGGGCCGTACACCGTCGTGGGGGCGCGGATCCGGTCGGCGAGCAGGCGGCCCGCCGCGGCGGCCGTGCCCCGGCACACCGGCCCCGCCGTCCGGGGCCCACCGCCGGGCGGGAGAATCGGCGCCGTCACCACCGACCCCCGGAGGCCCCGTGGACGCCGACACCGCCGACATCGCCGAGTTCGCCGAGCTGTCCGCCGAGCGGCCGCCCGCCGCCGTGCCCGTGGACTGGGCGGCGGTCGAGGCATGGCTCGGCACACGGCTGCCGGACGACTACCGGCGGCTCGCCAACCGGTACGGCCCCCTGGACTTCGGGCGCTTCCTCTGGGTCCACGTTCCCTGCGCCCAGGACGGCCGCTTCGACTACGGCGACTGGCTGCGCGCGATCCACCGCGAGACCCGCATCGCCCTGCGCGACCTGCCCGCCGGAGAGCGCCGCCCCGTCCATCCCGAGCCGGGCGGGCTGCTGGCCTGGGGGTACACCCGCGCCACCGACGTCCTCTTCTGGGACACCTCGGTCTCCGCCGACCCCGACGCGTGGACGGTCGTCGTCCGGCACCGGGACGGCGTCCCCGGCGGCACACCGGCCCCCTGGCAGGCGTACGACCTCACGCTCACCGCGTATCTGCGGCAGGCCGTCCGCGCCGACCCGGACCCCGCCGCGCCGGTCCGCCCCCTGCCCGGCGTCTTCGCGCGCACCGCCTTCCTGCCGGCGGCCGCCTCCTGGACCCCGCCGGAGCCGGTGCCCCCGCGCCTCACCGAGGACGAGCGGCGCGTCGCCCTGGAGACCGGCACCGGCCTCGACGCCCTGCGCCTGCTCACCCCGCCGCCCGCGCGCCCCCACCTCGGGGACGGGGACTGGGAGCGGACGGCCGGGGCGCTGGGTCTCGCCCTCCCCCGGGAGTACGTGCGGCTGATGGAGACGTACGGGGCGGGCTGCTGGAGCGGATGGCTCTGCTTCCCCCCGCCGCTGGGCGCCCCCGGCCGGGACCTGGCGACCCACGCCGAGGAGATCCTGGCGGGGTACGAGGTGCTGCGGGCCGACGGCCCCGAGGACTTCCCGCTCGTCACCTGGCCCGAGCCCGGCGGCTTCCTGCCCTTCGCCCACACCGTCGACGGCGACCACCTCGGCTGGCTCACCACGGGCGACGACCCCGACGCCTGGCCGCTGACCGTCTGGCCCCGCCACGCCGACCAGGGACCGCCCCTGGAGCAGGGGCTGACCGACACCCTGCTGCGCTGGCAGCGCGGCCGCCTCTCGACCACCGGGCTGTACGCCCCGGACGAGGAGGACGACCCCGTCGAGTGCGCCCGGTTCACGCCCTGGCCGGGCCGGACGGACTGAGCCGCGCCGCCTCCGGCACCATGGTCACCGGGCCGCGCCCCCGCGCGGCGGAGGGAGGCCGCACCGGATGGACGGACACTGGCCGGTACCGGACGTACTGGCGTATCTGACGGGCCGCTGGCACACCCGGCGGACGGTGCGGGACCTCGCGGGCGACGTGACCGGCCGCTTCGAGGGCACCACCGTGTTCGAGGCGGCGGCGGACGGAGAACTGCTCTGGCGCGAGTCCGGCGCCCTCACCTGGCGGGGTGGGACCCGCCCCGCCGGCAGGACCCTGCGCTGCACGGCGGGCGGCGCGCCCGGCACGGCCGAGGTCCGCTTCGCCGACGGGCGCCCCTTCCACACCCTGGACCTCGGCACGGGGCACCACGTCGCCGAACACCCCTGCGCCGCCGACCGCTACCGGGGCGAGTTCACCGTCCGTGACCGGGACCACTGGCACCTGGTGTGGCGGGTGCGCGGCCCGGCCAAGGACCTGCTGCTGAGCACCGGCTACACCCGTGAGAACTGAGCGGCGGCACCGTCGAGGCGCAGGCTCCAGCGGCCCGCGCCGCCCGCCACGGTGGTCGCCGACAGCGGGCGGACGTCCAGGTTCCAGTAGCTCGACGGCGGTGCCTTCAGCGCGTAGACCAGCGCCGCCCGGATCACCGAGGGCTCGGCCACGGCCACCAGCCGTCCGCCGTCCTCGCCGGGCCGGGTGTCCAGCCAGCCGCCGATCCGGGTGATGAACCCGAGCAGCGGTTCGCCCCCGTGCGGGGCGGAGCGCGGGTCCGCCAGCCAGGCGTCCACCGCCGCCGGTTCCCTGGCCATGGCCTCCCCGAGCGTCAGTCCCCGCCAGCGGCCCATGTCGCACTCCCGCAGGGCGGGCTGGAGCAGCGGGGCGTAGCCGAGGGCGTCCCCGGTGGCCCGGCTGCGCGGGGTCGGCGAGCAGTAGCGCAGCTCGGCGGCCGAGAAGTACGGCAGGTCCGGCGCCGCGCGCAGCACCTCCTGCCGGCCGGCCCCGTCCAGCGGCCGGTCGTCCCCGAAGCGTTCCGCGAGCAGCGGGGAGCTGCGCGCCGCCGCGACGAACGTGACCCGAAGCGCCATGCCGTGATGGTGGGCCCCGGGGAGGGGCCGGTCAAGGGGTGCCGCCGGCGGGTGACTTGGCGTGGCGCGGGGGTCACGGGGCGAAGGGGAGCAGCATCCATTCGCCGGGCCGCTCCAGCGGCGCGAAGCCCAGCTTCTCGTAGACCCCGTGCGCGTCGTGGGTGGCGAGCAGGATGCGGCGCGGCCCGTACGGCCGCAGGTGGTCGCGGACGGCGGCGACGAGTGCTCCGCCGAGGCCCTTGCCGCGGACCGCCCGGTCGACGTAGACGTCGCAGAGGTAGGCGAAGGTCTCCAGGTCCGTGACGACCCGCGCGTACGCCGCCTGCTCCCCCGACACGGTGTCGTAGACCCCGAAGTTGAGGGAGTTGGCGATGGCCCGGTCCTGCTTGTCGCGGGGGCGGCCGAGCGCCCAGTAGGCGTCGGTGGAGAGCCAGTGGTGGACCCGGTCGGCGTCGAGGCGGCCGGGGTCGGTGGATATCTCGTAGCCCTCGGGGAGGGCCGGCGTGTCGGTCATGGCGAGAGGTTCCCAGCGCGGGGCGGGCGGCGTCGAGCGGTTATCGGCTCATCCGCGTGTCTCCCGCCAGGCGGTGCCGAGCCGCCGTACACCCTCCGCGATCTCCGCGGCCCCGGCCACCGCGGCGAAGCCCAACCGCAGGTGGGGGGCGGGGGGTTCGGCGCTGAAGTACGGGCGGCCCGGGGCGACCGCGACGCCCGCGCGCAGGGCCGCCGCCGCGAGGGCTGCCTCGTCGGTGCCGTCCGGCAGGCGCGGCCAGAGGTGGTAGCCGCCGGACGGGACGTGGGCCGGGGCGAACTCGGGCAGGCCGCCGCGCAGCGCGGCGGTCATGGCCTCCCGGCGGGCCCTCAGCTCCGCGGAGACGGCGCGCAGATGGCGCGGCCAGGCGGGCGAGCCGACCAGTTCCAGCGCCGCCTCCTGGAGGGGCCGGGGCACGAAGAAGGTGTCGACGACCTGGATGGCCCGCAGCCGTTCCAGCACCGGGCCCCGGGCGGCGAGGGCGCTCACCCGGAAGCTGGGCGAGGTGGCCTTGGTCAGCGAGGCGACGTGGACGACGACGCCGTCGGGGTCGTCGGCGGCGAGCGGGCTCGGCAGCGGCCCCGCGTCCTCGTGGACCATGCGCCGGGCGAAGTCGTCCTCGACCACGAAGGCGCCGGCCGCGCGGGCGATGCGCAGCACTTCGGTGCGCCGGTGGGGGGCGAGCACGGCGCCGGTCGGGTTCTGGAAGAGGGGCTGGGAGACGAACACCCGGGCGCCGCTCGCCCGGAACGCCTCGGCGAGCAGGCCGGGGCGGACGCCGTCCGCGTCGACCGGCACCGGGACCGGGCGGAGGCCGGAGGCGTGGGCGATGGCCAGCATGCCCGGGTAGGTGGGCGACTCGACGAGGACGGGGGCGCCGGGCGGTGCCAGCGCCCTCAGGGCGGTGGTCAGGGCGGCCTGGCCGCCCGCGGTGACCAGGACCTCGGCGGCGGTGACGGTGCCCCCGATGCCGCGCGCGAACCACTCCCGCAGCTCCGGCAGCCCCTCCATGGGCGGCCGGCCCCAGGCTCCGGGACGCCGCCCCGCCCGGGACAGCGCCGCGGCCATGGCCCGCTCGGGCTGCATCGAGGGGTGCAGATAGCCGCCGTTGAACTCGATGACACCGGGCGGCGGCCCGGCCAGCGAGGCGAGGACCCCGGAGGCGTCCACGGAGCGCGGTACGAGGTCGGCGGCGCCGTCGGCGCTGAGGGCGACCTCCTGCCAGGAGGTGTCCCCGGCGGGAGCCGCGGCGGGGTGCGGCTCGGCGCGGAAGGCCCCGGCGCCGGGCCGGGTGACGACCAGCCCCTCGGCGGCGAGCCGGGCCAGCGCGCGCGAGACGGTCACCGGGCTCACCCGGTGGCGCTCGACGAGGGCCCGGCTGGACGGCAGCTTCTCCCCGGGGGAGTAGCGGTCCAGCTCCCTGCGGAGGACACCGGCCAGCTCGGCCACACTGCTACGCTCGTTCATGAGAGCACAGAGTAGCGCTACCGACTCCCGGACGATATCGGTCGGCACCCGCGCCCCCGGCCGTGCGGCGGGCCCGGACGGACCGGCCGGGGGCACCGCGACCTCCTCCTTCGGCACGGCCCAGGCCGCGCTCGGCGTCCTCGCCTTCTCCCTCACCTTCCCCGCCACCGTCTGGGGCCTGGAGGGCTTCGGCCCCTGGTCGCTGGTCGCGGTGCGCAGTGTGCTCGCGGCGGTGCTGGCGGGCGGCTGCCTGCTGGTGCTGCGGGCCCCGCTGCCCGAGCGGCGCCACCTGCCGGGGCTGGCCGTGGTGGCCGCCGGGGTGGTGCTGGGCTTCCCCCTGCTGACCACGCTCGCGCTGCGGACCTCCACCACCGCGCACGCCGCCGTCGTGGTCGGCCTGCTGCCGCTGACGACCGCGCTGCTGTCCGCGCTGCGCGTGGGCGCCCGGCCCCCGCGTGCCTTCTGGGCCGCCGCCTGCGCGGGCGCCGCGGCCGTGGCCGCCTTCACCGTCGCCCAGAGCGGGGGCGCGCTCACGGTGGCCGACGCGTATCTCTTCGGGGCGCTGCTGGTGTGCGCCGCCGGATACACCGAGGGCGGTCGGCTGGCCCGGGTGATGCCGGGCTGGCGGGTCATCGGCTGGGCCCTGGTGCTGTCCCTGCCGCTGACCGTGCCGCTCACCGCGGTGGCCCTGGCGCACGAGCCGGTGCGGCTGACCGCGCACGGCGTGGCCGGGCTGCTGTGGGTGGCCGCCGGATCGCAGTTCCTCGGCCTGGTGTTCTGGTACCGGGGCATGGCCGCCGTCGGCATCCCCCGGGCCAGCCAGTTGCAGCTCGCCCAGCCGCTGCTCACACTGGTGTGGTCGGTACTTCTCCTGGGCGAGCAGCTGACGGTGGCCGCGCCGCTGACGGCCGTGGCGGTGCTGGTGTGCATCGCGGTCACCCAGCGGGCCCGGGGGTGAGCGGCAGACACACGAGGAGGCCTCACAGATGCGCGCATCCAAGGGCGACGAACTGGTCCAGCACGGCCGCGTGGTGGGCGAGCACGACAAGGTCGCGGAGATCGTCGAGGTGATGGGTCCGCGGGGCGGTCCCCCGTACCGCGTCCGCTTCCAGGACGGGCACGAGGCCGTCTGCTCCCCGGGGCCCGACTCCGAGATCAGGCACCGCGAGATGCGGACGTGACCGGCGGGGCCCGACCGGCCGGCGCGGATCAGCGGGGCGGGTCCACGGCCCCCCGGTAGTGGTCGGCGGTGACCCGCGCCATCGCGCCGATCCGGTCCTCGGCGGCCTCCCGCGCCGCGAAGAAGACGTGCCCCCGCACCTCCGGGGTGCGGGTGGCCAGGGCAAGGTGCCGGGAAAGCTCCGCCGGGTCCTGCCAGGCGGCGGACTGCGCCGGGTCCCCGGCCTTGTACAGCGCCTCCCCCACGTACAGGCGCGTCCGGCTGCCCTCGGCGACGCCCGACCACCAGTCGAGCAGCGTGGCGTAGTCGGCGTCGGGGCGGCCGATCTCCCAGTAGAGCTGCGGCACGACGTAGTCGATCCAGCCCTCCCGGACCCAGGTGCGGGTGTCCGCGTGGAGGTCGTCGTAGGACTGGACGCCGGCGGCGGTGTCGGAGCCGCGCGGATCGGTGGCCGCGTTGCGCCACACCCCGAAGGGGCTGACGCCGAAGCGGGCGGCCGGCCGGGTGGCCCTCAGCCGCGCCGCCGTCTCGCGCACCAGCCGGTTCACATTGTCCCGCCGCCAGTCCGCCCGGGTGGCGAAGCCCGCCCCGTGGACCCGGTGGGAGGCGTCGTCGTCGAAGCGCCGCCCCGCCACGGGGTACGGGTAGAAGTAGTCGTCGAAGTGGACGCCGTCCACCGCGTAGCGCTCCACCGCGTCGAAGACCGCGTCCAGCACGAAGGCGCGCACCTCGGGGCGGCCCGGGTCGTAGTACAGCCCGCCCCCGTACGGCACGACCCAGTCGGGGTGCTCGCGCGCGGGATGCGAGGGCAGCAGACGCGCCGGGTCGTCGTCGAGGGCGACCCGGTAGGGGTTGAACCAGGCGTGCAGTTCCAGTCCGCGGGCGTGGGCCTCCCGCACGGCGGTGTCCAGCGGGTCCCAGGCCGGATCGCGGCCCTGGCTGCCGGACAGGTACGAGGACCACGGCTCCACCGCCGACGGCCACAGGGCGTCGGCGGTGGGCCGCACCTGGAGGAACACCGCGTTCAGCCCGCGGCGGACGGCGGTGTCGAGGTGCGCGAGCAGCTCGGCGCGCTGCTCCCCCGGCCGCAGACCCGCGCGGCTCGGCCAGTCCCGGTTCGCCACGGTGGCCAGCCACATGCCCCGCATCCCGGTGCCGGCGTGGTGCCCCGCGCTCCGCGGTCCCCGGCCGCGGAGGGAGGCGGACGGGGCGGAGGCCGACACGATGCCGGGCGGCATCGCGACCGCCGACAGCGCCGCCACCGCGAAGGCCCGACGTGACACCCGGCCCATGACACCACCTCCGTGACGTTGCCCACACATCCGGTGACTCTCCGGACACAGCCCCTCAGCATGCCCCACCCGGAGGCCCGATCCACGGCTCATCGGAGGTAACGTGCTCGATCGGAGCAGGCGCCGGAGACCCCGGCAAGGTCTGCTGCCACCGCCGTGGACCAGCGAAAGGGACGATGTGACCGGCACCTCGGGAGATATCGCACGCGTGGGCGTGGTGGGCTGTGGGCAGATGGGGGCGGGCATCGCGGAGGTGTGCGCCCGCTCCGGACTGGAAGTGAAGGTCGCGGAGACCACGGGCGAGGCACTGGAGATCGGTCGCACCCGGCTGTTCAACTCCCTCACCAAGGCCGCCGCGCGCGGCAAGATCACCGAGGAGGAGCTGGAGGCGGCCCAGGCCCGGCTGACCTTCACCACCGACCTCGGCGAGTTCGCCGACCGCGACCTCGTCATCGAGGCGGTCGTCGAGAGCGAGCAGGTCAAGACCGAGATCTTCCAGGTCCTCGATCAGGTCGTGACCCGGCCGGACGCGATCCTGGCCTCGAACACCTCCTCCATCCCGCTGGTGAGGCTGGCGGTCGCCACCTCGCGGCCCGACCACGTTATCGGCATCCACTTCTTCAACCCGGCCCCCGTGCAGCAGCTCGTCGAGCTGATCCCGGCGCTGACCACGTCGGAGGGCACGCTCGGCCGGGCGCAGCTCTTCACGGAGAAGGTGCTCGGCAAGCACGCCATCCGCGCCCAGGACCGGTCCGGCTTCGTGGTGAACGCGCTGCTGATCCCGTACCTGCTCTCCGCGGTCCGGATGTTCGAGTCGGGCATCGCGAGCCGTGAGGACATCGACAACGGCATGGAGCTGGGCTGCGCCCACCCGATGGGCCCGCTGAAGCTCTCCGACCTGATCGGCCTGGACACGGTCGCCTCGGTCGCCCATTCGATGTACGAGGAGTTCAAGGAGCCGCTGTACGCCGCTCCCCCGCTGCTCCAGCGCATGGTCGACGCGGGCCGTCTGGGCCGGAAGAGCGGCTCGGGCTTCTACAGCTACGGCTGACGGCGGGCGAGGCCGGCCGGTCTCGGGGGGGGGACCCCTCGCGCGAAATACGTGAGCAGATGACCCCGAACCGTCCATGAGCCGCTCATAAGAGCGGCCATGGAACATTCGGGCGCCGGATGCTCACGTATTTTTCTCTCCGCACACCACCACGCGGCCCCCGCGCCCGGAACGAAGGAGCGGGGGAACCGGAGATCCGGTTCCCCCGCTCCTCGCGTACTCCGCTAGGCTCGCAGCACCGCGCCCGTGCGCTCACCCGCGAGCGCCACCGCCGCGTCGCGCGCGGCCGAGGCCTCGTCGACGGTCAGGGTGCGGTCCGCCGCGCGGAAGCGCAGCGCGTACGCCAGCGACCGGCGGCCCTCGCCGAGCTGCTCCGCGTTGTCGTAGACGTCGAACAGCCGGATGGACTCCAGCAGCTCGCCCGCGCCCTCGCGCAGCGCCGCCTCGACCTCCGCCGCGGGGACGAAGGTGTCGACGACCAGGGCCACGTCCTGGGTGGCGACGGGGAAGGTGGAGATGCCCGGCGCCCGCGGGGTGTCGTCGCCGACGCTCTCCAGGGCGTCGAGGTCCAGCTCCATCGCACAGGTGCGCGCGGGCAGGCCGAGGTTCTTCAGCACCCTCGGGTGCAGCTCACCGGCGTGGCCGATGATCCGCTCCGTGCCGTCGGCCGTGACGGTCAGCTCGGCGCAGCGGCCGGGGTGCCAGGGCCCGTACTGGCCCTTGCGCACGCCCAGTTCGGCACCGGCCTCGCGGGCGACGGTCCGGGCGGCCTCGATCGCGTCGGCCCAGTCGGCGGGACGGCCGGCGCCCCACCAGCCGCTCTGCTCACGGGCGCCGGCCAGCACGACGGCGACGTGCCGCGGCTGGAGGGGCAGCGCGGCGTCCAGCGCGGCCAGGTCCTCGGCGCTGGGGCGCCGCTCGACGGACGGCCGGGCGGCGGGCCCGCCCCCGTCGCGCGGGTGGAAGACCAGTCCGGTCTCGAACAGGGCCAGGTCGTGGGCGCCCCGCCCGTCGTTGCGGCGCAGCGCGGTGAGCAGTCCCGGCAGCAGCGAGGTCCGCAGCGCGGGCTCCTCGTCGTTGAGCGGGTTGGCCAGCCGGACGACCCGGCGGGCCGGGTCGTCGGCGTCCAGGCCGAGCTGGTCGAAGACCTGCTCGGACACGAACGGGTAGTTCGGCGCCTCCACGTATCCGGCGCCGGCCAGCGCCCGTCCGACCCGGCGGTGCAGCCGCTGCCGGTGGGTCAGGCCGCGGCCCGCCCGGGGCCGGGGCAGCGTGGAGGGAAGCTCCTCGTAGCCCTCCAGCCGGATGACCTCCTCGGCGAGGTCGTTCGGCTCGGCCAGGTCGGGCCGCCAGGACGGGACGGTGACGGTCAGCTCGTCCTGCCCGTACACGTCGCAGCCGACCTGCTGGAGGCGGCGCACCACGGTCTCGCGGCCGTAGGTGACGCCGGCGACCCGGTCGGGGTGGTCGGCGGCCATGGCGACCGTGCGGGGCGCGGAGGGGGCGCTGACCTCGGTGACACCGGCCTCGGCGGTGCCCCCGGCGAGCAGCACCAGCAGGTCCACGGTGCGCTGCGCGGCGGCGGCCGCGGCCCGCGGGTCGACGCCGCGCTCGAAGCGGCGGGACGCCTCGGAGGACAGCTTGTGGCGGCGGGCGGTACGCGCGATGGCGACCGCGTCGAAGTGGGCGGCCTCGATGACGACGTCGCTGGTGGCGTTCTCCAGGTCGGCGTGGTCCGCGATCTCGGTGTTGGCGCCGCCCATGACCCCGGCGAGGCCGATGGGCCCGCGCTCGTCGGTGATGACGAGGTCCCCGGCGTCGAGGGTGCGGGCGACCCCGTCGAGGGTGGTGAGCTTCTCGCCCGCCCGGGCCCGGCGGACACCGATGGTGCCCTGCACGAGACCGCGGTCGTAGGCGTGCAGGGGCTGGCCCAGCTCCATCATCACGTAGTTGATGACGTCGACGGCGAGGGAGATCGGGCGCATGCCGACCTTCTGGAGCCGGCGCTGGAGCCAGATCGGGGAACGGGCCTCGGGGCTGAGCCCGGTCACCGTGCGGGCGGTGAAGCGGTCGCAGCCGGCGGGGTCGTCGACCGTCACCGGGTAGCCGTAGGCGTTGGGGGCGGGCACGTCGAGCAGGGCCGGGTCGCGCAGCGGCAGGCCGTAGGCGATGGCGGCCTCCCGGGCGACACCGCGCAGGGACAGGCAGTCGCCGCGGTTGGCGGTGACGGCGATGTCCAGGACGTCGTCGACGAGTTCGAGCAGCTCGACGGCGTCCTTGCCGACCTCGGTCTCGGGCGGCAGCACGATGATGCCGTGCGTGCCGTCGTCGCCCATGCCCAGCTCCTCGCCGGAGCAGATCATGCCGTGCGAGACCTTGCCGTAGGTCTTGCGGGCGCTGATGCCGAAGCCGCCGGGCAGGGTGGCGCCGGGGAGGACCACGACGACCTTGTCGCCGACGGCGAAGTTGCGGGCTCCGCAGACGATCTCCTGCGGCTCACCGGTGCCGTTGGCCGTGCCGACGTCGACGGTGCAGAAGCGGATGGGCTTCTTGAAGCCCTCCAGCTCCTCGATGGTGCGCACCTGCCCCACCACGAGGGGGCCCTTCAGGTCGGCGCCGAGGTGCTCGACGGCCTCGACCTCCAGCCCGGCCGAAATCAGCTTGGCCTGCACGTCGCGGCCGGTCACGGTGGCCGGCAGGTCGACGTACTCCCGCAGCCAGGAAAGCGGGACCCGCATCAGATCTCCATCCCGAACGGCCGGGTGAACCGGATGTCACCCTCGACCATGTCTCGCATGTCATCGACGTTGTGGCGGAACATCAGCATCCGCTCGATGCCGAACCCGAAGGCGAATCCGCTGTACCTCTCCGGGTCGATGCCGCAGGCGGTGAGGACCCGGGGGTTGACCATGCCGCAGCCGCCCAGCTCGATCCAGCCCTCGCTGGAGCAGGTGCGGCAGGGCCGGTCGGGGTTGCCGACGGAGGCGCCCCGGCAGACGTAGCAGAGCATGTCCATCTCGGCGGACGGCTCGGTGAAGGGGAAGAAGTTGGGCCGCAGCCGGGTCTTCATCTCCGCGCCGAACAGGGACTGGACCATGTGGTCCAGGGTGCCCTTGAGGTCCGTCATGGTGAGGCCCTCGTCGACGGCGAGCAGCTCGACCTGGTGGAAGACCGGGGTGTGGGTGGCGTCCAGCTCGTCGGTGCGGTACACGCGGCCGGGGCAGATCACGTAGACCGGCAGTTCCCGGTCGAGCGCGGAGCGGATCTGCACGGGCGAGGTGTGGGTGCGCAGCACGACGCCGGAGTCGGTGCCGCCGTCCGGGTCCCGGACGAAGAAGGTGTCGGCCTCGCCGCGGGCCGGGTGGTCGGGGCCGATGTTGAGGGCGTCGAAGTTGAACCACTCGGCCTCGGCCTCGGGGCCCTCGGCGACCTCGTAGCCCATCGCGACGAAGATGTCCTCGATGCGCTCGGAGAGCGTGGTGAGCGGGTGGCGGGCGCCGGCCGGTACGCGGTCGTAGGGCAGGGTGACGTCCACCGCCTCCTCGACCAGGACACGGGCGTCGCGCTCGGCCTCCAGTTCGCTCTGGCGGGCGGCGAGGGCCTTGTTCACGGCGCCGCGCGCCTGGCCGACGCGTTTGCCGGCCTCGGCCTTGGCCTGCGGGGGCAGGGCGCCGATCTCGCGGTTGGCGAGCGCCAGCGGGGAGGCCCCGCCGGTGTGGGCGACCTTGGCCTCCTGGAGGGCGTCGAGGGAGTCCGCGGCGGCGAAGGCGGCGAGCGCCTCGTCCCGCATGCGCTCGATCTCTTCCGGTTTCAACGCCTCGACCTCGACAGGGTCGTACGACTTATTCGGTGCCGACATCTCTTCCCGTGCTTCCGATTGGCTGACTGGAACGCCCCGTCCGCCGTCCGGAGACGCGCTGTCCGCGGAGCTGGACGCAAAGGTGCCAAAGACCGAGTCTAACGGGGCGGCGGAACGCGATCGTGCCCGTGGGGTCCGCGGTCTCTCAGGTGAGGTACGCGGGAATCGCCACGGGCAGGGTAAATCGGAACTCGGCGCCGCCGGCGGGGGCGCGGCCGACGGTGATGGTGCCGCCGTGGGCCTCGACGATGCCCTTGACGATGTAGAGGCCGAGTCCGGTGCCGCCGCGCTTGCTGCCCCTCCAGAAGCGGGTGAAGACGCGGTTCATGGACTCCTCCGGGATGCCGGGCCCCTCGTCGCTCACCGTGACCGACGTGCCGGTGTCCTCGCCCTCCCGGGGGGACGCCGCGGCCGTGATGTCAATGGTGACGGTTCCCTCGCCGTGGCGCACCGCGTTTTCCAGGAGGTTGCTGAGGACCTGGTCGACCTTGTCGGGGTCGGCCCAGAGGGCGGGCAGCGGCTGGGCGAGGCGGAGGAGGAAGCGGTCGGCCGGCTGTCCGGCGGCGACGTAGGCCTGGATGTGGCGGCT
Source organism: Streptomyces sp. NPDC107521 (assembly GCF_055598485.1). NCBI lineage: Bacteria > Bacillati > Actinomycetota > Actinomycetes > Kitasatosporales > Streptomycetaceae > Streptomyces > Streptomyces sp. NPDC107521. Next base: position 94,242 of record NZ_JBVKAT010000010.1, read on the forward strand.
GACGGCGGCGCCGATGTCGACGGGCTGGCGGCGCACCTCCAGCCGTCCGGAGTCGATGCGGGAGATGTCGAGCAGTTCCGCGATGAGCCGGGTGACGCGGTCGGCGTCGGCGTCGACGGTCTCCAGCATCAGGCGCTTCTGGTCGTCGGTGAACCGGTCCCACTTGGCGAGCAGGGTGGCGGTGAAGCCCTTGACGGAGGTGAGCGGGGAGCGCAGCTCGTGGGCGACGGTGGCGATGAGTTCGGCGTGGCTGCGCTCGGTGCGCCGGCGGGCGTCGGTGTCGCGCAGGGTGACGACGACGCGGTGGACGGGGCCGGTGGGGCCGGTGCGCACGTAGCGGGCGGCGACGAGGACCTCGCGGCCGCCGGGCAGGAGCAGGTTCCGTTCGGGCTGGCGGACGCGGATGGCGAGGCCGCCGTAGGGGTCGGTGAGCTGCCACCAGCGGCGGCCCTCCAGGTCCTCTAACGGGAGGACCGTCTCCAGGGGGCGGCCGAGGGCGTCCCCGGCGGCGACGGCGGTGATGCGGGCGGCCGCCGCGTTGAAGCGGATCACCCGCCCGTGCTCGTCGGCGACGACGAGGCCGTCGGGCAGCTCGTCGGCGTCGAGGCAGGGGTCGGTCCCGTGGTCGTCCGCGTCGCCGGGTGCACGGGGAGCGGGCGGGCGCACCGCCCGGTGTGCCTCCGGTGCGCTGCTCGTGCCGACGCTCATTCCCGCACCCCACCTCTCATCTGTTCAAGTGGGCCCCTGAGCTGGTCACCCTACTAGCTCTCGGTGACGGAGCGGCACCCTCCGGCGGCGCGCTGTGCACGGGCGGAGGCGTAGAGGCAGACGGCGGCGGCGGTGGCGAGGTTCAGGCTCTCGGCCCGGCCGTGGATCGGGACGCGGACGACGGCGTCGGCGAGGGCCCGGGTCTCCTCGGGCAGCCCCCACGCCTCGTTGCCGAAGACCCAGGCGGTGGGGACGCCCATGGTGCCGGCGTCCAGTTCGGCGTCGAGGTCGTCGTCGCCCGCGCCGTCGGCGGCGAGCACCCGGACGCCCGCCGCGCGCAGTCCGGCCACGGCCTGTTCGACGGGGACGCCGACGGCGACCGGGAGGTGGAACAGGGAGCCGACGGAGGCGCGGACGGCCTTGGGGTTGTACAGGTCGACGGAGGCGTCGGTGAGGACGACGGCCTCGGCCCCGGCGGCGTCGGCGCAGCGCAGCACGGTGCCGGCGTTGCCCGGGTCGCGGACGTGGGCGAGAACGGCGACGAGCCGGGGGCGGGCGGCGAGGACGGTGGCGAAGGGGGTGTCCAGGAAGCGGCAGACCCCGACCAGCCCCTGGGGGGTGACGGTGGTGGAGATGTCCTCGATGACCTGCTCGGTGGCGAGGTGGACGCGGGCGCCCGCGGCGTCGGCGGCGTCGACGATGTCCGTGTAGCGGGCGGCGGCCTCGGCGGTGGTGAAGAGGTCCACGAGGGTGGCGGTGCCGCGGACCCGGTGTCCGGCGGCCTCCCGGACGGCCTGCGGGCCCTCGGCGAGGAACAGCCGTTCCTTGCCGCGGAAGTTCCGCCGGGCCAGCCGCCGCGCGGCGGTCACCCGGGGCGAGCGGGGGGAAATCGGCTCGGGACCGGCGGGCGCCATCTCTTCCATCACCTTCACAAGTATCCAGACCAGGAGAAAGCTTCACCTGCGGCACGGGGGAACACCCTCCGCGCAGCAGAGGACCCGCAGGGCGTCAGCACCTGCGGGTCCTCTGCCCGGCCCCCAGTGCCTCTCGTCTGGATCATGCCGGGCTCGCGGGCCCTGGCCCGATCCAAACGAAAGACCCTAGTCCGAGCGCGGTGTCACGCGGCCTTCGGCGCGTTCACGTCGCTCGGGAGCGCCTTCTGCGCGACCTCGACGAGCGCCGCGAAGGCACCCGCGTCGTTCACGGCCAGCTCGGCGAGGATCTTGCGGTCGACCTCGACGTTGGCGGCCTTCAGGCCCTGGATGAAGCGGTTGTACGTGATGCCGTTGGCGCGGGCAGCGGCGTTGATGCGCTGGATCCACAGCTGACGGAAGTCGCCCTTGCGCTTCTTGCGGTCGTTGTAGTTGTAGACCAGCGAGTGGGTGACCTGCTCCTTGGCCTTGCGGTACAGGCGCGAACGCTGACCACGGTAGCCGGAGGCCTGCTCGAGGATCGCCCGGCGCTTCTTGTGGGCGTTGACTGCCCGCTTGACGCGTGCCACTTAGTTACTCCTTGTAGCGGGGCCGCGGTGATCCTCACGCGGCCCGGTATCGAATGGGTCCCGGTCCTGCCGTACGGCGCTCAGTGGCGCCCGTACGTCACTTGCCGAGAAGCTTCTTGATCTTCGCGGCGTCGCCCGGGGCCATCTCGGCGTTGCCGGTGAGGCGGCGCGTCACGCGGGACGACTTGTGCTCAAGCAGGTGGCGCTTGCCGGCGCGCTCACGGAGCACCTTGCCGGAGCCGGTGATCTTGAAGCGCTTGCTGGCACCGCTGTGCGACTTGTTCTTCGGCATAGCGCCGTACTCTCCTCGTCGGTGGCGCTCCGGTGCCCGGTCGTGAAACCGGGCACGGTGGAGCGTCGTTCTTGAATCGGTTGTCCAGGGGCCGGAGCCCCCGGGGTCACGCCTCCGCGGAAGCCCCCGCCGGAGCCTCGACCTCGGCCTCGTCCTCGGCGGTGTCCGTCGCGGGCGCCGTGTCGGCGGCGTCGGCGGCGTTCTGCGACTTGCCGGGGTTGGCCTTGGCGTCGGCCTTGCGGGCCTCCTGCGCCTGACGGGCCTCGGCCATGGCCTCGGTCTTCTTCTTGTGCGGACCGAGAACCATGATCATGTTGCGGCCGTCCTGCTTCGGGTTCGACTCGATGAACCCGAGGTCCTGGACGTCCTCCGCGAGGCGCTGCAGCAGCCGGTAGCCGAGCTCCGGCCGGGACTGCTCGCGACCGCGGAACATGATCGTGATCTTGACCTTGTCGCCCTGCTTGAGGAACCGGACGACGTGACCCTTCTTGGTGTCATAGTCGTGCGGGTCGATCTTCGGCCGGAGCTTCATCTCCTTGATGACCGTGTGCGCCTGGTTCTTGCGCGCCTCACGGGCCTTCATGGCCGACTCGTACTTGAACTTCCCGTAGTCCATGAGCTTGCACACGGGCGGACGGGCGTTCGCCGCCACCTCGACGAGGTCGAGGTCGTACTCCTGCGCAAGCTCCAGGGCCTTGGCAAGCGGGACAATCCCGACCTGCTCGCCGCTGGGACCGACAAGTCGCACCTCGGGAACGCGAATCCGGTCGTTGATGCGGGGCTCGGCGCTGATGGATCCTCCTCGGTAGCACCACGCGACGGTCTGGCGGACAGCCGCGTAACGTCTCTGTTCGTTGGACCTGACCGGGCCGGCACACAAAAAATGCCCCGGACGGTCACAGGCGGGGCTCCTCGAACTGCTACCGGAGCACCACCACGACAGCCGCGGGGCGCGCTTTCGGGCCGGTCACCGCCTCGGGGACGGGACCGCCTGACCGGAGACCCGCCGTCCCGGGGGACGGTCGGGTGGGAGTTCGAAGCCTCCACTTGTGGGCCGGATCCGCTGCCCGTGGGCGCGCGACTCCGACCGGTCGTTACACAAGGTTAGCAGCTCGGGAACGCGTGCGCGAACCCCGGGACGCACCCGGTCCTGCTGTCAAGGGGGCGGGCCGGTGGCCCTATCGTGAACGGCATGAGTGAGACCTCCCCTGAGACGCCCGACTTCGACGCCATGGCCCGCGACATCGCCGAGGTCCCGGCGGTCGAGGTGATCGTGACGGTCGCCGTCAACCTGATGAGCGCCGCCGCCGTGAAGCTCGGTCTGTCCGAGGAGGGCGAGGAGCACAAGGACCTGGACGAGGCCCGCAAGCTGGTGCACGCGCTGGCCGGCCTGCTGGACGCGAGCACGACCGAGATCAGCTCCTTCCACGCGGCGCCGCTGCGCGACGGGCTGAAGTCGCTCCAGCTCGCCTTCCGCGAGGCGTCGCTGGTGCCGGACGAGCCGGGCAAGGGGCCGGGCGAGAAGTACACCGGCCCGCTCTACGCCTGATCCCCCTCGGCCTCTCCCCCGTACGCGTCGCCCGCGTCATCCCCGCACGTACAAGGGCTCGCCCGGTGGCGTCGCCCCGGCCGGCAGCAGTGCCAGGTCGAGGCCGCGCACCAGGCGGGCCCTCAGCGTCTCGTCGGCGGCCAGCCGTCCCGCGACGGCGCGGGCGGCCTCGGCGGGGGCCGCGGCCGGGTCGAGGACGAGGGCGAGGATGCCGTCGGCCTGTCCCGGACCGAGGTGGGCGCGCAGGACGGCGGGCTCGGCGGCGACGGCCCCGCGCACGGCCTCCACGACGGCGGGGTCGGTCAGCGGGTCGGTGCTGGTGCGGCCCTCGGCCAGGGCCGTCAGCGCGGGCCCGGTCAGTTCGAAGGGCACCGGTCCGGCCAGGTCCAGGACGATGGTGTCGGCCTTCTCGTGGGCGGCGGCCCGCAACGCCTGGTGCAGCGGCACGGCGACGGGGCGGGCCCCCGGGTCCCAGCGGGCCAGGGCGTCGGTCGAGGTGAAGGCGGGCAGCGCGGTGCGGCCGTCGGCCTTGAGCGTCGGGACGGCCATGTCGCTGGTCTTCTCGCGGCGCAGCCCGTTCCCGTCCTCCTCGACCTCGCCGAGGACCGCGACCACGGGGACGAGCAGCCGGGTGCCCTTCAGTGCCCGCAGCACCGGTGCGACGGCAGTGCGGTCCGCGGCCCAGGCGGCGAGGGCCGCGCCGAGCCGGGGGTCGGCGGAGCCGTCGTCGTCGGAATAGGCGGAGTCGGGGATGTTCTTGTTCGCCACGGTTCCCGAGCCTATCGGGGGACGGGCGGCGGCCCGCACCGGCCTCCCGGTCCCGGGGCGGCCGGGAGTCCGGGCGAGGGCCTGGCGGGCGGGGCCGGCGGTGGTGGGCCTCAGTGGTCGTCGGAGGGCTCGCGCCGGGTGCGCCAGAGGACGCCGGCCGCGGCGATCAGGACGGCGCCCGCGCCGCCCGCCAGCGGGGCGGTCCAGGCGGCGGGCCCCTCGTCGGGGGCTGCCTCGCGCGGTCCGGACCCGAAGTACGGCGCCCCGTACGCCGCGGTCCCCGGCGTCCTCGGCGACAGCCGCCCGGCGGCCCCGATGGCGGCGGCGGGGTCGACGAGGCCGAAGCCCCGGGAGTCGTCCCGGCCGCCCTCGGGGGCGTTGCGGGCGGTCTCCTCCAGGACGGTCCTGATCTGGGCGGGGCTCAGCCCGGGGTGGGCCGATTTGACGAGCGCGACGGCGCCGGAGACGAAGGCGGAGGCGGCGCTGGTGCCCCAGCCCTCGTAGTAGCGGTGGTCGGGATCGGCGATGATCACGTCGACGCCGGGCGCGCTGACGGAGGCGTACCAGCGGCGGGTGGAGAAGGCGGCGCGGGTGCCGTACCGGTCGACGGCGGTGGCGGCGATCACCCCGGGGTAGGCGGCCGGGTAGGAGACGTGGTCGCCCTTCTCACCGCCGTTTCCGGCCGAGGCGACCACGACCACGTCCTTGGCCAGGGCGTACTGGATGGCCTCGTCCTCGGCGGCCTCGGGGTGGGCGGAGGCGGAGTCGTCGCCCAGGGAGAGGTTGATGACGTCGGCGCCGTGGTCGGCGGCCCAGCGGATGCCCTCGGCCAGGGCGTTGCCCCGGGTCTTGCGGGCGTTGGCGCGTGAGGGGTCGCCGTCCTCCAGGATCACGCGGACGGGCAGGATCCTCGCCTCGGGGGCGACCCCCATGACGCCCTCGGAGTTGCCGGGCCCGTGGCCGTGGCCCGCGATGATCCCGGCCATGGCGGTGCCGTGCCGGGCCCAGGAGCGCTCGCCCCGGCGGGCGCCGAAGCCGACCAGGTCGCGGCCGGTGAGGACGTTGCCGACGAGGTCGGGGTGGTCCGCCTCGACACCGGTGTCCAGGACGGCGACGGTGACCCCGGCGCCCCTGGTGGTGCGCCACGCCTCCTCGGTGTGCAGGGCGGTCAGCCCCCACTGCTTGGCCCGTATGCCGTCGGCGTGCGCGGCGGGGGCCGGGGCGAGCAGGAGGGCGCCGGCCAGCAGCAGGGCGACGGCGGCGCGGCGCCCGGTGGCGTGGGCCGCGGGGGTCCCGGGGGCGGCCCGGCGGCCGGTGCGGGGGGTCACCCGGGCGGTTCCGTGGCCGCGTCGACCCGCTGGCGCAGCCGTCGTTCGACGCGGTCGGCGAGGCCCCGCGCCTCGTGGCCGAGCCCGGCCTGGGCGGTGGCGGTGGCGGCGCCGGTCCGCAGGGCCTCCCCGGCGGGGACGGGCCGCTCGACGGCGCGGCCGTCGGCCCAGCCGGAGACGGCGTAGACGACGACGGGGGCGTCGGTGAGGACGGAGACGGTCCAGGAGGCGCGCTGGCCCGGGCCGAACCGCGCGGCGCCGGTGCCCCGGGCGGCGTACGGCATCGGGACGTGGTCGGCGCGCCCGGTGAGCTCCTCCCGTTCGAACCGCCGCGCGAGGGTGCTCATGGCGGCGGCGTCGCCCTCGGTGAAGAGCAGGCCGACGGTGGTGACGTGGCTCCGGGTGGCGTCGGTGTAGGTGGCGCGCAGCAGGCGGGCGCAGCCGACCGGGGCGAGGGCCCTGGCGAGCGGGGGGTCGAAGGCGCCCGCGCAGCCGCTGTCGGGGGCGACGGCGATCCGGGTCCAGGTGCGGTCGGCCCCGCCGGGGCCCGCGCCCCGGCCCGCGAGGGTGGGCGGGAAGATCCGGTCGACGGGGACGCTGTGCCACAGCTCCCCGGCGGCGGTGAAGGCGCTGCGGGCCGCTCCGTCGCCGTTCCCGGCGGAGAGCCGGTTCCCGGTGAGCGCGCCGGTGAGCAGGGCGAGCCCGAGGACGAGGCAGACGGCCGCGGCGACGGCCCGGGGCCGCAACCGGGCTCCGAGCCGCCGGGGCCGGGCCAGGCGGCCGTCGTACCCCTCGGGTTCGCCGAGGGACACGGACCACAGCGGGGCGGCGTCGGGGTCCGGCAGGGGGCGGGCGGCCCGCACCCGATGGGCCCGGGTACCGGAGCCCCGGGGCTCCGGGGCGCCGAAGGGGTACGGGCCGTGGGGGCCGGTGGCCTCGGGCCCAGGGGTGCGGAGGCCGGTGCCGGGACTGCCGGAGGTGCCGGAGGTGGCAGCTCGGCTCGGTGCGTACGGCGCGGGAGCGGGCGGGGCGCTCCGGCGGGCGACCGGGGCGGCGTCGGGGCGGGGGGACGGCAACGGGGCGGAGGGGCGGCGCGGCACGGGGGCACGCTCGCCGCCGGGCGGGGCGCCGCCGTCGCGCCCGGCGGCCCGGGGAGCGGTGGCGTCCTGCCGGGGGCGCCGGCCCTCGGCGGGCGGGGCGACGGGGGTGGGGGGACGGGCCGGAGCGGTGGCCCGGGAGGATACGGCGGCCCCGGGCGCGGCGGACCGGCCGTCCGCCACCGGAGCGGAACCGGAGCGGCCCACGGGCCGGGGGCGCCGCATTCCCGGGGTGTCCCGGATGTCCGGGGTGCCGTGCGCACCCGGTCCCGGCGGCACCGGGCGGGCGCCGTGGGACGGAGGGACGGAGGGGCGGCGCGGCGTGGGAGCGTCCGTCGTCGCCCCCTCCGTGCGGCTCCCCGGCGGCGGGGCGCCCCGGTCGCGCCCGGCGGTCGGCGGGGCGTCGGGGAAGCGGGCGGAGGCGGGGGGCGGCGGGGGCGCGGCGGGTGGGCCGTGGCGGTCGCCGGGCGGGGCGCCGCCGGGACCGGGCCACGGGGCGCCGTCCCGCGCGGGGCCGTCGGAGGTGCCGGGGTCCCCGGGGGTGCCGCAGTCACCCGGCGCGGCGGGGTTCCTGGGGGTGCCGGAGCCGCCCGGCGCGGCGGGGTCCCCGGGGATACCGGAGCCGTCGGGGGTGGGACGACCTCCGGAGGCGCTCCGCGTGTCCGGAGCCCGGGGCGGCCGTCCCGGGGCGGTGGCCCCGGGGACCGCGCGGTCCCCGGGAGGGGCGGCGGGGGTCCGGCCGTCCCCGCCGGACGCGCCGGTGGCCGGGGGCCGGTCCGGGCGGGGCGGTACCCCGGGACCGGGAGGCGCGGGGGGACGCGGCGCGTCCGGGGGCGACGGGAGGGCGACGGGTGCCGGCCCCGCCGCGCGGAGGACCGGGCGGCCGTCCCGGGCCGTCGGTATGCCACCGGCCACGGCGCCCGGCGGAGCCTCGGCGCCCGTGAGGGCGGCGGGCAGCGCCCCTCGCGACGGCGGTACGGCCGGGGACCCGGCACCGGAGGCGGACCCGGAGCCGGGGCAAGCCCCTGCTTCCCGTCCGCCGGAGACCACTTCTTCCCGTCCGCCGGAGGCCACCCGGACCGCAGGGACCGCAGGGACCGCAGGGACCGCCCGGACCGCCGGGACCGCCGACGAGCCCACGGGGCCGCCGCCCGGCCGGGCCCCCGCACCGGCGGAGCCGGTCGGCCGGGGCGGAACGGCCGAGGACGACCGGCCGACGGCAGGACGCCCGCGGGCCCCCTCCGCCGCGGCCCCGGGAACCGCGCGGCCGTCCGCGCCCGCAGGCCCACCGACGACCGGAGCGGCCGGAGCGACCGGCACAGCCGCAGTGGCCGGAGTGACCGGAGTGACCGGAGTGACCGGGGTGACCGAACCGATCGGAGTGGCCGGCGCGGCCGGAGCGCCAGCCCCGGGGGACGCCCCGGAGCACGGCGAAGTAGAAGTACCGGAACCGGGGCCCCGCTCCCCCCTCGCACCCGCGTCGGGGCAGCCGCCCGGGCCCGTCGGCGGGCCGCCGACAGCGGCACCCGGCAGGGACACGGCACCGGAACCGGGGGACGCCGGCAGCGGAGGGGTGGTGGTGTTCGCGTGTGGCGGGAGGGCGGTGCGGCGCGCGTTGGTGGTCATGCACCCCCCGTTTCCCCGGGCCCGGCCGTCTCCGGCGCGGGCCGCTGCTCCACCGCCCCCGGCCCGGCGCGGAGTGGCCGTCCGGGCACGCATACCCGCGCCGACGGACCGTCATCCCGGCGCGGATTCCCGGGAGAACCCCGCCCGGGGCCGTTCCGCCGCGCGTGCGCGTCACTCTACGGCGTGCCCCGGCGCCCGGGGGAACCGGTCCGCGCGCCCGTGGCATTGGCCCGGAACATCCCCCTACCCTCCGGTAGCCCGGTCTGGCAGGCTGCGCCCATGAGCACGCGCGCCGCCGACCGGGCCCGTTACGACCGGGCCACCTCCCACCTCGACGCCCCCGTGGCGATCGTGGACCTGGGGGCCTTCGACGCCAACGCGGCGGATCTGGTCCGCCGGGCCGGCGGGAAGCCGGTCCGGGTCGCCACCAAGTCGCTGCGCTGCCGTGCGCTGATCGAACGGGTCCTGGCCCGGGACGGCTTCGCGGGCGCCATGTCCTTCACGCTCGCCGAGTCGCTCTGGCTGGCCCGTTCGGGGATCGGGGACGTGCTGCTCGCCTACCCCTCGGCGGACCGCGCCGGTTTCGCCGAACTGACCGCCGATCCGGCGCTGGCCGCCTCGGTGACGGTGATGGTCGACGACCTCGCGCAGCTCGCGCTGATCGACGGGGCGCGCGGCGGCGGACGTGAAGTGGTCCGGGTCTGCCTGGAGTTGGACACCTCGTTGCGGCTGCTGGGCGGCCGGCTGCGGGTCGGCGCCCGCCGCTCCCCGCTGCACTCCCCCGCGCAGCTCGCGGAGCTGGCCCGGGCGGTGGCCCGGCGGCCGGGTTTCCGGGTCGTCGGGCTCATGGCGTACGAGGGCCATGTGGCCGGGGTCGGGGACGCGGTGGCGGGAAGGCCGCTGCGGTCGCGGGGGGTGCGGCTGATGCAGGCCGCCGCCCGGCGGGAGCTGGCGGTGCGGCGCGCGGCGGCGGTGCGCGCGGTGCGGGCGGTCGTGCCGGACCTGGAGTTCGTCAACGGGGGCGGAACGGGCAGTGTGCAGCACACGGCGGCCGAGGAGGCGGTGACGGAGGTCGCCGCCGGGTCGGGGCTGTACGTACCGCGGCTGTTCGACGACTACACGTCGTTCTCCGGCCGTCCGGCGGCGCTGTTCGCGCAGCCGGTGGTGCGCAGACCGGGGGTGGGGGCGGTGACGGTGCTGGGGGGCGGCTACCCGGCCTCCGGGGCGGCCGGGCCGGACCGGTCGCCGGTGCCGTACCTGCCGCCGGGGCTGCGCCTCGACCCGCTGGAGGGCGCGGGCGAGGTGCAGACGCCGCTGCTCGGCTCCCCCGCCGACGACCTGCTGATCGGGGACCGGGTGTGGTTCCGGCACGCCAAGGCCGGGGAGCTGTGCGAGCGGTTCGACACCCTGCACCTGGTGGAGGGGGACCGGGTGACGGCGGCCGTGCCGACCTACCGGGGCGAGGGCCGCGCCTTCCTGTAGGACGCGGCGGGGTCACCGGGGACGGTCGATGCCGCTTCCGACCCCGCCGCCGGTGGCCGCGTCGCCGATGGGGCGGATGCCCCTGGTGATCCGGTCCATCCCGGCCGGCGGCGGTCCGTCCTCCCCGGCGTCGAAGACGTAGCGGACGAGGACGGGGGACTCGGTGCCGAGGGTCGAGGGGAAGACCATCGACTGCACGTAGCCGCCGGGGCCCTTGGCCGTGGTCACCCGCCAGCGCACGTAGTACCCGGCGCGTCCGGCGACCGCGACCGGGCCGGAGCCGACGACCCGGTGGGAGACGATGCCCCCGTAGGGCTTCCGGCCGACCAGGTCCTCGTCGTAGGCGTCGTCGGCGGCCTCCCGGATGTCCTCCAGCGCGAGTTCCCCGGGGGTGGCCTCGGCGTGGGCGGTGACGGTGCGGGAGACGACGAGGCCGTGGTGGCAGACGCCGCTGTCGCCGGGGCAGTCGTAGGTGCCGTCGGTGGTCATCATGACGTCGTCCCGGGCGGTGTACCGGGGCCGGGTCCAGCCCCGCGGGAGCGGGAAGGTGATGCCGTTGAGCTGGTCCTCGACGACGGTCGGGTCCCCGGCCCCGGGGCCGGTGGGGGACGGTGAGGGCGTGGGCGGTTCGCCCGCCGGGGAGCCGGTGGCGACGGGGGCGGGCCCGGAGCGGGGCGTGCCCCCGGCGCCGGAGGCGCCGTCGCGGTCGAGCAGGACGACGGCCGTGACGACGACGGCGGTGACGACCGCGGCGGCGGTGACCGCGACGGCGACGGCCCTGGCCCGGCCGGTGGCGTCGCCGCCTCCGCGCCCGGGGCCGCCGGGGTCCGGGGGCGCGGCTGGGGCGGGCGGCGGTCCGAAGGTCCCGGGGGCGCGGCGGTGCCCGGTCCAGGCCGCGCCGTCCCACCAGCGCTCCCGGTGCGGGGCCGTGGGGTCGGGGTACCAGCCGGGCGGGGGCGTCATGCTCATCCCGGCACTGTAGGGCGGCGCACGGAGTGGCCACAGCGGTATGCCCCGCACCCGCGCGGGTTCGCGCCAACCCTTTACGGAACGCACTCGGAACCGGCCCGGAGCACGCCAACACCCTTGCGGAACGGACTGGTTGGCTCCGTACGCCATGGTGCGCCGCCGAGCGCGCCGGGACCGCGCCCTCCGGCCCGGCACGCGGGCGCGACGGGCCGGGCGGCCCCCGGGCCGGGCGGCCCCCGGGCCGGGTGCGTCTCCGGGCCGGGTGCGTCTCCGGCGTCGGCGGCGGCGCCGCACCGGTGGGTGGGCGTCATCATCGCCCGGTGCTCGACGGGCCCGGAGCCGGGCCCTCCCGGGCGCCCGCGTCCGACGGCGGCCCGTCCCCCGCCCCGTCCCCCGCCCCGGCCCGCGTCCGGCACCGGCCGGGGTTCCCGGCCCGCGACCCGGGCGACCCGTCCGCGTGACCGGCCCACCGGCCCCGGCCACCGGCCCGGCCCCGCCCCGCGGCCCGCCGAAGCCGCCCCGGCCCCGGGGCGGCCGTCGCCCCGGCCGGAAGGGCGCCGGACCGACCGGACCTCCCCCGGCGGCCCCGTCCCGCCCCGCCCCTACGCCCGGGTCAGGGACAGGAGCTGCCGGGCCGGGCCAGTGGGGCGGTGGCCCGTGGGCCAGACGGCCCGGAGGTCGCGCGCGAGGGCGATGTCCGCGACGGGGACCCGCACCAGGCGGCGCATGGCGAGCTCCTCGCCGACGGCCAGTTCGCTCAGGACGGCGGGGCCCGCGCCGCCGACGGCCGCCGCCTTGACCGCGGTGGTGGAGGACAGCTCGATCAGGGGTCTGGCCAGTCCCCCGAGGGCGGTGTCCAGGACCTGGCGGGTGCCCGAGCCCTTCTCCCGAAGGATCAGCGGGGTCGCCGCCAGTTCCCCCGCGCCGAGCGGGCGCCGGCGGCGGGCCCAGGGGTGGCCGGGGGCGGTCACCACGATCAGCCGGTCGTGGGCGATGACCACGGAGTCCAGCCCGGACGCGACGCTCACCCCCTCCACGAACCCGAGGTCGGCCTCGCCGGTCAGCAGCCGCTCCACGACCGTCGCGGAGTTCCCCGCGTGCAGTGACACCGCCGTGTCCGGGAGCTGGGCGCGCAGCGCGACCAGCCACCCCGGCAGCAGGTACTCGGCGATGGTCATGCTCGCCGCCACCCGCAGCCGCGAGTCCCGCCGGTCCCGCAGCGCCTGCGCCCCCGCGTCGAACGCCTCGGCGGCCTCCACGATCCGGCGGGCCCAGTCGGTGACCAGCGCCCCGGCGTCGGTGAGCCGGGACCCGCGCGGCGAGCGGTCCACCAGGGCCACGCCGAGCTGGCGCTCCATGGAACGGATCCGGCTGCTGGCGGCGGGCTGGGTGACGCCCAGCTCGCGCGCGGCCCCTCCGAGGCTGCCCAGGCGGGCCACCGCCAGCAGCAGTTCCAGGGCCCCGAGGTCCGGTACCCGGTGCGCCAGCGAACCCGGCGCGTGCCGTTGCGGACCGTCCTGTCCGCCCTCCCTGCCGTCCCTCACACTCCTGCTCATAACGTCAGCTTATGCCCTCATAGGGGCATGGTCCCTGGTCAGCGGCTCCGGCCGCGGCGACCGTGGAGTCATGGTCACCGCAGCTTTGCCCCAGCCCGTCCGCCCGGCCCCGGTCCACCGGGTCCCGGCGGTGCGGCATCTGGGGCCCAACTGGTACGCGTGCGTCATGGGCACCTCCATCGTCGGCACGGCGGGCGCCGGGCTCCCCTGGCGGGTGCCGGGCCTGCGGGTCCTGTGCACGTCGCTGTGGGCGCTGTCGCTGGTCATGCTGGTGGTGCTGCTGGCCGCCCGGTCGCTGCACTGGCGCCACCACGGGGACCGGGCGCGCGCGCATCTCCTGGACCCGGGGGCGGCCCCGTTCTACGGCTGCCTGTCGATGGCGCTGCTGGCGGTCGGCGGCGGCACCCTGGCGGTCGGCCGGGACTGGATCGGGCTGCCGGCGGCGGTGGCCCTGGACGCGGTGCTGTTCACCGCCGGTACCGCCGTCGGGCTCGCGGCGGCGGTGGCCGTGCCGTATCTGATGGCCGTGCGGCACCGGATCGAGCCGGGGCAGGCCAGCCCGGTGTGGCTGCTGCCGCTGGTGGCGCCGATGGTCTCGGCGGCCGTGGGGCCCGTCCTGGTGCCGTACCTCCCGGCGGGGCAGCCCCGGGCGACGCTGCTGCTGGCCTGTGTCGCGATGTTCGGGCTGAGCCTGCTCGCCACCCTGGTGACGCTGCCGGTGGTCTTCGGGAGGCTGCTCACCGGCGGACCGCTGCCGCTGGCGCTGACCCCGTCGCTGTTCCTGGTGCTGGGTCCGCTCGGGCAGTCGACCACGGCCGCGGGGCGCTTCGCGGACGCGGCGCCCGGGGTCGTGCCCGCTCCGTACGCGACGGGCTTCGGGGTGCTGGCCGTGCTGTACGGGGTGCCGGTGATGGGCTTCGCGCTGATGTGGCTGTGCCTGGCGGGCGCGCACGTGGTCCGGGCCCGGCGGCGGGGCATGGGCTTCTCGATGACGTGGTGGTCGTTCACCTTCCCGGTGGGCACCTGTGTGACCGGTGCGGAGGCGCTGGCCCTGCGCACCGGGCTGACGGTCTACGGCGCGCTGGCGGCCGCCCTGTTCGCGCTCCTGGTCGCCGCCTGGGCGGTCGCCGCCGTCCGCACGGCGCGGGGGCTGGTCAGCGGCGTGCTGCTCGCAGGGCCGCGGCCAGCCGCCGGGGCGCTTCGGCCAGCGACGGCCCGTACCACGTGAGGGACCGGCCGTCGACGAGGGCGCAGGGCAGCCCGGGGAACGCCTCGGGGCCGTCGTCGGCGGTGAAGCGGTAGGGCTCGTCGGGGAGGACCACGAGGTCCGGGCGGGCGGCCCGCAGTTCGGCGAGCGGGATCCTCGGGTAGCGCTCGGCGTGGCCGGCGTGGAGGTTGGCGACGCCGAGCCGGGCGAGCAGGTCACCGGCGAAGGTGTCGCGGCCCAGGACCATCCACGGGCGGCGCCAGACCGGCACCACGGCGGTGACGCGGTCGCCGGGGGCGGGGAGGGGCGGGGCGGACCAGACGGCCTCCGCCTCGTCCAGCCAGCGGGGGCGGGAGCGGGAGCCGCAGGCGGTGAGGACCCGGTCGAGTTCGGCGATCCCCTCCGGGACCGTGCGCACGTCGGTGACCAGGACCGGGAGGCCCGCGGCGCGGAGCGCGGCGATGTCGGGGGCGCGGTTCTCCTCCTCGTTGGCGATCACGAGGTCGGGGGCGAGGGCGGTGATCCGGGCCGTGTCCGGGTTCTTGGTGCCGCCGATCCGGACGGCGTCGAGTCCGGCCGGGTGGGTGCACCAGTCGGTGGCGCCGACCAGGGTCCCGGGCAGCGTCCGGGCCACCGCCTCGGTCAGCGACGGCACCAGGGAGACGACCCTCATGCCTGGGGGCGGTCAGGTACCGCCTCGATGTGCTCGGAGACGGCCACCACCAGCAGCCGGGTGTCGGGCACGGTGGCCCGCCAGCGGTGCCGCACCCCGCCGGTCAGGTACAGGGTGTCGCCGCGGCCGAGCCGGTAGGCGCGGCCCTCGGCCTCGATCTCCACGGCGCCCTCGGTGACGAACATGAGCTGGTCGTTGCGGCTGCGCAGCTCGCGGCCCGCGTCGTGGTCGCCGGTGAACTCGGAGGCGTGCATCTGGTGGTGTCCGCGCACCAGGGAACGCACCCGGGGGGCGTGCCCCGGATCGGGGTCCTCGGCGCGGACCACGTCGACACTGCGCGCGGGGTCGGCGGCGGCGAGCAGTTCCACGGCGGTGGTGCGCAGGGCGTCGGCCACCTTCTCCAGGGAGGCGCGGCTGGGCCGCGCCCGGTCGTTCTCGATCTGGCTCAGGAAGGGCACCGACAGGCCGCTGCGCTCGGCGACGACGGCGAGGGTGAGTTCCAGGCCCCGGCGCCGGCGCCGTACGGCCGCGCCCACCCGAAGGGGCTGATCCTTGTGGTCACCCATGGCTCCGGCTCCCTCCTCCACCGCCACCGTACTGGCCCCGTACCGCGTCCTCGGGGCGTCCGGTGCCCCGCGCGTTCCCTGCACCCTACGCATCTTCGTCGAACCGTCACACGCGGCCTGCGCATCGGGGCCGGTTCGCGGCGGGCCGGACCCCGCGGTTCCCGCCACGCCGGGGGCGGTCCGCGCCGCCCTCGGCCGGGTACCCCCGGGTCCAGGGCCTGGACGGTCCCCCGTGTTCCCGGGTGTTCCCGCCCGGCCCGGTCCGGCCGGGCGGCGGAGCGACCGGCGGAGCGTAGCGCTCCGTGGTTGTCCGGATCGGCCCCCCGGGGACGGGGCGCCGAGGACGGCGGCGGGCACGGGGCGGGACCGAGGGCGCGGGCACGGGTACGGCCGAGGGGCGGGCCCGGCCGCGCGCCGTGGGGCGGCACGGGCGGGCCCGCCCCTCGGGACGGCGGGTCGGTGCGCGGTCTACCGGGGGGTCATCCGGCCGACCATGTCCGGGTGCTTCTCCAGCCAGGCCGCGACGGCCTGCCGCTCCTGCCCCTGGCCGCGGTTCTTGATCTCGGCCTCCAGGCTGCCCAGCTCGTCCTCACTCATCCGGAAGTTCTTGATCCACTCGGTGAGCACGGGGTACTGGGAGGGGAACTTCCGGCTGGCGATGGTGCGGATGGTGTTGCCCTCGCCGAAGGTCTTCTTCGGGTCGGCCAGCTTGGTCAGCTCGTACTCGCTGTAGGCCCAGTGCGGCGACCAGAGGACCACCGCGACCGGCTCCTTCCTGGCGTAGGCCCGCTTCAGCTCGGCCAGCATCGCGGGGGTGGAGCCGTCGACGACCTTGTACTCCTTGTCCAGGCCGTAGCCGGGCAGGACGTCGCTCTTGAGCAGGTTCATCTCGCCGGTGCCCGGTTCGATGCCGATGATCCTGCCCTTGAAGAGGCCGGACTTGCCCTTCAGGTCCTCCAGGGACCTGACGTCCTTGACGTAGGACGGGACGGCGATCTCCAGGGAGGTCGGCTCGTACCAGGTGCCCAGGTCGGTGAGCTTGTCCTTGTTCTTGTCCCAGTAGTTCTTCTGCGCGTGCGGGAGCCAGGCGTCGAAGTTGAGGTCGAGGTCGCCGGAGGCCAGCCCGGTGTAGACGGGACCGACGTCCATCTGCTTCAGGTTCAGCTTGTAGCCGCGCCGCTCCAGGACGTTCTTCCAGAGGTGGGTGACGGCCACGTCCTCGTCCCAGGGGAACCAGGCGACGTCCAGCGTGCGCTTGGCCTCGGCCGGGGTGTCGCCGGAGCCGCCGGCGACCGGGGCCAGCTCGTCGACCAGGCCGGGGTGCTGCCCGAGCCAGGTGCGCACGGCGTCCTGCTGCTTGCCCTTGGCGGCCTTGTTGATCTCCGCCTCCAGGCTGGTGAGCTGCTTCTCGGTGAGGGAGAAGTCCTTCAGCCAGTCGGCGACGACGGGGTTGTCACCGGCGAAGCCCTTGCGGGCCAGGGTGTGCACGCCGTCGCCCTCGCCCCAGGCGCCCTTGGGGTCCTTGAGCTTCTTGAGCCGGAAGTCGTTGTACGCCCAGTGCGGGGACCACAGGGTGACGACGATCGGCTCCTTCTTGGCGTAGGCCCGCTTCAGCTCGGCCAGCATCGCCGGGGTGGAGCTGTCGACGACCTTGTACTCGCCGTCGAGGCCGTACTCCTTGAGGACCTTGCTCTTGAGCAGGTGCATCTCGCCCGCGCTGGGCTCGATGCCGGTGATCCTCCCCTTGAAGAGGCCGGCCCTGCCCTTGAGGTCGGCGAGCGAGTCGACGTCCTCCATGTAGGCGGGGACGCTCAGCTCCAGGGAGGTCTCGTCGTACCAGGCGCCGAGGTCGTCGAGCCGGTCGCCGTACTTCTTCCAGTACTGCTCGTGGGTGGTGGGCAGCCAGGAGTCGGTCTGGAAGTCGACGGTGCCCTGGGCGAGGGCGGTGAACAGCGGTCCGGCCTCGAACTGGCGGGCGTCGACGCGGAAGCCGCGCTGTTCGAGGATCTCCTTCCAGAGGAAGGTGGAGGCCACGCCCTCGTCCCAGGGGATGTAGCCGATGGAGACCTTCTTGCCCTGTCCCACGTTGCCGCGGGAGGTGGAGGCCTCGGCGTCACCGCCGCCGCCGCCGAAGACGCCCATGCCGCCGGCGACCAGGCCGAGGATCACGACGCCGACCACGGCGACCTGCGGGCGGGGCCGGTAGGACCAGATCCTCAGGCCCTGGGCCGCCCGCGCCTTGGCCGCGGCGCGCCGGCCGAGCGGCGAGACCTGGGTGCCGAGGGCGCTGGTCATGCGGTCGAGGTAGATCGCGAGGATGACGATGGCGAGGCCGGACTCGGTGCCGAGGCCGACGTTGAGCTGGCCGATGGACTCCATCACGGCGCCGCCGAGGCCGCCGGTGCCGACCATGCCGGCGATGGCGGCCATGGACAGGCCGAGCATGATGACCTGGTTGACGCCCGCCATCACCGTGGGCAGCGCCAGCGGGAGCTGGACGCGCAGCAGGGTGTTGCGGGGGCTGGTGCCGAACGCCTCGGCGGCCTCGACCAGGTCCTTGTCGACCTGGCGGATGCCCAGCTCGGTCATGCGCACACCGGGGGCGAGCGCGAAGATCAGAGTGGCCACGATGCCCGGCGCGGAGCCGGTGCCGAAGAACAGGATCGCCGGGATGAGGTAGATCATCGCGGGCAGCGTCTGCATGAGGTCCAGCACCGGCCGGACGAAGGAGCTGACCCGGTCGGAGCGGGCCGCCCAGATGCCGACCGGCACGGAGACGGCCAGCGCGAGGATCGTGGCGACCAGCAGCAGGGCCAGGGTCACCATGGAGTCCTCCCACAGCCCCATGGAGTCGATGAAGGCGAACCCGAGGAAGGAGAGGACACCGGCGAAGGCGCCGCGCAGCCAGAAGGCGAGCACCGCGAAGATACCGGCGAGCAGCAGCGGTTCGGGGGCCTGGAGGACGGCGTTGATGCCGTCGTAGGCGCCGGTGAAGACGGTCTTGAAGAAGGTGAAGAGCCAGGAAACGTTGTCGAGCAGCCAGTCGACCACGGTGTTGACCCAGTCGCCGAGGGGGATTCTAGGCACGGGCCATCACCTTCCCGGAGCCCTGTCCGCCCGGGGTGTCGCAGACACCGGGGCCGTTCTGCTCGTCGCCGAGGAACCCGACCAGCCGCTGCCGCCGCACGACGCCGACCAGCGTGCCCTCACCGTCGAGCACCGCCACGGCATGGGGCACGCGGGCGCTGATGGCGCACAGTTCGGTGAACGGGGTGGCGGTGGTGGCCGTCTCGCAGCCGCAGTCGGCCTCGTCGCCGCGCAGCTCGCGCTCCATGACGGCCCCGGCCGTGAGGACCCGGGAGCGGTCGACGTCCTGGATGAAGGAGGCGACGTAGTCGTTGGCGGGGCGGATCAGGATGTCCTCGGCGGTGCCGAGCTGCACGATCCGGCCGTCGCGCATGACGGCGATGCGGTCGCCCAGGCGCATGGCCTCGTTGAGGTCGTGGGTGATGAAGACGATGGTCTTCTTCAGGGTCTTCTGCAGCTCGATGAGCTGGTCCTGCATGTCGCGCCGGATCAGCGGGTCGAGGGCGCTGAAGGACTCGTCCATCAGCAGCAGGTCGGCGTCGGTGGCCAGGGCGCGGGCCAGTCCCACGCGCTGCTGCATGCCGCCGGACAGCTCGTCGGGCCAGGACTTCTCCCACCCGGCCAGGCCGCACAGGGCGAGCGCCTCGTCGGCGCGGCGTTCGCGCTCGGCGCGGGGCACGCCCTGCACCTCCAGGCCGTAGGCGGCGTTGTCGCGGACGCTGCGGTGCGGGAACAGGGCGAAGTGCTGGAAGACCATGCTGATCCGCCGGGAGCGGACCTCGCGCAGACCGCGCTCACCGATCTCGGTGAGGTCCTGGCCGCCGAAGCGGACCCGCCCGGCGGTCGGCTCCAGCAGTCCGTTGAGCATGCGCAGCAGCGTGGACTTGCCGGACCCGGACAGTCCCATGACCACGAAGATCTCGCCGGGCTCCACGGTGAAGGAGGCGTCGATGACGGCGGCCGTGGTGCCGTCGGCGCGCAGCTCCTCCCGGTCGGCTCCCTCGCGCAGTCGTCCGACCGCCTGGTCCGGTTTTCTCCCGAACACCTTGTACAGGTGCTCGGCCTCTAGCCTCGCTGACACGCTTACCTCTTGGATCGGGGACAGGGACTCGGGTCCGAAGCCTTGCTAACAGTTGAAGTGCTCAACCAAGATTCGGCCCGGCTGCGCGCCTGCCCGGATCATTCGGACCCAAACACATGAGTGACCCGCTTCACATGTCCGCCGCCGTCCGGCCGGGGGCTGCGGCATGATCGGGACGTGACCGGACGACTGATGCTCCTCGACACCGCCTCCCTCTACTTCCGCGCCTACTTCGGCGTGCCGGACTCCGTGCGGGCGCCCGACGGCACGCCGGTGAACGCCGTGCGCGGACTGCTCGACTTCATCGACCGGCTGGTCCGGGACCACCGGCCCGACCGCCTCGTCGCCTGCATGGACGCCGACTGGCGGCCCGGCTGGCGGGTGGAGCTGATCCCGTCCTACAAGGCGCACCGGGTCGCCGAGGAGCGCCCGGCCGGCCCGGACGAGGAGGAGGTGCCGGACACCCTGACGCCACAGGTGCCGGTGATCGAGGCGGTCCTGGACGCGCTGGGCATCGCCCGGGTCGGCGTGCCGGAGTACGAGGCGGACGACGTGATCGGCACCTACACCGCGCTGGCCCGGGGCCCGGTGGACATCGTCACCGGCGACCGGGACCTCTACCAGCTCGTCGACGACGCCCGCGGGGTGCGGGTGCTCTATCCGCTCAAGGGCGTCGGCACGCTCCAGCTCACCGACGAGTCGGTGCTGCGCGAGAAGTACGGCGTCGACGGGCGCGGCTACGTGGACCTGGCGCTGCTGCGCGGCGACCCGAGCGACGGGCTGCCCGGGGTGCCCGGCATCGGCGAGAAGACGGCCGCGAAGCTGCTGGCCGAGTACGGGGACCTGGCCGGCATCCGCGCCGCCGCGGCGGACCCGGCGGCGAAGCTCACGCCCGCCCGGCGCAAGCGGCTCACCGAGGCCGAGCCGTACCTCGCGGTCGCCCCGAAGGTGGTCCGGGTCGCCGACGACGTGCCGCTGCCGGACGTGGACACCGCCCTGCCCCACACCCCTCGCGACCCCGCGGCGCTGGAGGAGCTGGCGGTCCGCTGGGGACTGGGCGGATCACTGGAGCGGCTCCTGACGACGCTGACCGGCTGAGGGGCCCCGGCCGGGGGCGCCGCCGGAGCCGCGCGGGGCGGGAGCACCGGGGCCGGGGAACCGCGACCGGGGCCCGGCGGGGGCGGCGGTTCCCGCCGGAGGGCGGTGCCGGTCCGGGTGCCGGTCCTGGTTCCGTCCACGCCCCGGCCCGGACGTCCGCGGCCCCGGCCCGGGCGGCGGAGCCGGTGACGCGGACGGTGCCCCGGCCCGGGGCGGCGCTTCGGGTTCCGTACGGGGGAAACCCGGCACATGCCACGCCGAGCGGGAGGAATGCTAACTTAGGTAAACCTAACTCTGGTTGCAGGGAGGCCGTCATGGCAGACCGTCCCGAACGCAAGCCCCGCAGGCACCACACCGCGCAGGTGGTACGGACCGAGCGGCTCACGCCCCACATGCAGCGCGTGGTGCTGGGCGGTGAGGAACTCGCCGCCCTCCCGGCGGACACCTGCACCGACCACTACGTGAAGCTGCTGTTCCCCGCCGAGGGCGCCGTCTACCCGGAGCCCTTCGACATGGAGCGCATCCGCGAGGAGCTGCCCCGCGACCAGTGGCCGGTGACCCGCACCTACACCGTCCGCCACTGGGACGCCGGGCTGCGCGAGATGACCCTCGACTTCGTCATCCACGGCGACGAGGGCCTGGCCGGCCCCTGGGCGCAGCGGGTGCGGCCGGGCGAGACCGTCCGCTTCCTGGGCCCCGGCGGCGCCTACGCCCCCGACCCGGAGGCCGACTGGCACCTGTTCGCCGGTGACGAGAGCGCGCTGCCCGCCATCGCCCGGTCCCTGGAGGCGCTGCCCGACGGTGCCCGCGCCTTCGCCTTCGTGGAGGTCGACGGGCCCGAGGAGGAGCAGAAGATCGACTCCGACATCGAGGTCGTCTGGCTGCACCGCGGCGACGGTCCGGTGGGCCGCGCCCTGGTCGAGGCCGTGCGCGCGCTGGACTTCCCCGAGGGCCGGGTACACGCCTTCGTCCACGGCGAGGCGGCCTGCGTCAAGGAACTGCGGGCGCTGCTCCGCGTGGAGCGCGCCGTTCCGCGCGAGTCGCTCTCCATCTCCGGCTACTGGCGCCTCGGCCACAACGAGGACGGCTGGCAGGCGTCGAAGCGGGACTGGAACGCCCGGGTCGAGGCCGAGCAGGAGACCCGCGCGGCCTGACCCGCACCACCGGCGGTGGCGTCCCCGCCTCCCCGGCACCACACGCCGGAGGCGGAGGCCGGGACGCCACCGCCGGTGTCTTGCACGGGCGGCACCCCGGCACGGGCAGCACCCCGGCACGGGCAGCACCCCGGCACGGGCAGCACCCCGGCACGGGCAGCACCCCGGCACGGGCAGCACCCCGGCACGGGCGCCGGGGCCCTGTTCCCAGGGCACCCGGCGCCCGTGCCTCCGGGGCGGGCGCGGCGTCACGCCCGCCCGACCGGCGCGGCCCGACCGGTTCCCGGACCGCCCGGAGCGACCCGGCAAAACCCGGCAAGACCCGCACCGGCGTACTCGGCCCCGCCCGTGCGACCGGCACGGCTCGCCGGGGGCCTCGGCCGGGCGAGACCTTCTCCGGCGTCGCTTCGCCACCGATGCCGGCCCGGCCCCCTCGCACCTTGGCGCCCACCCCCCACCACCCGGGCGAAGCCGGGCACGGGCCCGCCCGGCCCGCCCCGGACCGCCCCGCCCCAGCCGTGGCTCCGTGGCTCAAGGAGCACCGCCACGGATTCCCGGCGGGCGAACGGGAGCACCGGCCCCCGTGGGTTCCCGGCCCGCCGGGCGAACGGAAGCACCGGCGCCCGTGGGTTCCCGGCCCCCGGGCGAACGGGAGCACCGGCCCGTCCCGGCTCAGTCCCCCCGTACCCGCGCGTGCGCGTGCATGTCGTGCCAGCCGTCCTGGTGCAGCAGGGCCCGGCGCTTGGTGCCCTCCGCCGCGAAGCCCGCCTTCACCGCCACCCGGCAGGACGCCCGGTTGGCGACGGCGTGGTTCAGCTCCAGCCGCTGGAACCCCGTCCCGTCCAGCGCCCAGCGCGCCAGCGCAACCGCCGCCCGGACCGCCACCCCCCGGCCCCGCGCCCGGGGCGCCGTCCAGTAGGCGACCTCCGCCGTGCCCTCCGCGAGCCGCACCTCGCGCAGCCCCGCCCGGCCCAGGACCGGGCCGTCGTCGTCCGCGTCCGTCACCGCCCAGTGGGCCGCGCGCTCCCGCTCCCAGGACCGCCGCCAGTCGTCGATCCAGTCGCGCGCCTCCCGCTCGGACCCGGCGGTCCTGTTGTGCCACTGGCGCACCGCCGGGTCCCGGAAGACCTCGTACACCTCGGGCGCGTCCCCGGGCCGCCAGGGCCGCAGCACCAGTCCGTCGCCGGTGGGGATCACCGGCTGGCCGGTACGGGAGAGGGTGCCGGGCGGGAGGACGGGGCGCGTCAGACGGGGCATGTCCCGCATCCTGCCGAACGGCCCGCCCGGAGCCCACCGGTTTTCCCCGCCCCGGGACGGCCCGGCCGCCCGGCGAGGGGCCCGCGCCCCCGCCGGGACCGGTCCGCGCCCCGTCCGCTGGCGGGCACCCCGCGCACCGGCCCGCCCCGCCTCGTACCCTGGCCCCGATGAGACGCCGCACCCCTCCCCCTCCCCCGCCCCTGCCGCAGCGCGACGGGGTGGACCCGGTGCGGCTGCGGCTGCCCGCCGACGGTCCGTGGGCCACGGTGCGCGAGCACCTGGTGGAGCGGCTGTCCGGCGCCGCCCCCGGCGCGGTCGGGGCGATGCTCGACGCGGGCGGGGTCGTCACGGCGGACGGCCGCCCCGTGGCCCCGGACGCGCCCTACCGGCCCGGCCTGTACGTGTGGTTCCACCGGGAACCGCCGCCCGAGGTGCCGGTGCCGTTCCCCGTGGAGGTCGTGTACCGGGACGAGCACATCGTCGTCGCCGACAAGCCGCACTTCCTGGCCACCACCCCGCGCGGCGGCCATGTCACGCAGACCGCGCTGGCCAGGCTGCGCACCGGACTGGAGCTGCCCGCGCTGGGGGCCGCGCACCGGCTGGACCGGCTCACCGCCGGGCTGGTGCTGTTCACCGTGCGGCCCGAGGAGCGCGGCGCCTACCAGGGCCTGTTCCGCGACCGGCTGGTGCGCAAGGAGTACGAGGCCGTCGCCGCCCACGACCCCGCGCTCGTCCTCCCGCGCACGGTGCGCAGCCGCATCGTGAAGGAGCGCGGCGTCCTGGCGGCCCGGGAGACCGCGGGCGAGCCGAACGCGGTCACCCGCGTCGAGGCGGCCGGACACCGCCCGCGACCGGGCGGCGGCCCGGGGCTCGGGCGCTACCGGCTGGTGCCCGCCACCGGGCAGACCCATCAGCTCCGGGTGCACCTGACCGCGCTCGGCGTGCCGATCCTCGGCGACCCGCTGTATCCCGAGGTGACGGACCCGGTGGCGCCCGGTGACTTCCGGCGCCCGCTCCAGCTCCTGGCGCGCGGGCTGGAGTTCACCGACCCGGTGACCGGACGGGAGCACCGCTTCCGCAGCGGGCGGACCCTCGCGGCCTGGGAGTCGTACACCGACTGGGCGGACGACAGGTAGACAGCGCCGGGCACGCCGGACCGCACCGACGGGCCGGGCGGCGACCCGGCGACCGCCGGTCCCTCGCTGCCCCCTCGACGGGAGTCCCGTCATGCGGCACGGCCCGCGGCCGACCCGGACCCGCGGCGGACCCCGCCGCCGGCCCCGGCGAGCGACCCCCGGACCGGCCCCGGACCCCGGCCCGGGGCCCCGGGCCGCCGGCCACTGCCGCTAGCCCACCGACGAGTACGCCACGACCCCGCGCAGCAGCCCGTCGACGGCCTTGCGGGCGTTCTTCGGCACCGTCGAGCCCTCGCCCGGCGCGGCGGCCGAGATCTGCCCGAGCACGTCGATGACCTGCTTGCACCAGCGCACGAAGTCCCCGGCCGGCATCTCCGCCTCACGCAGCACCTCGTCCAGGCCCTTGCCGGACGCCCACATGTAGGCGGCCCAGGCGAAGCCGAGGTCGGGCTCGCGCTGGCCCACGCCCTCGGTCTGCCGGATGCGGAACTCCTCCTCCAGGGCGTCCAGCCGCCCCCAGATCCGCACCGTCTCCCCGAGCGCGGCCCTGGCCCGGCCCGAGGGCAGCTTCGGCGCCATCGCGTCGTCGGCCATCCGGGACTCGTAGACCAGGGCCGAGACGCAGGCGGCCAGCTCCGCCGGGGCCAGCCCCTCCCAGACGCCCTCGCGCAGGCACTCGCTGGCCAGCAGGTCCAGCTCGCCGTAGAGGCGGGCCAGCCGCTTGCCGTGCTCGGTGACCTCGTCACCGCGCAGGTAGTCCAGCTCGGTCAGCAGCGCGACGATCCGGTCGAAGGTGCGGGCGATGGTGTTCGTCCGGCCCTCGATGCGCCGCTCGAGCTGCGTGGTGTCGCGCAGCAGCCGGTGGTAGCGCTCGGCCCAGCGGGCATGGTCCTCGCGGTCGTCGCAGCCGTGGCACGGATGGGCGCGCAGGGCCTTGCGCAGCCGGTCGATCTCGCGGTCGTCGGCGGCCGGGGAGCGCTTCTTGCGGTGGCGCTCGGCGGTGATGTGCCCGGCCTTGGTGCGCAGGGCGGAGGCGAGGTCGCGGCGGGACTGCGGGGAGCGCGGATTGAAGGACTTCGGGATGCGCATCCGCTCCAGCGGCTCGACCGGCACCGGGAAGTCCATCGACGCCAGCCGCTTCACCTGCCGCTCGGCGGTCAGCACCAGCGGGCGCGGCCCGTCGTGGTGGTCGAAGCCGCGGTGCCCGTTGGAGCGCCCGGCGGGCAGGCCGGGGTCCAGCACCAGGGCGAGCCCCGCGTACTTGCCGGTGGGGACGTGGATGACGTCGCCGGGCTTGAGCCGCTCCAGCGCGACGGCGGCCTCGGCACGGCGCTGCTGCACGCCCTCCCGGGCCAGCTCCGTCTCGCGGTCCTTCAGCTCGCGGCGCAGCCGGGCGTACTCCTCGAAGTCCCCGAGGTGGCAGGTCATGGAGGCCCGGTAGCCCTCCAGCCCCTCCTCGTTGCGCTGCACCTGGCGGGAGATGCCGACGACCGACTTGTCCGCCTGGAACTGGGCGAACGAGGTCTCCAGCAGCTCCCGGGAGCGGTGCCGGCCGAACTGCTCGACGAGGTTGACCGCCATGTTGTACGACGGCTTGAAGCTGGAGCGCAGCGGATAGGTGCGGGTGCCGGCCAGTCCGGCCAGGTGCTCGGGGCTCGTCCCCCGCTGCCAGAGGACGACGGCGTGGCCCTCGACGTCGATGCCGCGCCGTCCCGCCCGGCCGGTGAGCTGGGTGTACTCGCCGGGGGTGATGTCGGCGTGCTGCTCGCCGTTCCACTTGACGAGCTTCTCCAGCACGACCGAGCGGGCCGGCATGTTGATGCCGAGGGCGAGGGTCTCGGTGGCGAAGACGGCCTTGACCAGTCCGCGGACGAAGAGCTCCTCCACGACCTCCTTGAAGGTCGGGAGCATGCCCGCGTGGTGGGCGGCGATGCCGCGCTCCAGGCCCTCCAGCCACTCGTAGTAGCCGAGGACGTGCAGGTCCTCGGGCGGGATACTGGCCGTGCGCTCCTCGACGAGGGCGCGCACCCGCTCCCGGGCGGGCTCGTCGTTGAGCCGCAGCCCGGCGTGGAGGCACTGCTGGACGGCGGCCTCGCAGCCGGCCCGGCTGAAGATGAAGGTGATCGCGGGCAGCAGGCCCTCGGCGTCGAGCCGCTCGATGACCTCGGGGCGGCTGGGCGTCCAGATCCGGGAGCGCTGCCGGCGCTCGCGCTCGCGGTCGGCCTCGCGCATGTGCCGGCCGCGCCGGCGGTCCTGGTAGGAGGGGCGGCTGGCCTCCATCCGGGCCATGCGGGTGAGGTCGGGGTTGACGGCCTTCTTGTGGCCCTCGCCCTCCTCGAACAGGTCGTACATCCGCCGTCCGGCCAGGACGTGCTGGAACAGCGGCACCGGCCGGTGCTCGGAGACGATGACCTCGGTGTCGCCGCGCACGGTGTCGAGCCAGTCGCCGAACTCCTCGGCGTTGGACACGGTCGCGGAGAGCGACACCAGGGTGACGGACTCGGGGAGGTGGATGATCACTTCCTCCCAGACGGCGCCCCGGAAGCGGTCGGAGAGGTAGTGCACCTCGTCCATGACCACGTGGCCGAGGCCGAGGAGGGTCCGGGAGCCCGCGTACAGCATGTTCCGCAGCACCTCGGTGGTCATCACGACCACGGGGGCGTCCGAGTTGACGCTGTTGTCGCCGGTGAGCAGGCCCACCCGCTCCGCGCCGTAGCGGCGGCAGAGGTCGGAGTACTTCTGGTTCGACAGCGCCTTGATGGGCGTCGTGTAGAAGCACTTCCGGCCCTGTTGGAGAGCCAGGTGGACGGCGAACTCGCCGACGATCGTCTTGCCGGAGCCGGTGGGCGCGGCCACCAGGACGCCCTTGCCCGCCTCCAGGGCCCGGCAGGCCTCCATCTGGAACGGGTCGAGGGCGAAGTCGTACATCTCGCGGAAGGAGGCGAGCGCCGTGGCCTGCTCGGCGGTCCGCAGGCGGGCCGCCGCGTACCGCTCGGCCGGTGAGAGATCCTCTGTCATCGTGCTTTCGAGCGTACCGGGCCGCACCGACAACGTGACGATCAATATCGGGATCGGCTCCGGCGGGGGCGGTGACGGGCGCGCGTCACCGCCCCGGCGGGGCTCAGGTCACGTCGTCGTACCCGTTGACCCGCTCCGCGGTCGGCTGCTCGGGCAGGGCGCGGGGCGGCCGGACGGCGTCGGTGTCGTCCAGGGGCTCGGGCGTGAGGTCCAGCTCGGAGGCCTCGTCGTCGGAGGGCCCCTGGTCGTCGCGGCGGCGGCGCCTGCGGTCGTTGAGCATCGAGACCAGCACGGCGGCGAAGTAGAGGATCCAGATCGGTGCCGCCAGCGACATCATGGTCAGCGGGTCGGTGCTCGGCGTGGCGATGGCCGCGAACAGCGTGATGCCGAGGATCATGCCGCGCCACCAGCCGAGCATCCGCCGGCCGGTGAGCACGCCGCCGAAGTTGAGCATGACCAGGAGCAGCGGCAGCTCGAAGGAGAGGCCGAAGACGACCACCATGCGGGTGACGAGGTTGAGCAGATCGTCCAGCGGGAGAAGGTTGTTGACGCCGAACGGGGTGAACTCGATGAGCACCTTGGCCGTGGTGGGCAGCACCACGTAGGCGAAGTACGCGCCCGCGAAGAAGAGGGGGGCGCCGGTGGCCACGAAGGCGTAGGCGTACTTCTTCTCGTTCCCGTGCAGGCCCGGCGCGACGAATCCCCAGAGCTGGTACAGCCAGACCGGCGAGGCGAGGACGATGCCGGCCATCAGGGAGACCTTGAGGGCCAGGGTGAAGGGGCCGAGCAGACCGTTGATCGTGATCTGCGCACAGCGCTGGTGCTCGGGGTCCTTCGCGAGTTCGGCGAAGGACTCCTTGCAGCCGACCGATTCGAGGACCGGGTCGGTGAAGAAGTTGATGATCTCGTTGTAGAAGAAGGCGGCGACGATCGTGACGACGACGATGGCCAGCAGCGCCTTCGCGAGCCGGTTCCGGAGCTCACGAAGGTGGTCGATGAGGGGCATGCGCCCCTCGGGGTCCTTCTCCCTTGAGCGGGCGGACTTGAGCAACCCACGTCCTCATCTCGTGCGGTGGACCGGTGATCACCCGGCCCTGCGTCAGCGCTTGGTGGTGTCCGTCGGCTCGGTGACCGGGCGGGAGCTGCTCACGTCACCGGGGGCGGCCTGGATGGTGCGCTGCGACGAGGACTGCTCGGGGTTCGGCGGGTCGGCGGGGGCCTCGGACTTGCTCTCGTCCTTCATGGCCTTGGCCTCGCTCTTGAGGATGCGCGCCGACTTGCCGAGCGACCGTGCCATGTCGGGAAGCTTCTTCGCGCCGAACAGCAGGACGATGACGACGAGGATGAGAATGATCTCGGGGGCGCCGAGCCTTCCGAACATAATCTTTACCTTCTCACCGAGGCGGCTGGGGTGGGGGTGCTGCCGAACGGATCGGACAGGTGTCCGACCCATTGTGCTGTGCAGCGATCGTAGCGCTCCGGGGTAAACGTCAGGCAATGCCCCGGGATCGTACTCCCGTCCGCGGCCGGGCCTCGTTTTCCGTGCCGCGACCAGCAGCGTACCTGCCGGGACCCGCCGGACGACAGGGCGAAGCGGACCGTTCCGCGGCGCGGGGACGTCGGCCGCGTCACGTCCCGGGGCCGGGTCCGGTGTCCGCTGACCGGAGCGGCGCGCCCGCTCACCGGTCGGAGACGGAGGTCACAGGGCGTCGGCGGAGCGGGCGGCGTGCCGTGCCGTGCGCTCCAGCTCCTCGGCGGCGCGGCCGATCCGATGGGCGGAATCCGCCACCTGCGCCCCGAGCCGCCGGGTCTCCACAAACACCTTCGCCGCGAAGACCGCGAGCACGGCGAGACCCAGGAAAGCCACGGCAACCGCGAACATCGGCCAGAACATGGGCCCGAGCCTAGTGCCTCGGCGGCCGGGGTCCGCCCGCCGGGGCGACCGCGCCCGGTCCGCGCCGTCCGGCCGGGGTCCGGGGGCCGCCGTCGCCCGCTTCGTCCGCCCGCAGCACGCTGCCCGCACCCGGCGCCCGCCCTCCGGACGGTGGCGCGGACACGACGGCGGGGTCTAGACGGTGGAGTGCAGCCGCAGGGTCCGGACCCCGCCGCCGGTGAGCAGCTCCACGATCCGCTCACCGGCCGGCTTGCGGACGGCGGCCCCGCAGTCGGGGCAGGTGAAGGAGTAGAAGGTGGTGCGGCTGGTGGCGCCGATGGCCAGCATGAGGGCGCCCGCCGCCAGTTCGAAGCGGCCCCGGCAGTCGGGGCAGCCCGCCTTGAAGACGACGGGGGCGACGGCTCTCATGCCGGCGAAGGCGGACGCCGCCGTCACGCCCTGGACCGTCGGCCCGACCGACTCGTTCAACGCCCTCGCTCCTGACTGTCGCTGTCGTCCCGGCCGCCGGGCGCCGCCGGTTCGGCCGCGGGGGCCGTGGTGTCCGTGCCGTCCGGGCGGACCGCGGCGGCGGAACCCGCCGTGCCGGGCGTCCCGTTCACGCCGTCCGGCCCGCCCGTCGCGAGGTCCTCGGCGTCGTACCCGGCGAGCGCCTCGCGGGCGGCCCGGCCCGCGCTCGCGGCCAGTTCGGGCGGCGAGACGATCCGGCCGTCGCGGCCGAGCCGCAGCGCGAGCCGCCGCAGCGAGGCCGGGTCGGGAGTCCGCAGGGTGATCCGCAGCCCGCCGCCGGGCAGCTCCTCCGCGCTGTCGTGCGGGTAGTACTCGGCGACCCAGCGTCCGCCCGCGCCGACCTCGACGACGACCTCGGGGTCCTCGGCGGCGGGCTGGACCAGTCCCTCCGACAGGTCCCGCAGCTCCACCTCGGGCGGCGCGGCGGGCTCGTCCAGGATCCGGATCTCCGCGACCCGGTCCAGCCGGAAGGTGCGCCGCGCCTCGGAGCGGCGGCACCACGCCTCGACATAGGTGTGGCCGACGCTCACCAGCCGGATGGGGTCGATCTCACGCTCGGTCAGCTCGTCGCGGGCCGGGGAGTAGTAGCGGATCCAGAGGCGGCGGCGCTCCGAGATGGCGCGGTCGACGTCGGCGAAGACACCGCCCTCGGACTCGAAGGTCACCGACAGCCGGGAGCTGGCTCCGGCCGCCTCGCCCGCCGCCGTCTCCACCTTGGCGGTGGCCCGCAGCAGCGCCTGGCGGTCGCCCTCGCGCAGCCCGGGCAGCGTCGCCACGGCGCGGGCGGCGACCAGCAGCGCGGTGGCCTCGTCGGCGGCGAGCCGCAGGGGCTCGGCGGCGTCCGCGCCCAGGGCGGCCGGGTTGTGCCACCAGATGCGCTCACCGTCGGTGTCGATGTCGAGCAGGTCGCCGCCGCGGAAGCTGGTGCCGCACATCGGCAGCACGTCCAGGTCGGAGACGAGTTCGTCCTCGGTGATGCCGAAGGCGCGGGCCACGTCCTCGATCCGGGCGCCGGGGCGCTCGCGCAGATACGTCACCAGGGAGAGCATCCGCCGGGTCTGGTCGATGGCGCTCGCGGGCCTGACCGGTTTGCCTGCCACTGTGTTGTCCGCTTCCCCTCAGCCCTTGGCGACGGCGCGCAGCCGGTCCACCACGTCCGCGCGCAGCTCCGCGGGCTCCAGCACCACCACGTCCGGCCCGAACTCGACCAGCCAGGCGTCCAGTCCGTGCCCGTACGGAATCTCCAACTCGTCCCAGCCGTTCCCGAGTTCCCGGACGGCGGTGGCCCGGGACCGCAGCGGGTACCCGGCGTCGGCGCGCAGCCGGATCCGCGCGGAGCGGTCGGCGGTCTCCCCCGCCCAGCTCGCGACGGTCTCCCGGACGGTGACGGCGTCGGGCACCGGGGCGGTGAACCGGCCGCCGCGCGAGCGGACCCTGCCGGTGATCCGGGACAGCCGGAAGACCCGCTCGGCGCCCCGGTCGCGGTCGTATCCGGCCAGGTACCAGTGGCCGCGCCAGCACTCCAGGGCCCAGGGCTCGACGGTGCGGGTGCCGGGCTGGGCGGCGTTGGCCTTGCGGTAGTCGAAGACGACGGGGCGGCGGTCGCGGCAGGCCAGCATCAGCGGCTCGAAGGCGGCCTCGTGCACGGGGATGCGGGGCTCCAGCGCGCCGTGCGCCCCGTACGGGTCGACGTCCTCCGGGAGTCCGGCGGCGCGGAGCTTCTGCAGGGCGCCGCTGGCGGCACCGGCGAGCCGGGCCTGCTGCCAGACCTTGGCGGCGAGGCCGAGGGCGGCGGCCTCCTCGGCGTCCAGGGTGATGGGGGGCAGCCGGTTGCTGTCGCTGCGGGCGACGTAGCCGGTCTCGCCGTCCAGGGCCTCGACCGTCTCGATCACCATGCCCAGCTCCCGCAGGTCCTCCTTGTCCCGCTCGAACATGCGGTTGAAGGCGTCGTCGGAGGCGGCCTCCAGATAGGCCTCCAGGGAGTCGCGCAGCTCGCGCTTGCTGAGGGGGCGTCGCGCCCCGAGCAGGCACAGAGCCAGATTCATCAGCCGCTCGGCCTTGGCAATGGCCATCGACGCCCTTCTCCCTGTGGTGCTTCACCCGTGACCGTACCGTCCCGGGGTGGCGGGGCAAAAGCCGAGGGCCCATGCCCGGACAGGCATGGACCCCCGATGACCGGTACTGATCGCCCGGTGATCAGACTCCGAGCAGGTCGACCACGAAGATCAGGGTCTCACCGGGCTTGATCGCCGGGGTGGGGCTCTGGTCGCCGTAGGCGAGGTGGGCCGGGATGGTGAGCTGGCGGCGTCCGCCGACCTTCATGCCCTGCACGCCCCGGTCCCAGCCCGCGATGACCCGGCCGCCGCCGAGCGGGAAGCGGAACGGCGCGCCGCGGTTCCAGCTCGCGTCGAACTCCTCGCCCGTGCTGAAGGCCACGCCCACGTAGTGGACGGTCACGTTCTGCCCGGCCTGCGCGACGGGGCCGTCGCCCTCCCAGATGTCCTTGATCTCAAGATCCGCCGGGGGCTCGCCGCCCGGGAAGTCGATCTCGGGCTTGTCGATGCTCACGTATCAGCTCCTGCTTGTTCTGCGGAAAGGCGACGGCCAAGTCTTACATCCCCGGAGGGTCACATCTTCGCGAGGATGTCGACGGAGAAGACCAGCGTGGCGCCCTTGCCGATGTCGCTGCCCTGCGGCGGGTTGTCGCCGTAGCCGAGCTCCGGCGGGATGACGATGAGGACCCGGCTGCCGACCTTCTTGCCGGTCAGCCCCTGCGACCAGCCCTTGACGACCTGCTGCAGGGAGAACGAGGTGAGCTGCTTGCGCGCGTACGTCGAGTCGAACTCCTTGCCGCCGTCCCAGACCACGCCCTTGTACTGGACGAGGACGCTGTCCTCGGCGGCGACCTCGGCGCCGTCGCCCTCCAGCACGTAGTCGGCGACGAGCTTCTTCGGCGCGTCGCCCTTGGGGACCTCGATGGAGGGGGCCTTGCCGTCGGTGTTGGTGCCGACCTTGGGCAGCGCGGCGTCGTCCTGCGGGACGGCCTTGCCCTTGGCGGAGCTGCGGGCGTTGTAGGTGTCCTGGATGTCGACCACGAAGACCAGCGTGTCGGTGCCCTTGATGCCCGCCTGCGCGTTGCCGTCCTCGCCGTACCCCCAGGTGGGCGGGACGGAGAAGAGGACGCGACTGCCGGCCTTCCGGCCGGTCAGCGCGTAGCGCCAGCCGTCGATGATGCCGCCCTTGGCGAGCTGGATGACGAGGGGGGACTTGCGGTCGTACGAGTTGTCGAAGACCTTCGCGTCGGACCAGATCTGGCCGAGGTAGTTGGCCGAGATGAAGTCGTTCTCCGCGACCGTGGTCCCGTTTCCGGCGATGACCGTCTTGACGGCGAGCTGGTCGGAGGGGTCACCGCTGCCCTTGGCGACCGTCGGCTTCTCGTCGAACCCGGTGCCCGCCGTGATCGCCGGCAGCGGACCGTCGACGATCTTCGGGGCCGGGGGTTCCGAGCCGGCCGAGGCATCGGGCGACGCGCTGGCGGGGGCGCTGCTGCTGCTCGTCGATCCGGACGAGTCGTCGCCGCACGCGGCGAGCGTGACCAGTCCGGCGGGAACGGCGATGAGGAGTGAGCGTCGGCGCACGGTGGGGGCCTCGTAATCGGTCGGTGTGCCTGTCGGGGTGCGCGCAAACTCTACGGCGTGAGTCGGGCGCCGTACGTGGAACGTACGGCGCCCGTGTGGCGTTCCGGCCCTGGGTGCGGATGCGCGTGCCCCCCGTCACCCGGTCACATTCCGGCGATCAGCTTCTCCACCCGGTCGTCCACGGAGCGGAACGGGTCCTTGCACAGCACGGTGCGCTGCGCCTGGTCGTTGAGCTTGAGGTGGACCCAGTCGACGGTGAAGTCCCGGCGCTGCTCCTGGGCCCGCCGGATGAAGTCGCCGCGCAGCCGGGCCCGAGTGGTCTGCGGCGGGACGGACTTGCCCTCGAAGATCTTCAAGTCGTCGGCGACCCGGGCGGCTTGCCCCTTCCTCTCCAGCAGGTAGTACAGGCCGCGGCGGCGGTGGATGTCGTGGTAGGCGAGGTCTATCTGCGCGACCCGCGGGTTCGACATGGTCATGTTGTGCTTGGCCCGGTAGCGCTCCAGGAGCTTGTACTTCATGACCCAGTCGATCTCGGTGCCGACCCGGTCGAGGTCCTCGGTCTCGACGGCGTCCAGGGTGCGGCCCCAGAGCTCCAGCACCCGCTCGACGGTGCCGGTGCGGATGCCGCGGCGCTCGCAGAAGTCCACGGCCTTCTCGTAGTACTCCCGCTGCACCTCCAGCGCGGACGCCTCCCGGCCACTGGCCAGGCGCACCTTGCGCTGGCCGGTGATGTCGTGGCTGACCTCGCGGATGGCCCGGATCGGGTTCTCCAGGGTGAGGTCGCGCATGACGGTGCCCGCCTCGATCATGCGCAGCACGAGGTCGGTGGCGCCGACCTTGAGGAGCATGGTCGTCTCGGACATGTTGGAGTCGCCCACGATGACGTGCAGCCGCCGGTAGCGCTCGGCGTCGGCGTGCGGTTCGTCGCGGGTGTTGATGATGGGCCGGGAGCGGGTCGTCGCGGAGGAGACGCCCTCCCAGATGTGCTCGGCGCGCTGGCTGACGCAGTAGACGGCGCCGCGCGGTGTCTGCAGCACCTTTCCGGCACCGCAGATGAGCTGCCGGGTGACGAGGAACGGGATGAGGATGTCCGCGAGCCGGGAGAACTCCCCGTGGCGGGCCACCAGATAATTCTCGTGGCAGCCGTAGGAGTTTCCGGCGGAGTCGGTGTTGTTCTTGAACAGGTAGACGTCGCCCGCGATTCCCTCCTCGTGCAGGCGTCGTTCGGCGTCGACCTGCAGTCCTTCGAGAATGCGCTCGCCCGCCTTGTCGTGCGTGACGAGTTCGATCACGTTGTCACACTCGGGGGTCGCGTATTCCGGGTGCGACCCCACGTCGAGGTAGAGACGGGCCCCGTTGCTCAGGAAAACATTGCTGCTGCGGCCCCATGACACGACACGGCGGAAAAGGTACCTTGCCACCTCGTCAGGAGACAGGCGGCGCTGTCCCCTGAACGTGCACGTGACGCCGTACTCGTTCTCCAGCCCGAAAATGCGGCGGTCCATGACTGAACATTACGCCTTATGGCCCGGGCTGAAACGGGGTTCGGCAGCACGATTTGGATCATTTTCCGATGAAGCCGTTTTTCCCGCCGCCCGGCCGGGGTCCGCGAGCACCCGTCCGGTGCAGGCCAGGACCAGCAGCGACAGGGCCCCGGCGGCCCCGGGCACCGCGAACCCCCAGAGCGATCCGCCCGCCTCGACGACCGGTCCGGTGAGGCCGGTCCCCACCGAGGCGCCCACGGTGAAGGTGGTCACCAGCCAGGAGAACGCCTCCGTCACGGTGCCCCGGGGCGCGTGCCGGTCGACGAGGACGAAGGCGCAGGCGACGGCCGGGGCGAGGAAGACGCCCGCGAGCGCGGTCAGCAGCACCATGGGCACCGGGTCCGGGCGCAGCGTCAGCGGCAGGTAGCACACCGCCAGCAGGGCCACCAGCGCCCGCAGTCGGCGGGCGGGCTCGCCGGTCCACGCCCGGGCGCCGTAGACGGCGCCGCCGGCGAGCGCGCCGAGCCCGAGGGCGGCCATCAGCCAGCCGTAGACGGCGTCGCCGCCGTGGTCGTCGGCGTAGGAGACGGAGGCGACGGTGATGGAGCCCAGGGCCGTCCCGACGAACAGGAAGGCCCCGAGCAGGGCGAGCAGCCCCGCCGAGCGCAGGGCGCCCAGCCAGTGCGCCTCGCGCGGCGCCGAACGCCAGGCGCGCGAGGGGGGCGACAGCACCACGGAGAGGGCGCCGAGCACGCCGATGACGTTGAGGACCAGCAGCGCGGCCCGGGCCGACCACAGGGACGCGCACAGGGTCACGAGCAGCGGTCCGACGGTGAACATGACCTCCTGGGCGACGGCGTCCATGGCGTACGCCGCGTGCACCCGGCCCTCGCCGCCCAGCACGCCCGGCCAGAGCGCCCGCAGCCCGCCCTCCAGCGGCGGGGTGAGCAGCCCGGCGGCGGCCACGGCCGCGTACGCCGCCGCGACGTTTCCGGTGCCGAGGAGGGCGAAGGCCGCCATGGCCAGGGCCGACAGGACGGCGGCGGGCAACTGCACCCCCGGCTGGCCGCGCAGGTCCACGAGCCGGCCCAGCACCGGCTGTCCGACCGCGTTGGCGACGCCGTAGACGGCCGCCAGGGCCCCGGCGAGGCTGTAGGAGCCGCCCTCGGCCCGGACGAAGAGCACGATCGCGATGGCGGCGGTGGCGTTGGGCAGCCGCCCCACGAGCGTGCCGACGAGCAGCCGCGCGGCGTGGCGTGCCCGCAGAATCTCCAGGTACCCGGCGACCACGGGCCGTCCCCTGTCTCACGAACGATGACGTTGTACGTATAACTTCCGTCGTCATACGTACCATGTCGGCTGTTCACGAGTCCAGACGAAAGCGCAGGGGGAACGGTGTCACGAGGCAGCGCCCGCCCCACGAGCCGGGACGTCGCCCGCGCCGCCGGAGTCTCCCAGGCGGCGGTCTCCCTGGTCCTGGGCGACAAGTGGCGGGGGCGGGTCTCCGAGCCCACGGCGCGGCGGGTCCGGGAGGCCGCCGACGCCCTGGGCTACCGGCCCAACCTCGCGGCCCGCAACCTCCGGCTGGGCCGCACCCGCACGGTGCTGCTGGTGGTGCCCGCGCTGACCACGGAGTTCTTCGCCGGGGTGTACACGGGGGCCGCGCGGGTCGCCGCCGAGCACGGCTTCGGGGTGGTGCTCTACCCCTCGCCGGAGGGCGTCGGCCCGGCCCGGGACCCCTTCGCCTCCGCGTCCGCCGCTCTCGACGGGGTCATCGCCTCCTCGATGGCGGCCGACGCCCTCACGGCCATCCGGGGCGACCAGCTGCCGCTGGTGATGCTGGACAGCGACCCGGAGGGCAGCCTGGGCGCGGCGACGGTCAACCTGGACATCGCCGACGGCATCCGGCAGGTCACGGAGCACCTGCTGGCCCTCGGCCACCGGCGCTTCCTGCACCTCGCGGCGGACGTGCCGTCCTGGACCTTCGAGGTGCGGGCGAGGGAGCTGGCGGCGCGGCTGTCGGCGGTGCCGGGCACGACGCTGGCGACGGCGCGGGCGGCCATCTCGATCGAGGACGCGCTCGGGGCGGCGGAGGCGGCCCTCGCGCGCCCGGGCCCCCGGCCCACGGCGGTGGTCTGCGACGACGACAAGCTGGCGGCCGGGGTGTACAAGGCGGCGCGGCGGGCGCGGCTGCGCGTCCCGGACGATCTGTCGGTCACCGGCCTCGACGATCTGGGCCTGGCCACGGCGATCGACCCGGAGCTGACGACGGTGCGGCTGGACGCGGAGCTGTTCGGGGAGCGGGGCATGCGGGCCCTGCTGGCGGTCCTCCAGGGCGGCACCCCGGAGGCGGGCGACATCCCGGTCGCCCTGGTCACCCGCTGCTCCACGGCCCCGCCGCCCGCCGACGGCCCCGCCCCCGTACCGGGCTGATCAGGCGTTCCCGCGGACGGACTCCACCGCGTCCCGCACACCGGGGTCCGGATCGTCCGCGAGGGTGTCCAGCAGCCCGCCGACCCCGGGGGTGGACCACCCGGCGACCGCCCACACCAGCCCGCGGCGCACCTCGGGGTCGGGGTGCGCCGCCAGCCGGGCCAGCCGGGCGACCGGGCCGCGCCGCCGCATCCCGAACCCGTGCAGGGCGGCCAGCAGGGCGGCCGGGTCCCCGGGATCGCCGGCCGCCTCGATCCTGGCGAGGAGCGCCCCGGCCGGGGGCGGCGGCCCGTCCAGGGGGTGCGGCAGCCGCTCGCGCAGCCGCCGCGAGCCGTACTCGCCCCGCACCCGGCAGCCCTGGCAGGTGCAGGGGCGCGTCCCGTGCGCGTCGGGCCGGTACCGCCAGCCGGCGACCTGCGGGGCGGGGCGTATCCGGTGGATCTCGCGCGGCCGGACGGCCCGGGGCACGAACACCTCCCACCCGCGCGGATCGTCCAGCGCGGCGATCCGGCGCACCGCCTCGGCCGCGGGGACGGTGGAGCGGGGGTGGCGCGCGCGGTCCCCGTACCTCCCGGCGAGGACCGGCTGCTCGTCGTCGAGCCGCAGATGGACGGCGACCAGCCCGCCCCGGCCGCCGAACCGGGCCAGCTCACGCAGCCACTGGTGGGTGAGGGTGTGGGAGCGGAGCACGGGGAAGCAGTACACCCCCCGCGCGCCGTCGGGTCCGCGGCCGGCCCGGAGCCCGCCG
Organism: Streptomyces sp. NPDC107521; assembly: GCF_055598485.1. Classification (NCBI taxonomy): domain Bacteria; kingdom Bacillati; phylum Actinomycetota; class Actinomycetes; order Kitasatosporales; family Streptomycetaceae; genus Streptomyces; species Streptomyces sp. NPDC107521. The sequence continues at coordinate 132,099 of NZ_JBVKAT010000010.1, forward strand.
CGCCGGATGCGCTGCGCGTGGGCGGCGGACGTGAGGTGCACGAACATCGCCATGTCGGCGCATGCTACGGGCCCGCGCGGACGGCCCCGGTGACACCCCCGGCCGGAACGGGCGCGGACGCGCGCCCCGGCCCCGCTCCGCGGAGGGACACCCGGCGGGGGCGGCGGGCCTGGCGGATCCGGCGCCGGACGGGTGGGGCGCAGGGCGCGCACCGCATCGGCGGGACGGGCACCCGCCGGACGGGGGCGGAGCCCCTGGAGCTAATGGAGCCCTCGGGCTGACGGGAGGGCCGGAGACCGGCCCCGCAGCCCCCGAGCCGTGGTGAACCCACGGGGCGGTGGTGGAGCCTCCGGGGCGGGCCCGGGGCCGACGGCTCGACCCCGGTCCTGGCGCGGCCCCGGCACCGCGGCGGAACCACCGGACTCGCGTTGGAGGCCCCGGTCAGCGGCGGGGGGCGGGCCCGCCCTCGGCGGGCCCGGCGTCACGCGTCCTCGTCGTCGCCCCCGGCCGAGGACTCCGCGTCGGACGGCTCCGGGGCCGCCCCGGTCGCCTCGGCCAGCAGCCGCGAGAGCCGCTCGCCGACGATCCGCTTGAACTTGCGCTTCTGCGGCCGCGTCCGGTCCAGCACCGCGACCTCCAGCCGCTCCGCCGGGATCTCCCGCTCGCTGCCGTTGGTGTCGCGGGAGAGCGCCTGGACGGCCAGCTTCAGGGCCTCGGCCAGCGTCATCCCGTCCCGGTGCCGCTGGTCCAGGTATCCGCTGATCTGCTCCGCGTTGCCGCCGACCGCGACCGAGCCGTGCTCGTCGACGATGGAGCCGTCGTGCGGCAGCCGGTAGATCTGGTCGCCCTCGGGCGTCTCGCCGACCTCGGCGACCACCAGTTCCACCTCGTACGGCTTCTCCCCCGCGCTGGAGAAGATCGTGCCGAGCGTCTGGGCGTACACGTTCGCCAGTCCCCGGGCGGTCACGTCGTCCCGGTCGTACGTGTAGCCGCGCAGGTCGGCGTAGCGGACGCCGCCGATCCGCAGGTTCTCGTACTCGTTGTACTTGCCGGCGGCCGCGAAGCCGATCCGGTCGTAGATCTCGCTGAACTTGTGCAGCGCGCGGGACGGGTTCTCGCCGACGAAGACGATGCCGTCGGTGTACTGCAGCACGACCAGGCTGCGGCCTCGGGCGATGCCCTTGCGGGCGTACTCGGCCCGGTCGGCCATCGCCTGCTGGGGTGAGACGTAGAACGGAGTCGACACCGGTTATCCGTCCCTTTCTGTCGAAGTCACTGGACCACCTGTCCTGCACACGCCGGAGGACCCGGCCGCCGTCACAGCAGCGCGGCCCTCGGCCCGTCCGGCTGCTCCAGGCGGCGTTCCAGGACCGAGCGGGAGAGCTGGGAGGACTCGTCCTCGGTGAGCCGGCGGAAGCCGTCCCCGGTGATCACGGTGATGATCGGATAGATCCGGCGCGCGACATCGGGACCGCCGGTCGCCGAGTCGTCGTCCGCCGCGTCGTAGAGCGCCTGGACCACCAGCGTGGTGGCCTGCTCCTCGGTCAGGTCGCCGCGGAACAGCTTCTTCATCGCCCCGCGGGCGAAGACCGAGCCCGACCCGGTGGCCGCGAAGTGGTGCTCCTCGGAGCGCCCGCCGGTCACGTCGTAGGAGAAGATGCGGCCGCGGCCCCGGTCCACGTCGTACCCGGCGAACAGCGGCACCACGGCGAGGCCCTGCATCGCCATGCCGAGGTTGGACCGGATCATCGTGGACAGCCGGTTGGCCTTGCCCTCCAGGGAGAGCTGGGCGCCCTCGACCTTCTCGAAGTGCTCCAGCTCGAGCTGGAAGAGCTTGACCATCTCCACGGCCAGGCCGGCCGTGCCGGCGATGCCCACCGCGGAGTGCTCGTCGGCCGGGAAGACCTTCTCGATGTCCCGCTGGGCGATGACGTTGCCCATGGTGGCCCGCCGGTCACCGGCGAGCACGACGCCGCCGGGGAAGGTGACGGCCACGATCGTCGTGCCGTGCGGCGCCTCGACCACGCCCTGCACCGGCGGGAGCTGCCGGTTGCCCGGCAGCAGCTCCGGCTGGTGCTCCCCGAGGAAGTCCATGAAGGAGGAGGACCCGGGCGTCAGGAAGGCGGCCGGTAGACGCCCGGTGCTACGAGTGTTGGCTTCCACGCGTTTCCTTCCACGTACTCTGCGTCTGCTGGTCAGCCGTGCCCCTTGTCCGCCACCGGCCGCCGGCCGGTGCCCCCAAGTGGGCCGTGCCACGGACCCTACCCGCCTGGCGGCGGTGATCCACACACTCGGCGGAAACCGCGGAACGAACCCCCCGGCCCCCGTCGACGACGGCGCGCGGCGCGGTTCCCACCGCACCGCGCGCCCCGGTCGGACCCCTCGCCCCGCCCCGGGCGCCGCCGGGCGCGCGGGGCGGAGGGATCGGCCTACTGGCCGCCCTTCTGCACGAAGGACCGCACGAAGTCCTCCGCGTTCTCCTCCAGGACGTCGTCGATCTCGTCCAGGACGGAGTCCACGTCGTCGCTGAGCTTCTCCTGGCGCTCCTTGAGGTCCTCGGATACCTGCGCGTCCTGCGCCTGCTCCTCGGCCTCCTCGGTGGAACGCGTGGCCTTCTGCTGCCCGCCGCCGGTGTCCTTGGTCGCCATCACCCTCACCCCGCTCGGTTCGCCCGACACAGTTGCTCGGTCAAGATCAGACCCTACTAGCCGGGTCCGACATCGCCCCCGCGTCCCTCCAACGCGCGGGGGCCACCTCAATGGTTCCCGGACCCGGTGGTTTCCACCCTGTCCGGCCGACTTTCCCCGGGTACCCACCCGGTCCTCTCACTCGCCGGACAGGACCCTGACCAGGTCCTCCGCGGTGCGGCAGCGGTCCAGCAGCGCCTTGACGTGGTTGCGCGTCCCGCGCAGCGGCTCCATGGTGGGGACCCGCTGGAGCGAGTCCCGCCCCGGCAGGTCGAAGATCACCGAGTCCCAGGAGGCCGCCGCCACGTCGTCGGCGTACTGCTCCAGGCAGCGCCCGCGGAAGTACGCCCGGGTGTCCTCCGGCGGCTTCGTCCGCGCCCGCTCGACCTCGGACTCGTCCAGCAGCCGTTTGACCCGTCCGCGCTCGGCCAGACGGTTGTAGAGGCCCTTCTCCGCCCGTACGTCCGCGTACTGGAGGTCGACCAGGTGCAGGCGGGCGGCGTCCCAGTCCAGGCCGTCGCGGCGCCGGTAGCCCTGCATCAGCTCCAGCTTGGCCACCCAGTCCAGCTCGCCGGCCAGGCTCATCGGATCGTTCTCCAGCCGGTTGAGGGTGTCCTCCCAGCGGCCCAGGACGTCCTTGGTCTGGTCGTCGGCGTCCGCCCCGTACCGCTCCTCGACGTACTTGCGGGCCAGCTCGTAGTACTCCATCTGGAGCTGGACGGCGGTGAGCGTCCGGCCGCTGCGCAGCGTGACCAACTGGCGCAGCGAGGGGTCGTGGGAGACCTGGTGCAGGGTGCGGACGGGCTGGTCGACGGCGAGGTCGACGGCGATGAACCCGTCCTCGATCATGGAGAGCACCAGCGCCGTGGTGCCCAGCTTGAGGTAGGTGGAGATCTCCGACAGGTTCGCGTCACCGATGATCACGTGCAGCCGGCGGTACTTCTCGGCGTCCGCGTGCGGTTCGTCGCGGGTGTTGATGATGGGCCGCTTGAGGGTCGTCTCCAGCCCGACCTCGACCTCGAAGTAGTCCGCGCGCTGGCTGATCTGGAAGCCGTGCTCGTGCCCGTCCTGGCCGATGCCGACGCGTCCGGCGCCGGTGACGACCTGGCGGGAGACGAAGAACGGGGTCAGGTGCCGCACGATGTCCGAGAAGGCGGTCTCCCGCTTCATCAGGTAGTTCTCGTGGGTGCCGTAGGAGGCGCCCTTGTTGTCGGTGTTGTTCTTGTAGAGGTGGATCGGCTGGGCGCCGGGGAGCTGGGCCGCCCGCTCGGCCGCCTCGGCCATGATCCGCTCGCCCGCCTTGTCCCACAGCACGGCGTCGCGCGGGTTGGTGACCTCGGGGGCGCTGTACTCGGGGTGGGCGTGGTCGACGTAGAGCCGGGCGCCGTTGGTGAGGATCACGTTGGCCAGGCCGATGTCCTCGTCGGTGAGCTGGCTGGAGTCGGCGGCCTCCCGGGCGAGGTCGAAGCCCCGCGCGTCCCGCAGCGGGTTCTCCTCCTCGAAGTCCCACCGGGCGCGGCGGGCCCGGTGCATCGCCGCGGCGTAGGCGTTGACGATCTGGGACGAGGTGAGCATGGCATTGGCATTGGGGTGGCCGGGGACGGAGATGCCGTACTCCGTTTCGATGCCCATTACTCGCCGTACGGTCATGCGGCCCTCCTTGCCCGGCGCCCTCGGTCGGGGGCGTCGCTCACGTGGCGCTCCGGTGCGTGTGCGGTGCCCGTCCCCGCACCGCGCGAACCGGCGGTACGCACGAGCCTAGAACGCCTCTGCGCCGGCGGGGAGATCATTTGCGTCATTGCCCTGCTCCAGCCGTGGACCCCCAAAACAGCCGGCTGCGGGTACCCGCCGGGGGCACCCGCAGCCGCCCCGCTTCTACAGGTACTGCCCGGTGTTCGCCACCGTGTCGATGGAGCGTCCGGTGTCCGCGCCCTGCTTTCCGGTGACCAGGGTGCGGATGTACACGATCCGCTCGCCCTTCTTTCCGGAGATCCGGGCCCAGTCGTCCGGGTTGGTGGTGTTGGGGAGGTCCTCGTTCTCCTTGAACTCGTCCACGCACGCCTGGAGGAGATGGGAGACGCGGAGGCCCTTCTGGTCCTTTTCCAGGAAGTCCTTGATCGCCATCTTCTTGGCGCGGCCCACGATGTTCTCGATCATGGCGCCGGAATTGAAGTCCTTGAAATAGAGGACTTCCTTGTCGCCGTTGGCGTAGGTGACTTCCAGGAAGCGGTTCTCCTCGGATTCGGCGTACATGTGTTCCACCGCCGTCTGGATCATGCTCTGGACGGTGGCCGCCTTGTCCTTGTCGTGCTCCGCGAGGTCCTCGGTGTGCAGCGGGAGCCGCTCGGTGAGGTACTTGCCGAAGATGTCCTTGGCCGCCTCGGCGTCCGGGCGCTCGATCTTGATCTTCACGTCGAGCCGGCCGGGCCGCAGGATGGCGGGGTCGATCATGTCCTCGCGGTTGGAGGCGCCGATCACGACCACGTTCTGCAGGCCCTCCACGCCGTCGATCTCCGCGAGGAGCTGCGGGACGATGGTGTTCTCCACGTCCGAGCTGACGCCGGAGCCGCGGGTGCGGAAGAGGGACTCCATCTCGTCGAAGAAGACGATGACCGGCGTGCCCTCGCTGGCCTTCTCCCGGGCGCGCTGGAAGACGAGGCGGATCTGCCGCTCGGTCTCGCCGACGTACTTGTTGAGCAGCTCCGGGCCCTTGATGTTGAGGAAGAAGCTCTTGCCCGCGGCCTGGCCGGTCACCTCGGCGACCTTCTTGGCCAGCGAGTTCGCCACGGCCTTGGCGATGAGCGTCTTGCCGCATCCGGGCGGGCCGTAGAGCAGGACGCCCTTGGGCGGCCTCAGCTCGTGCTCCTTGAACAGGTCGGGGTAGAGGTACGGCAGCTCGACCGCGTCGCGGATCATCTCGATCTGGCCGCCGAGGCCGCCGATCTGCTCGTAGCCGATGTCGGGGACCTCTTCGAGGACCAGCTCCTCGACCTCGCTCTTGGGCACGACCTCGTAGACGTAGCCGGAGCGGGGTTCGAGCAGGAGGGCGTCGCCGGGGCGGATGGTCACCCCGCGCAGCGGCTCGGCGAGCCGGACCACGCGCTCCTCGTCGGTGTGGCCGAGCACCAGGGCGCGCTCGCCGTCCTCCAGGATCTCCTTGAGGGTGACGATGTCGCCGACGCTCTCGTAGGCCATGGCCTCGACCACGTTGAGCGCCTCGTTGAGCATCACTTCCTGGCCGCGCCGCAGCCCGTCCAGTTCGACGCCCGGACTGACGTTGACCCGGAGCTTGCGGCCGCCGGTGAAGATGTCGGCGGTGCCGTCCTCGTTCGCCTGCAGGAAGACGCCGAATCCGGCCGGGGGCTGGGCCAGGCGGTCGACCTCCTCCTTGAGGGCCACGATCTGGTCGCGGGCCTCGCGGAGCGTGTTGGCCAGCCGCTCGTTCTGCGCGGAGACGCCGGCCAGGTTGGTCTGCAGCTCGACGATCCGCTCTTCGAGAATTCTCGTGTGCCGCGGAGAGTCGGCGAGCTTGCGTCGCAGGACGGCGATCTCCTGCTCAAGATAGGCCACCTGCCCGGCCGGGTCGTCGGACCCGCGTCCCGGGCGGATGCCGCGGTTCATGTCGTCGTCGTGGGCTGCCACGGTCCTCACCTCCTCCAAGGGGAGCTGGACGCTTCCAGACCCTACCTGGGTGGGTGTCGATTGAAACCCCTAGATCACAAAGACGGTCGGGGTGTGTCCGATCTTCACCCTTGCGCTCTCCCTCACGCCAGGGGAATACCCATCGGCCGTGAAGAGAATCCCGGCGGAGGTAGGGTCGAGATGTTCAACACCCGTCGGAGCTGGCCGGATTCCCGGCCGGGAACGGCGCAGGAAACGGCAGGATGGGAATGATCGTGCAGCAGGAGGCCGGTACCGGGAGCGAGGCACTGGAGGTCTGGATCGACCAGGACCTGTGTACCGGGGACGGCATCTGCGCCCAGTACGCGCCCGAGGTGTTCGAGCTGGACATCGACGGCCTGGCCTACGTCAAGGGCGCCGACGACGAGCTGCTGCAGGACCAGGGGGCGGCGGCCCCGGTGCCGTTGCCGCTCCTCGCGGACGTGGTGGACTCGGCGAAGGAGTGCCCCGGCGAGTGCATCCACGTGCGCCGCGTCTCGGACGGGACCGAGGTCCACGGCCCCGACGCGCCGTGACCGCGCCGTGAGGTGACGTGCGCGTCCGGTGACCGCCGCCGCGGCCCGCCCCGCGGGGTGGCGCCGCGCGGCGCACGGGCGGCGGCGGCCGGCGGCTCAGACGCCGCGCGCCCCGGCGGCCGCCCCGCGGACGAACACGCCGTTGCCCCACCGCCACTTCACGTCGTCCGAGAGGTCGGGGCAGCAACTCGGCACCGTGGCCGAGGAATAGCCGAGCAGCGTGGCGAGAACCGCTCCGTCCCGCACCGCGAGCCGGGTGACCGTCCGGCGCTCGGCGGGGTCCACCAGGGTGGCCACCAGCCGGGGGGCGCCGCCGTCGCCGCGCGTGAGGACGTACACCCCGTCGGGCGGGGTGCCCATGGGGGCGTCGCAGTGGACGGCGGCCACGGTCTCGGGACGGCCGTCGCCGTCGAGGTCGCCGACGGCCTTCTTCGCCACCACCGCCCGGACGGGGCCGCAGTCCAGGGGGAACTCCACGCCCTCCGCGTCGGGCGGCGCCGCGCGCCCCGGGGCCGTCCCGGTACCGGTGGCCGCCGTGTGCCGGGCCGTCGCGGGGCCGGGCGCGAGCAGCGGGGACAGGGCCACGACCCCGGCGACGGCGGCGGCCGTGGCGATCCAGTGGATCGGCCGGGCACGGGTGTGCGCGAGGTCCGGAACGGCGGGGTGCTGCACGAGGAGTGTCTCCTGTGAGGGCTGTGCCGGTGGGGGTGGCCTGCATCGTGCCACAGCGTCGCGGGGCGGGGGAACGGCGGGGTGCGCGGGGCGGGGCCACCGCCGCGGGGCGGTGCGCCGGGGCCGCGGGGAAGGCAACGGCGGCCGGTGCGCGGGTGGGCTGCGGCGACCGGTGCGCGTTGGGGCGCGGGGGTACGCGGGCGGTGCGGCGGAGCGGGCGGCCAAGACGGCGGCGCCGCGTCGGAGTTGCGCCCGGTCCCGGGGAACTCCGCCGCGGCGCCGGTGCGTTCTACCGGGGCCGGGCGCGCCTCAGCGGCCGGAGCCCCCGTCGGCGTTGGGGCCGGCGTAGTCCTCGCCGTAGGCGCCCTTGGCGGGGCGGCGGCGGCGCATGGGCGGCTCGACGCCGTCCGCGAGGCGGCGGGCGGTGAGCAGGAAGCCGGTGTGGCCGATCATCCGGTGGTCCGGGCGGACGGCCAGGCCCTCGATGTGCCAGTTGCGGATCATCGACTCCCAGGCGGTCGGCTCGTTGAAGCTGCCGATCTCGCGGATGGACTCGACGGTGCGGGCGAGCTGGGTGGTGGTGGCCACGTAGCAGCACAGGATGCCGCCGGGGACCAGCGCCTTGGAGACGGCCTCCAGGCACTCCCAGGGGGCGAGCATGTCCAGGACGACGCGGTCGACGTCGGTGTCGGACAGGTTGTCCTGGAGGTCGCCGACGGTGAGCTGCCAGGCGGGGTGCGGGCCGCCGAAGTAGCGCTCCACGTTGGCCTGCGCGATCTCCGCGAAGTCGGCGCGCCGCTCGTAGGAGTGCAGCATGCCCTGGTCGCCGATGGCGCGGAGCAGGAAGCTGCTGAGCGAGCCGGAGCCGACACCGGCCTCGACGACCCGGGCGCCGGGGAAGATGTCGGCGAAGGCCAGGATCTGGCCCGCGTCCTTCGGGTAGACGACGGCTGCCCCGCGGGGCATGGACAGGACGTAGTCGGGGAGCAGGGGGCGCAGCGCGAGATAGGCGACGTTCCCGGTGGTGCGGACCACGCTGCCCTCGGGAGCGCCGATCAGTTCGTCGTGCGGGAAGGAACCCTTGTGGGTGTGGAAGTTCTTCCCGGCCTCGAGCGTGAACGTGTAGTGGCGGCCCTTGGGGTCGGTGAGCTGAACCTGGTCCCCGACCTTGAAGGGCCCGCGCCTGCGGGCGGCACCGGTCGGTTCGGACATGTGACCAGCCTACCGGTCCCCGGAGGGGCCGCCGACCACGCGGCCCGTCAGGAGGGGCGGGCCATGGCCTTGACGAAGGCCCGCTCGACGTCGGCGGCGGAGAGCACGCCGTAGATCTCTCCGGTCTCCTCGACCACCAGGTACTCGGTGGCCGGGGTGGCGCGCAGGGCGTCCAGGAGTTCCTCCCCGGTCAGCTCGGCGGAGAGCCGCATGCCCTCGGTGATGTCCTGGGCGAGCCCGCTGACGGGCACCCACGGGCGGCGGTGCTCGGGCACGCCGACGATGGCGGCCTCGCGGACCAGGGAGACGGGCCCGCCGTCCGCGTCGACGACGACCAGGGCCCGGGCACCGGCGGCGTTGGCGCGGCGCAGCGCCTCCGAGAGCGGGGTGTCGGCGGGTACGGGGACGGCGCGCCGGGTCAGGGCGCGGGCGCGCAGCTCGGGCAGGTGCTCGCGCAGCCGGGCCATGCGCAGACTGTTGCCGGCGCCGGTCCAGATGATCGCGGCGAGGATGGCGGCCAGCAGGGCGTCCATCACGGTGTCCATGCCCACGTTGTCCACGGCCCCGGCGCCGAGGGCACCGGACTGGGTGAGCAGCGGCAGCCCGATCAGGACGCTGACGGCGAGCGCGCGGCCGACCCAGGCGGCGGCGACGGTGCCGCTCATGGGCTTGCCGGTGATCTTCCAGACGACGGCGCGCAGCATCCGGCCCCCGTCCAGGGGGAGGCCGGGGAGGAAGTTGAAGACGGCGACGATCAGGTTGGAGATCATCAGACCGGCCAGCAGGACGCCGGGGACGCTTCCGGGGTCGACGGGCAGCAGGGCGAGGTAGAAGACGCCCGCCAGGACGAGGGAGAGCAGCGGGCCGACGAAGGCCAGCACGAACTCCCGGCCCGGGGTCTCGGCCTCCTTCTCGATCTCGGAGACGCCGCCGAAGAACTGGAGCTGGATGCGGCGCACCGGCAGCTTGAAGCGGAGCGCGGCGACGGTGTGGGCGAGTTCGTGGACGAGGACGGAGGCGTAGAAGGCGACGGCGAAGAAGAGGGAGACGAGGTAGCGGGCGGCGCCGAGACCGGGCAGGACGCGGTCGAGCTGGCCGCCGAACACCCAGGTGATCAGGATGGCGACCAGGAACCAGCTCGGCGCGACGTAGACGGGTACGCCGAACGGCCGCCCCATCAGCAGCCCGCCGCCGGGCTCGCGGCGGCGCCGCGGGCCGGGGCCCGGTCCGGCGTCTCCCCCGGCGTGGGCGCGGGAGCGCCGCTCGTGGTCGGGGTCGGTGCCCGCCGCGGGGTGGCCGGTGACGTGGGCGCCCGGGGGGTGCGCGGGGCGGTGGGGGGCGCCGTGGTCGCCGCTGTCGGCGTGGGCGTGGCGGGGGTGGGTGTCACCGGCGTGCTCGTCGCCGTGGCGGTCCCGGTCCCCGCCGTCGCGGGCGGGGGCCGCGCCACCGTCGTGGGGGGTGGGGGCCTCACCGCTGGCGGCGTGCGCGTGACGGGGGTGGGTGTCGCGGGGGGCCTCGTCGCCGTCGGGGGCGGAGGTCCCGCGATCATCGTGGGAGGTGGGGGCCCGGTGGCCGTGGCGGGCCCGGTCGCCGCCGCCGTGAGCGGGGGCCTGGTGGCCGTCGGGGGCGGGCGCGTGGCCGGGGTGGGTGTCGCGGGGGGCCCCGTCGCCGTCGGGGGCGGGGGCCCGGTCCCCGGAGCCGCTGCCGCGGGCCCCGCCGTCGTCGGGGGCGGGGTGTTCGCCGTCGCGGGCGCGGTCACCGCCGTCGGGGGTCTGGCCGTCGTCGCCGTTCCCCTCGCCGGGGGTACCGCTCCCGCCGTCGCCGGAACCCGGCGGGGGCGCCGGGGGGCCGTGCGGGGTGCCGTCGGAGGAGGCGTGGTCGGGGCGGTCGGCGGGGGCCGTGCCCGTCGGGCCGCCCGGGGCCGTCTCCCCGGCACCGTCGGCGGGAGTGCCCGAGGGCCCGCCCGGGGCGTTGTCCGGGGTGTCCGGACCGGCGTCGGGGCCGGACTGCGCGCCCTCCGGCGGGCGTCCGGCGGGACCGGCACCGGCGGCCGGGGCCGCGGGGGTCGCCTCCGGCTCCGCCGGCTCGTCCTTGCCGGACCGCGGCTGCCCGCTCCCGCCGCTCACGTTCACGGTGTCCCCTCGTTCGATGCGTCTCCCGCGCCTGCCGGGCGGAAGGGTCTGCGGTCGATGGTATGCGTCCGGTGCCGCGTGCCCCGCCCCGGCACCCGGGGTTCCCTCGACGGTGGGTGACTGTCGGTGCCGGGCCGTAAGGTTCGTGGACATGGAGACGAGCATCGAGGAGGCCGCGCGGGACGCCGGCGGCACCGCACCGGCGGCGACGGCGGCAGTGGCGGAGGACGGCGGCGCGACGGCGGGGGCGCCGGCCGGGTCCGCCGCCCCCGCGGCCGTGGCGCCGGCCGCCGTGGCGCCCGCTTCCCTCTCGCCGTCCCGCGCGGGGGACTTCATGCAGTGCCCGCTGCTCTACCGGTTCCGGGTGATCGACCGGCTGCCGGAGAAGCCCAGCGAGGCCGCGACCCGGGGCACCCTGGTCCACGCGGTGCTGGAGCGCCTCTTCGACGCCCCCGCCGCCGAACGCACCGCTCCGCACGCGCGGTCGCTGGTGCCGGGGCAGTGGGACCGGCTGCGGGAGAGCAGGCCGGAGGTCGGCGAGCTGTTCGCCGACGACCCCGGCGGCGAGAGGCTGGCCCGCTGGCTGGGCGAGGCCGAGCGGCTGGTGGAGCGCTGGTTCGCGCTGGAGGACCCCACCCGGCTGGAGCCCGCCGAGCGGGAGATGTTCGTCGAGGCCGAGCTGGACTCCGGGCTGCGGCTGCGCGGCATCATCGACCGGGTCGACGTGGCGCCCACCGGCGAGGTGCGGATCGTCGACTACAAGACGGGTAAGGCGCCCCGGCCGGAGTACGCCGAGGGCGCGCTGTTCCAGATGACGTTCTACGCCCTGGTGGTCTGGCGGCTCAAGAAGGTGCTGCCCCGGCGCCTCCAGCTCGTCTACCTCGGCAGCGGTGACGTGGTCACCTACGACCCGGTCCCCGCCGACCTGGAGCGGGTCGAGCGCAAGCTGCTCGCGCTGTGGGACGCGATCCGGCTGGCGACGGAGACGGGCGACTGGCGGCCCCGGCCGACCAAGCTGTGCGGCTGGTGCGACCACCAGGCCCACTGCCCGGAGTACGGCGGCACTCCCCCGCCCTATCCGCTGCCGGTGCGCGCACCCGGCGGGGACCGGGTGCCCGGCTAGTACTGCAACGACACTCCGCGTCGTTGCAGTACTGGACCGGCACGGCGGTCCGCGCCCGCCGCGCGGCGTCGCGCACGCACCCGGCACCGCACGGACCGCCCCCGCGCGGCGGTGCGTGCGGCGGTGCGTGCGGTGGGGGCGGGCCCCGGCGGTCCGGCGATCACGCTCAGGGCAGAATGGGGCCGGACTAGCGAAGGAGATTCACGTGGCCATCCGTGTCCTACTGGTCGACGACCAGCCGCTGCTGCGCACCGGCTTCCGGATGATCCTGGAGGCCGAGCAGGATCTCGCGGTCGTCGGCGAGGCCGGGGACGGCCTCCAGGCCCTCGACCAGGTCCGGGCGTTGCAGCCCGACGTGGTGCTGATGGACATCCGCATGCCGCGGATGGACGGCGTGGAGGCGACCCGGCAGATCACCGGGCCCGAGCGGGACGGCCCGGCCAAGGTGCTGGTCCTCACCACGTTCGACCTCGACGAGTACGTGGTGGAGGCGCTGCGGGCGGGGGCCAGCGGCTTCCTGCTGAAGGACGCCCCGGCCAACGAACTGGTGCAGGCGATCCGGGTGGTGGCGGCCGGCGAGGCGATGCTGGCGCCGAGCATCACCCGGCGGCTCCTCGACAAGTACGCCACGCATCTGCCCTCGGGCGACGAGCCGGTCCCGGACACCCTGCACACCCTGACCGACCGGGAGGTGGAGGTCCTCAAGCTGGTGGCCCGCGGGCTGTCCAACGCGGAGATCGCCGCCGACCTCTTCGTCAGCGAGACCACCGTCAAGACGCACGTGGGGCACGTGCTGACCAAGCTGGGGCTGCGCGACCGCGTGCAGGCCGCGGTGTACGCCTACGAGAGCGGGCTGGTGCGCCCCGGCGCCCAGTAGCCGCCGTCCCGGAGGACGCCCGAGGGGCGCCCGCTTCATGCGAAGCGGGCGCCCCTCGGGCGTTCTCGGGTGCTGTCCGGATCAGCCGCCGACGCCCTGGCCCAGCTCCCAGAGCTGGAGCCCGGAAGAGGAGTTGAGCACGTAGGCGGCGCCGGTGACGGTGTCCCGGTAGGCGACGTACTGCTTGCCCTGCCAGAGCGGGATCATCGGCACGTCGTCGGCGACGATGTCCTGCACCTTGATCATGCTGTCGCCGGCGGTGAGCCGGTCGGCCTGGCGGCGGGACTGCGGGAGCAGGGTGTTCATGATCTGGCCGTCGGCGTACGGCGAGTTGAGGATGTTGTCCTTGTCGAGGAACGGGGCGAGGAAGTTGTCGGCGTCCGGGAAGTCCGGGAACCAGCCCATGCCGAAGACATCGAACTGGCGCTTCAGCTCGGCCGGGCGGAACTTGTCCCAGGCGTGGCCCTCGATCTCGATGTCGAAGAGTCCGCCGGCGTTCAGTTGCTTCTGCAACTGCTCGAACTCCTTCTTGGTCACGGTGCCGTAGTGGTCCGTGGTGTAGTGCAGGGTGAGCTTCACCGGGGTGCTCACCTCGGCGTCGGCCAGCAGGGTCCGGGCCTTGCTGACGCTCGCGTCGCCGTACTTGTTGAAGAAGGCGTTGGAGTGGCCGGTGACGGTCGCCGGGACCAGCGAGTACAGGGGTTCGGCCTGGGAGCCGTAGACCTCGGAGACCAGCTCGCTGCGGTTGATGAGCTGGGCCATCGCCTGGCGGACGGCCTTCTCCCTCACGCCCGGCGACTCGGTCATGAAGGCGAGGTAGCGGATCTCCAGTCCGGGCATCTCGACCAGGTTGATCTCGTCGTCCTGGGCGTTGGAGAGGGTCCGGATCTGCTCGGGCGTCAGCGCGCGGCTCATGACGTCGATGTCACCCTTGCCGAGCGCGGCCCCCATGGCCTCGGAGTCCTTGAAGGAGACGATCTCGGCCTTGCCGTTGTTGAGCTTCAACGGGCCCTTGTAGTTGGCGTTCTTGGTGAAGACGGCCTTGGTCATCTCGCCGTCCTTCACCTCCGCCTTCATGGTGTAGGGGCCGGAGCCGTCGACCGAGAAGCCCTCGCGCAGGGCGTCCTTCTTGTAGTTGTCCGGGTTGACGATGCCGGCGACCGGGGCGGACAGCTTGAAGGGGAAGGTGGCGTCGGGTGCCTTGAGGTGGAAGATGACCTCCCGGTCGCCCTTGGCCTCCACCGTGTCGACGCTGGCGAGCAGGGCCGAGACACCGGTGTCGGCCTTGATGTCGAGGACCCGGTCGATCGAGAACTTGACGTCCTTGGCGGTGAGGGCGGAGCCGTCGGCGAACTTCAGCCCGTCGCGCAGGGTGCAGGCGTACCGCTCGTTGCCGTTGTCGGTGAACTCGCACTGCTCGGCCGCGTCCGGCACCGGGTCGCCGCCGCCGCGCGGCTGGGACATCAGGGTCTGGAGGCTCTGGCGCATGATGTTCCAGGCACCGACGTCGTACGCGTACGCCGGGTCGAAGGGCGCCGGCGCCTCCTTCGAAGCGCTGAACCGGTCCGTGGTGCCGACGACGATGGCCTCGCCCTTGCCGCCGTTGGACCCACCGCAGGCGGCGAGTACCGGCGCGAGCAGGCCGACGACGGCCGGCAGCACCAAAGTCTTGCGGTTCATGCTCGAGTTTCTCCAGAGCTGTCGGTCCGTGTATCCAGCACACAGGGGTGTCGCGGCGGATCACGGGGGTAGTGGCCGAGGTTCTCGCGACGAGGTTAGTCCGCGCGCGTAGGAGCGCCGGAGGGCCCCGGAGCGCGGACTCATCACGGAGCGAAACCGGTCGTGGACGCACCGAAACGCCGACAGGGGAAGGATTAGTGCAGCATCTCACCAATCGGGACACATGGGCACTCCTCCACCCCCCGGAACGGGGCACACAGGCACATCGGGGCACACCTGTCGATCCTCGAAAACGTGGGGAACGTCACAGCTTGCCCCCACTCCGGAGGTACTCATTCCGGTGGCGGGTGAACGGAAGTTCCCCCTCAAGTGGCCTTGTCCGGGAGGCAAGCCGGACATCCGGGACGTCCGGCCGCCCCGAAGGCGTGCCACCGCCGCCCGGGAGGCGGCGCGGACCGGGACACGGGCGGGCGCGGCGCGGGCGGGCGCGGCGCGGCCGGAGGCGGGCGTGGGCGGGCGCGGCACATGCCGCCGGGGCACGGTCGGCCGGCGCACGGCGGGGGCGGGGGCACGGGTGGGGGCGGCCGGGACCCGCGCGGCGGACCGGGCGGCGGTCACCGCCCCAGGGGGCTCACCAGACCGCGCAGGAAGGGCAGGTCGACCTCCTCCAGCGAACCGACCACGGTGCGCCGCGGGGCCGCGGTGATGGGCGCGACCGACGGCACGGCCACCACGTGGCAGCCGGCGGCCTCCGCGGCGGCGACACCGGTCGCGGTGTCCTCGACCACGGCGCAGCGGGCGGGCTCCGCGCCCAGCCCGGCGGCGGCGGTCAGGTACGGGTCGGGGTGCGGCTTGGTGCGCGGCACCTCGTCGCCGGCGACGGTGAGGGCGAAGTGCTGGGGGCCGAGCGTGGTCAGCACCCGGTCGATGATGCGCCGGTGGGAGGCGGAGACCAGGGCCGTGGGAATCCGGTGCGCGGCCAGCTCGGCGAGCAGCCGCCCGGCGCCCGGCATCAGCGGGAGGGTGCGGCCGATGCGCCGCTCGAAGCCGTCGTTGAGCAGCACGCTCAGCTCGGGCAGGGTGATGTCGGCGCCGGTGGCCTCGATCAGGAAGCCCGCGCTGCGGGTCATGGGCCCGCCGACCACCACGTGGCGCCAGGCGTCGTCGAGGGCGTGGCCGAGGGAGGCGAACACCTCGACCTCGACGTCCCACCAGAAGCCCTCGGTGTCGACCAGGGTGCCGTCCATGTCGAGCAGCACCGCCTGAAGGGCGGAGCCTTCGGCCGTCAGGGTTCCGAGCGCGGGGACCGTACTGGTCATCCACGTACCTCCTTGGGGGGGCGATCAGGCCGGTTCCCCGAAGGGAACCGGCCTGCAGTGGACCGACAAGTGTACGTCCCGCCGGGCGGGAGCGCGCGGCCTTTGCCCCGGAGCCCTCCGGCGCCCGGGCGGGGCTCCGGAGGTGACGGCCGGGCGGGGCTCCGGGGGCCGCCCGGGGCGCCGGCGGGGTGTCAGCGGGCGTTGAAGTACTTCGCCTCGGGGTGGTGGATCACGATGGCGTCGGTGGACTGCTCGGGGTGGAGCTGGAACTCCTCCGAGAGGTGCACGCCAATCCGCTCCGGCTGGAGCAGGTCCGCGATCTTGGCCCGGTCCTCCAGGTCGGGGCAGGCGCCGTAGCCGAGGGAGAAGCGCGCGCCCCGGTACTTCAGGGCGAACATGTCCTCCATCACGTCCGGGTCCTCCCCGGAGAAGCCGAGTTCGGAGCGGACCCGCGCGTGCCAGTACTCGGCGAGGGCCTCCGCGAGCTGGACGGAGAGCCCGTGCAGTTCGAGGTAGTCGCGGTAGGCGTTGTCCGCGAACATCCGGGCGGTCTCCTCGCCGATCCGGGAGCCCACGGTGACGACCTGGAAGCCGACCACGTCGGTCTCGCCGGACTCCTCCGGGCGGAAGAAGTCGGCCAGGCAGAGCCGCCGGCCGCGGCGCTGGCGCGGGAAGGTGAAGCGGGTGCGCTCGTTGCCCGCGTCGTCGAGGACGATCAGGTCGTCGTCCTTGGAGACGCAGGGGAAGTAGCCGTGGACGACGGCCGCCTCCAGCAGGTTGTCCGTCTGGAGCCGGTCCAGCAGGCCGCGCAGCCGCGGGCGGCCCTCGGTCTCGACCAGCTCCTCATAGGTCGGGCCCTCGCCGGTGCGGGCCTGCTTGAGACCCCACTGGCCCTTGAAGAGGGCGCCCTCGTCGAGCCAGGAGGCGTACTCCTTGAGCTGGATGCCCTTGATCACGCGGGTGCCCCAGAACGGCGGGGCGGGCACCGGGTTGTCGGTGGCGACGTCGGAGCGGACGGGCCCCTCCTCGGGGCGCTCCTCGATCTCGACCGTGGCCGCCCGCACCCGGCGCTGCTTCAGCTCGGGCAGCTTGGCGCCCGGCACACCGCGCTTGATGCCGATGAGGGCGTCCATCAGGCGCAGCCCCTCGAAGGCGTCCCGGGCGTAGCGGACCTCGCCCTCGTAGATCTCGTGCAGGTCCTGCTCGACGTAGGCGCGGGTGAGGGCGGCGCCGCCGAGGATGACCGGGTAGCCGGAGGCAAGCCCGCGCTGGTTCAGCTCCTCCAGGTTCTCCTTCATGATCACCGTGGACTTGACCAGCAGCCCGGACATGCCGATGACGTCGGCCCTGTGCTCCTCGGCCGCCTCCAGGATCGCGGAGACGGGCTGCTTGATGCCCAGGTTGACCACGTTGTAGCCGTTGTTCGACAGGATGATGTCGACGAGGTTCTTGCCGATGTCGTGGACGTCGCCGCGGACGGTGGCGAGCACGATGGTGCCCTTGCCCGCCTCGTCGGTCTTCTCCATGTGCGGTTCGAGGTGGGCGACGGCCGCCTTCATCACCTCGGCGGACTGGAGCACGAAGGGGAGCTGCATCTGGCCGGAGCCGAACAGCTCGCCGACCACCTTCATGCCGTCCAGCAGGGTCTCGTTGACGATCCGCAGCGCGGGGCGCTCGGTCAGGGCGGTGTCGAGGTCGGCCTCCAGGCCGTTGCGCTCGCCGTCGATGATGCGCCGCTTGAGCCGCTCGTCCAGCGGGAGGGCGGCCAGTTCCTCGGCCTTGGAGGCCTTGAGGGACTTGGCGGTGGCTCCCTCGAAGAGCTGCATGAGCTTCTGCAGCGGGTCGTAGCCCTCGCGGCGGCGGTCGTGGATCAGGTCGAGGGCGGTGGTGACCTGTTCCTCGTCGAAGCGGGCGATGGGCAGGATCTTGGAGGCGTGGACGATCGCGGAGTCCAGTCCGGCCTTGACGCACTCCTCGAGGAAGACGGAGTTCAGCAGGATGCGGGCGGCCGGGTTGAGGCCGAACGAGATGTTCGACAGACCGAGGGTGGTCTGCACCCGGGGGTGCCGCTCCTTGAGCAGGCGGATGCCGTCGAGGGTGGCCACGCCGTCCTTGCGGGACTCCTCCTGGCCGGTGCAGATGGTGAAGGTGAGGCAGTCGATGAGGATGTCCTCCTCGTGGATGCCCCAGTTCCCCGTCAGGTCCTCGATCAGGCGTTCCGCGATCTCGACCTTCTTCTCGGCGGTGCGGGCCTGGCCCACCTCGTCGATGGTGAGCGCGACCAGTGCGGCGCCGTGCTCCCGCGCCAGGGCGGCGACCTTCGCGAACCGCGACTCCGGCCCGGAGCCGTCCTCGTAGTTCACCGAGTTGATCACCGCGCGTCCGCCGAGCTTCTCCAGCCCGGCGCGCAGGACGGGGACCTCGGTGGAGTCCAGCACGATCGGCAGGGTGGAGGCGGTGGCGAAGCGGCCCGCCAGTTCCTCCATGTCGGCGACGCCGTCGCGGCCCACGTAGTCCACGCACAGGTCCAGCATGTGGGCGCCCTCGCGGATCTGGTCGCGGGCCATCTCCACGCAGTCGTCCCAGCGGCCCTCCAGCATGGCCTCGCGGAACTTCCGGGAGCCGTTGGCGTTGGTGCGCTCGCCGATGGCCAGGTACGAGGTGTCCTGGCGGAAGGGCACGGTCTGGTAGAGCGAGGCGGCGCCGGGCTCCGGGCGCGGGTCGCGGACGGTGGGCACGAGGCCGCGGACGCGCTCGACGACCTGGCGCAGGTGCTCGGGGGTGGTGCCGCAGCAGCCGCCGATCAGCGAGAGGCCGTAGTCGCGGACGAACGACTCCTGCGCGTCCGCCAGCTCCGGCGCGCCCAGCGGGTAGTGGGCGCCGTTCTTGCCGAGGACGGGCAGACCGGCGTTGGGCATGCAGGACAGCGGGATGCGGGAGTGCCGGGCGAGGTAGCGCAGGTGCTCGCTCATCTCGGCCGGGCCGGTGGCGCAGTTCAGGCCGATCATGTCGATGCCGAGCGGCTCCAGCGCGGTCAGGGCGGCGCCGATCTCGGAGCCGAGCAGCATGGTGCCGGTGGTCTCCACGGTCACCGACACGATCACCGGCATGTCCAGGCCCAGGGCCTCCAGGGCGCGGCGGGCGCCGATCACGGAGGCCTTGGTCTGGAGCAGGTCCTGGGTGGTCTCGACGAGCAGCGCGTCGGCGCCGCCGGCGACCAGGCCCTCGGCGTTGCGCTGGTAGGCGTCGCGGAGCGTGGTGTACGGGGCGTGGCCGAGGGTGGGCAGCTTGGTGCCGGGGCCGATGGAGCCCAGCACCCACCGTTGGCGTCCGTCGCGGGCGGTGAACTCGTCGGCGACCTCGCGGGCGACCCGGGCGCCTGACTCGGACAGCTCCTCGACGCGGTCGGCGATGTCGTACTCGCCGAGGGCGGAGTGGTTGGCGCCGAAGGTGTTGGTCTCCACGCAGTCGACGCCGGCCGCGAAGTACTCCTCGTGCACCGAGCGCACGATGTCGGGCCGGGTGACGTTCAGGACCTCGTTGCACCCCTCCAGCTGCTGGAAGTCGTCCAGCGTGGGGTTCTGCGCCTGGAGCATGGTGCCCATCGCGCCGTCGGCGACCACCACACGGGTGGCGAGGGCCTCACGGAGGGCGGACACACGGGTCCGGGTGTCGGCGGAGGGGATGGACGGCGACGAGGCCATGGACGGGCTCCCTAGGATGCGACGGCTGTCGGCTTTGCGCCCCGGAGGGCCGTCCACGGGGGACGATCCGGGGTGACGCACGCCGCCAGGGTAGCGGGGACCGGGCCGTGATGGGTCGAGGGGTCCGGGAGGCGGACCGGTACGGGTGGGGCGAAGTTGGCCGGAATCCATCGGCGCGACGCCCGACGGGCGGCGTCGGCCGCCGTTTGGCGGGGGTTCGGCCGGAACCGGTAGTGTTCGGCATTGCCGAACACTGGTGGGACTCAGGGGGCGCGCGGGACGTGCCGCCGGGGACGGAACCGGCGGCCCGCGGCCGGCGGCCCACGGGCATCGCGGCACACGGCGGGCCCCGGGAGGACGCGGGCCCTGCCGCAGGCGGCCCCGGCGGCCGAGAGGGAACGGAGGCGGTGGGCGGTGACACGGAACATCCAGTCGCTCGAACGGGCGGCCGCGGCGCTGCGCCTGCTGGCGGGCGGCGAGCGGCGGCTCGGGCTGTCGGAGATCGCCTCGTCCCTGGGCCTGGCCAAGGGCACCGCGCACGGCATCCTGCGCACCCTCCAGCACGAGGGCCTCGTCGAGCGGGAGGAGTCCTCGGGCCGCTACCGGCTCGGCGCGGAGCTGCTGCGCCTGGGCACCGCCCACCTGGACGGGCACGAGCTGCGGGCGCGCGCCCTGGTGTGGACGGAGGACCTGGCGCGTTCCGGCGGCGAGAGCGTCCAGCTCGGGGTCCCGCACCGGCACGGCGTGCTGGTCGTGCACCACGTCCCCCGCCCCGGTGACACCCGGCAGGTCCTGGAGACCGGGACCACGCGGCCGCTGCACTCCACCGCCCTCGGCAGGGTGCTGGCGGCGTACGACCCGGCGGCGCGCGGCGAGGCGCTGGAGGGCGCGCGCACGGCGTTCACGGAGCGCACGCCGTGCGCGCGGGAGGACGTCGAGCGGATCCTGGACCGCACCCGCGCGCGGGGGTACGCCGCCGACGTGGAGGAGACCTGGGAGGGCGTGGCCTCGGTCGCCGCCCCCGTCCACGACCGGCGGTGGCTGACGGTGGGCGCGGTGGGCGTCACCGGGGCGGTGGAGCGGGTGTGCCGGGACGGCGAGCCCCGGCCGGATCTGGTCGCGGCGGTACGGGACTGCGCCCGCGCCATCTCCCGCGACCTGGGCGCCGGACGGTTCTGAGACCGGGCGGTTCTGGGGCCGGGCGGCCCTGGGGCCGGGGCGCCGCCGGGCGCGGGGCGGGGGAAGAGACGGCGGGGCCGGGACGCGTACCCCGGCGCCGCGCGGGAAGGCGCGGGGAACGCGCCGGGGTACCCGGGCCCCGGGGGTCGTGCACCCCGCCGGGGCGGCGGCGGGTGGCGGTGGCGGGGGCGCGCGCCGTCCCCCCCGACGCGCCCTTGACGCGTACACGAAACCGCGACAAGACTCTCCGTCCATGGGTCGGCATGGTCGAACACCAGCCGGTATGCGCGTAAGAGGGTGTGACGACGCCAAGGGCCGCCATCGCCTCCGCACCGAGGCGCCGGGCCCCCGGAGCGATCCGGCGGCCCGGATTCCCCTGGACGAAGGACAAAGGAGTCGCGGTTGTCCAGCTCCGACATCTTCCTCGGCGAGACCATCGGTACCGCCGTGCTCATCCTGCTGGGCGGCGGTGTCTGCGCCGCCGTGACGCTCAAGGCGTCCAAGGCCCGCGACGCCGGCTGGCTCGCCGTGGCCCTCGGCTGGGGCTTCGCCGTGCTCACGGCGGTCTACGTCGCCGCGCCGCTCTCCGGCGCCCACCTCAACCCGGCCGTCACGCTCGGCATCGCCCTGAAGGACGGCGACTGGAGCACCCTCCCCCTGTACTGGGCCGGACAGCTCCTCGGCGCGATGACCGGCGCCGTCCTGGTCCACGCCGCCTACGCGGGCCAGTTCCGCGCCCACCTCACCGACCGCGCCGTCGTCGGCCGCCCGGCGCCGGAGGCACCCGACGGGGCGGTCGAGGCCCGGGAGCGGGGCGCGGGCCCCGTCCTCGGCGTGTTCGCCACCGGCCCGGAGATCCGCGACGCGGTGCAGAACGTCACCACCGAGGCCATCGGCACCTTCGTGCTGCTGCTCGCCGTGCTCACCCAGGGCCTCAACGACGAGGGCGACGGCCTCGGGCCCCTGGGCGGCCTGGTGACCGCGCTGGTGGTGGTCTCGATCGGCCTCTCGCTGGGCGGCCCCACCGGCTACGCCATCAACCCGGCCCGCGACCTCGGCCCCCGCCTCGTGCACGCCCTGCTGCCGCTGCCCAACAAGGGCGGTTCCGACTGGTCGTACGCCTGGGTGCCCGTCGTCGGTCCCCTGCTGGGCGGCGCCGCCGCGGCGGGCGTCTACAACGCGGCGTTCGCCTGAGCCGGCCGCCGGAGCGGCGGGCCGGGGTGCCGCGCCGGACGCCGGGCCCGGCCGGAGACCCGGGCCGGGGGCCGGAGACCGGCAGCGGGAGACCGCGGCCGAAGGGCCGAACCGGGGCCGGAGCCCCCGGCCGGAGACCGGGAGCGGGAGCACCCCGCGCCGGGCACCGGCCCGAAGAGCGGGCGCCGACCGCCTGTCGCCGCGCCGGAACGGGGGAACTGCGGCCAGACTTCCGCCCAGCGGGTACCCGGCCCCTCGCACCCGCCGCACACACCCGGCCACCATCACCGACCCAGGAGCGCACCGTGACCGACGCCCCCACCGCGGGCCCCTTCATCGCCGCCATCGACCAGGGCACCACCTCCTCGCGCTGCATCGTCTTCGACCGCGACGGCCGGATCGTCTCCGTCGAGCAGAAGGAGCACGAGCAGATCCTCCCGAAGCCGGGCTGGGTCGAGCACGACGCCACCGAGATCTGGGCCAATGTGCAGGAGGTCGTCGCCGGGGCGGTCGCCGGGGCCGGGATCACCCGCGAGGACATCAAGGCCATCGGCATCACCAACCAGCGCGAGACCACCGTCGTGTGGGACCGGCACACCGGCGAGCCCGTCCACCACGCCATCGTCTGGCAGGACACCCGCACCGACGCGCTCTGCCGGGAGCTGGGGCGCAACGTCGGCCAGGACCGCTTCCGGCGCGAGACCGGGCTGCCGCTCGCCTCCTACTTCGCCGGGCCCAAGGCCCGCTGGCTGCTGGACCACGTCGAGGGGGCGCGCGAGCGGGCGGAGGCGGGCGACCTGCTGTTCGGCACCATGGACTCCTGGGTCGTCTGGAACCTGACCGGCGGCGCCGACGGCGGCCGGCACGTCACCGACGTCACCAACGCCTCCCGCACCCTGCTGATGAACCTGCACACCCTGCGGTGGGACGAGAGGATCTGCGAGTCGATCGGGGTGCCCCCGCGGATGCTGCCCGAGATCCGCTCCTCCGCCGAGGTCTACGGGGAGATCCGGGGCGGGCGGCTGGGCGGACTGCTCGGCGGCGTCCCGGTCGCCTCCGCCCTCGGTGACCAGCAGGCCGCACTGTTCGGCCAGACCTGCTTCTCCGAGGGCGAGACCAAGTCGACCTACGGCACCGGCACCTTCATGGTGATGAACACCGGCCGCAGGATCATCAACTCCTACAGCGGCCTGCTGACCACGGTCGGCTACCGGATCGGCGAGGAGTCGCCCGTCTACGCCCTGGAGGGCTCCATCGCCGTCACCGGTTCGCTGGTGCAGTGGATGCGCGACCAGATGGGCATGATCTCCACCGCCGCCGAGATCGAGACCCTCGCCCTGTCCGTCGAGGACAACGGCGGCGCCTACTTCGTCCCGGCCTTCTCCGGCCTGTTCGCCCCCTACTGGCGCTCCGACGCCCGCGGCGTGATCGCCGGGCTGACCCGCTACGTCACCCGGGCCCACCTCGCGCGCGCCGTGCTGGAGGCCACCGCCTGGCAGACCCGGGAGATCGCGGACGCCATGACCAAGGACTCCGGGGTCGAGCTGACCACCCTCAAGGTCGACGGCGGGATGACCTCCAACAACCTGCTGATGCAGACCCTGGCCGACGTCCTGGACGCCCCCGTGGTGCGCCCCATGGTCGCGGAGACCACCTGTCTCGGCGCCGCCTACGCCGCCGGGCTCGCCATCGGCTTCTGGACGAGCACCGACGACCTGCGCGCCAACTGGCGGCGGGCGGCCGAGTGGACCCCGCGGATGGACCCGGAGGTCCGCGACCGCGAGTACCGGAGCTGGCTCAAGGCCGTCGAGCGGACCAAGGGCTGGCTCGACGACGAGGACTGACCAGACGCCGGGCGCCCGGCCCCGGGGCGGACGCGGACGCGGACGGGGCCGGAGCGGCGGCGGGCGGGGCCCGGAGCGGGCGGTGCCCGCCCGCCCCCGGCGCCGGAAACCCCCCGCTCGCCGGGGTGTTCGACCGGCGGGATCGGGGCAGTGTTCCGTTCACTCCCCCGTGCGAGGGGGCTGCGGTCGGTCCCTCGGTACGCCGTAAGGTTGAGGGGTACGCGAGGGCACGTCGGAAGGAGGCGCTGGGTGATCGAGCTCGAGGGGGTACCCGAGCTGATCGACCCGGTCATGGTGGCCGCGTTC
Source organism: Streptomyces sp. NPDC107521 (assembly GCF_055598485.1). Lineage (NCBI taxonomy): Bacteria > Bacillati > Actinomycetota > Actinomycetes > Kitasatosporales > Streptomycetaceae > Streptomyces > Streptomyces sp. NPDC107521. The sequence goes on from NZ_JBVKAT010000010.1 coordinate 156,224, forward strand.
GAGGGCTGGAACGACGCCGGCGACGCCGCCTCCACCGCGGTCGAGCACCTGGACCGGGAGTGGAAGGGCGAGGTGTTCGCGGCGCTGGACGCCGAGGACTACTACGACTTCCAGGTCAACCGCCCCACGGTCTTCATGGACGGCGGCGTCCGCCGGATCACCTGGCCGACGACCAGGCTCTCGGTGGTCCGCGTCGGCGGCGACAAGCCGCGCGACCTCGTCCTGGTCCGCGGCATCGAGCCGTCCATGCGCTGGCGCTCGTTCTGCAACGAGCTGCTCGGCTTCGCCCATGAGCTGGGCATCGAGCTGGTGGTGGTGCTCGGCGCGCTGCTGGGCGACACCCCGCACACCCGGCCGGTGCCGATCAGCGGCACCACCTCCGACGCCGACCTGGCCCGCCGGATGAATCTGGAGGAGACCAAGTACGAGGGCCCGACGGGCATCGTCGGCATCCTCCAGGAGGCGTGCACGCACGCGGGCGTGCCGGCCGTGTCGCTGTGGGCCGCGGTGCCGCACTACGTGTCGCAGCCGCCCAACCCGAAGGCGACGCTGGCCCTGCTGAACCGCCTGGAGGACCTGATCGACGTGCGCATCCCGCTGGGCGAGCTGCCCGAGGACGCGCGCGCCTGGCAGGTCGGGGTGGACCAGCTCGCCGCCGAGGACAGCGAGGTCGCGGAGTACGTGCAGTCGCTGGAGGAGGCGCGGGACACCGCGGACCTGCCGGAGGCCTCCGGGGACGCCATCGCCCGGGAGTTCGAGCGGTACCTGCGGCGCCGGGACGGCGGGACCGGGCCGGGCGGGCACGCCACGGCCGACGGCGGGGAGGCCCCGCCGGGCACGCCGTACCTGCGGGACAACCCGGGCGGCCGGACCCGGCCGTCCAAGCCGCCGAAGGCGGGCGGGGACGACGAGGACGCGCCGGAGGAGTAGGGCCGGAGACGGGTGAGGGGCGCTTCCGCGGCGGAAGCGCCCCTCACCCGGCTCCGGGGGCCGGCGCCCCTACAGGGCGACGCCCATCAGCGCGTCGACGGCACGGGAGACCAGGCCGGGGGCGCCGATGTCGTCGCCGCCGGTCTCCGTCTGGAGGGCGGCCCAGCGGTCGACCGCGGCCAGCGCGGACGGGGAGTCCAGGTCGTCGGCGAGGGCCTCGCGGATCTCCTCGACGAGCGCCTCGGCGGACGGCCCGTCGGGGCGGGAGACGGCGGCGCGCCAGCGGTCCAGCCGCGCGACGGCCTCCCGCAGCCCCTCGTCGGTCCACTCCCAGTCGGAGCGGTAGTGGTGGGCCAGCAGGGCGAGCCGGATGGCGGCGGGGTCGACGCCGTCGCGGCGCAGCCGCGAGACGAAGACCAGGTTGCCCCGGGACTTGGACATCTTCTCGCCGTCGAGGGCCACCATCCCGGCGTGCACGTAGCTCTTGGCCATGGGGAACTCGCCGGTGAGCACCTGGGCGTGCGAGGCGCCCATCTCGTGGTGCGGGAAGACGAGGTCGGAGCCGCCGCCCTGGACGTCGAAGCCCATGCCGAGGTGGCCGAGGGCGATGGCCACGCACTCGATGTGCCAGCCGGGCCGGCCGCGGCCCAGCGAGCCGCCGTCCCAGCTCGGCTCGCCCTCGCGGGCGGCCATCCACAGCATCGGGTCGACCGGGTTCTTCTTGCCCGGCCGCTCCGGATCGCCGCCGCGCTCGGCGGAGAGCAGCCGCATCGCGGCGGCGTCGAGGTGGGAGACGGCGCCGAAGTGCGGGTCGGACTCGACGGCGAAGTAGATGTCGCCCTCGAGTTCGTAGGCCGCACCGGCCTCGCGCAGCCGCTCGACCAGCGGGACGATGGCGGGTATCGCCTCGACGGCGCCGACGAAGTCCCGGGGCGGCAGCATCCGCAGCGCCGTCATGTCCTCGCGGAACAGGGCGGTCTCCCGCTCGGCGAGGGCGACCCAGTCGACGCCGTCCCGCTCGGCCCGCTCCAGCAGCGGATCGTCGACGTCGGTCACGTTCTGGACGTAGTGGACCTGCCGCTTGGTGTCGAGCCATACGCGCTGCACGAGATCGAACGCGTTGTAGGTCGCCGCGTGTCCCATGTGGGTGGCGTCGTACGGCGTGATGCCGCAGACGTAGACGCGGGCGACGGGACCGGGGTCGAGGGTCACCGGGCCCCCGGTCGCGGTGTCGTGAATCCTCAGGTCGCGGCCCTGACCGGGCAGGGCGGGGACCTCGGAAGCGGGCCAGGCATGCATGTCCTGAGCCTAACCGGACCGCGGTTCGGCGCACGAACCGGCCGGGCAGGACGGCCGAGACGGCACTGTTGCGCACGGCGGCCGTGTGTGCATGGGCCCCCTGGGGCCGCCGCCGCGGTCCGCCGGGAACGGGAACGGTGCTCAGACGGGCGGCCAGGGGATCGCGGGCCACTCGCCGCCGGGCTCCGGATGCCGGCCGGAGGCCAGCAGCGCCTCCACCCGCGCCCGTACGGCACCGGTCTCCTCGGGGGCGAGCAGCTCCCCGAGGCGGAGGGCCAGCGGCGCGCCGTCCCGCAGGGCCTCCCGCAGACCGCCGAGGACCGCCACGGCCTCCTCGGTGAGGGGCTCCCCGGCCCAGCCCCAGAGCAGGGTGCGCAGCTTGTCCTCGGTGTGGAAGGTCACCCCGTGGTCGATGCCGTACAGCCGGTCCCCGGCGGCGGGGAGCAGGTGCCCGCCCTTGCGGTCGGCGTTGTTGATCACGGCGTCCAGGACCGCGAGCCGCCGCAGCCGCTCGTCGTCGGCGTGCACGAGCAGCGCGGTGCGCCCCTCGCCGACCTCGGCGAGTCCGATCGCCTTCCAGCCGGGGCCGGGCTCGCCCTCCTCCACCAGGGCGAGCAGCTCGGCCCCGGGCACGGTCTCGATCCAGAGCTGCACCATGCCCTCGCCGTACGGCCCGTCGCGCAGCACGGTGGGCGGCACCAGGTCCCAGCCGGTCGCCTCGGAGACCGCGTGGGCGGCCGTCTCCCGGCGGGCGAGGGTGCCGTCGGGGAAGTCCCAGAGGGGGCGCTCCCCGGCGACCGGCTTGTAGACGCAGCGCGCCTCGCGGCCCTCGTGCGCCACGGTGCAGTACAGGGCGGCGTTGGATGCCTCCCCGATGCGTCCGCGCACCGTCAGCTCGCCGTGGGCGAGCAGGCCGGCGACCGCCGGGTCGGCGGGGGTCAGGCTCCCCGTCGGTATCCGTTCTGGCGCGGACATACGTGTCCTTCCGGGTCGAGCGGGAGGCTGCACAGCGGGCACGGCGGCCGCCCGGCGTTGACGACGTCGAGGGCGCGCTTGGCGAAGGCCCGGGCCTGCGCGCCGGTGAGCCTGACCCGCAGCATGGGCGGGCCGTTCTCCTCGTCCTGGAGGAGGCGTTCCTCGGCCTCCGCCAGGTCCTCCTCGGAGTCGGCGTCCAGCTCGACCAGGGCCTGCGCCTCGACGATCATGCGCTGGTCCTCGCCGTCCCAGGCGAGCGCCATGGTGCCGACCCGGAACTCCTCCTCCACGGGGGTGTCCAGGGGGGCCGTGTCGGCGTTCTCGGTGGGGGCCACGGCCGGGACGACGGTGCTGCCCCCGCTGCGCCGCACGACCTCGTCGAGGAGTTCGTCCATGCGCTCGGCGAGCGCGGCGACCTGGGTCTTCTCCAGGGCCACGCTGGTCACCCGGGTGCCCGCGGACGCCTGGAGGAAGAACGTACGGCGTCCGGGCAGCCCGACCGTACCGGCCACGAAGCGTTCCGGCTGGTCGTAGAGGAACACCTGACGGGACACGTCCTGTCTCCATGGGAAGTCGGGGGCACGGAAAACGCGGTCACGGGCAGTGCTGCGACCGCCTCACCCTACTGCGGCGGACGATCACGGTGCGCCCGCACCGCCCCCCACCGCCGCGTCACCGCCGGCGGGCCGCTCGGGCGGTGCCAGCGACGCCAGGTCGCCGGTGTCGCCGAGGCGCACCAGGAAGGGCCGCAGCCGGGTGTAGCGGATGGCGGTGACGGAGCAGGGGTCGACGGCGATCCGCTGGAAGAGGTCGAGGTGCAGGCCGAGGGCCTCGGCGACGAGGGACTTGATGATGTCGCCGTGGGAGCACATCAGGTACACGGCGTCGGGGCCGTGGTCGCGCTCCACGCGCGCGTTCCACTCGCGCACCGCCTCGGCGGCGCGGGTCTGCATGGCGCGCATCGACTCGCCGCCGGGGAAGGCCGCCGCCGAGGGGTGCGCCTGGACCACCTCCATCAGCGGTTCGTCCCCGAGTTCCGCGAGTTTGCGGCCGGTCCAGTCGCCGTAGTGGCACTCCCCGATGCGTTCGTCGGTGTGCGCGCCCAGCTCCGGTCTGGCGTCGAGCAGCGGCCGGATGGTCTCCTGGCAGCGTTGCAGCGGGCTGGCGACGATCTCGGACAGCGGCAGGGCCGCGAGTCGTCCGGGCAGTGCGGCGGCCTGTGCGGCGCCGCGTTCGTCGAGGGCGACGCCGGGTGTCCACCCGGCGAGCAGTCCCTCGGTGTTGGCGGTGGAACGTCCGTGCCTGACCAGGATCAGCGTGGGCATGCGGCCAGAGTAGGCGTACGGCGCGGTGCGCGGGCGCCCGGGTGAGGGAGAGTGCGTTTCGGTGATCGTCGACTGTGCCGTCTACCGGGACGGGCGCCGTACGGACGGTCCCGCGGACCTCTCCGAGGCGCTCGCCGCGGCCCGCGCCGCGGGCGGCTTCGTGTGGGTGGGGCTGCACGAGCCGACCGAGGAGGAGTTCGCGCTGGTCACCGAGGAGTTCTCGCTGCACCCGCTGGCCGTGGAGGACGCCCTCAACGCCCACCAGCGGCCGAAGCTGGAGGTGTACGAGGACTCGCTGTTCGCGGTGCTGAAGCCGGTGGTGTACGAGCCGGAGAGCGATGTCGTCTCCAGCGGGGAACTCATGATCTTCCTGGGCGACGGCTTCGTGGTCGTCGTCCGGCACGGCGAGGGCTCCCCGCTGCGGGCGGTGCGGCAGCGGCTGGAGCACGAGCCGCACCTGCTCGGCAAGGGGCCCACAGCGGTGCTCTACGCCATCGCGGACGCGACGGTCGACCACTACCTGGCGGTGGCGTCGGAGCTGCACAACGACCTGGAGGAGCTGGAGGCGGAGGTGTTCTCCCCGGACGGGGGCGGCTCGCGCAGCACCGCCTCGCGGATCTACACCTTCAAGCGGCAGGTGCTGGAGTTCCGCCGTTCCACCGGCCCGCTGGCGCCGCCGCTGGCCCGGCTGGCGGGGACGGGGGCCTTCGGCTCCGGGGTGCCGTTCGTCAACGACCGGGCGCGGCCGTTCTTCCGGGACGTCAACGACCACCTGACGCGGGTGAACGAGTCGGTGGAGGCGCTGGACCGGCTGGTCTCGGACATCCTGTCGGCGCATCTGGCGCAGATGAGCGTGCGGCAGAACGACGACATGCGGAAGATCTCCGCCTGGGCGGCCATGGCCGCGGTGCCCACGATGATCGCGGGGATCTACGGCATGAACTTCGATCACATGCCGGAGCTGCGGTGGGTGGGGGCGTACCCGGCGGTGATCCTGGTGATGGCCGGGCTGGAGGTGCTGCTCTACCGGCTGTTCAAGGGGCGGGGCTGGCTGTGACCCGCCGGGGTCCTGCACCCGTCGCCCGGGCGGGCGCACGGGCGCGTGCGGCTCCCTCCGTGCCGCACGCCGTACTGGACTCGCCCCGGCGGGCGCGCGACCGGGGGCCGCGGGGCGGGGCGGGGCGCGGCACGGGCGCGTGGCGCCGGGTCCCGGTGGGTGCGGTCCGGGCGCGCGGCCCCGGGCCGGGCGGGCCGTCAGGCGACCTCGGTGGCCGCGGCGGGCGCCGGGCCACCGAGCGCGTCGCGGCGCTCGGGCATCCGCAGGGTGACCATCCGGCGCCAGCCGAACAGCCGCTCGTAGCCGTACCGGGCGTGGATGCCGGCCGCGAGGACCGCCGAGCGGACCCGGGACCAGCCCAGCAGGCGGCCCATCCGGGCCATCACGGCGAGGCCGACGTCGCGGTGGACGCGGATCTCGGCGAACGCGCAGGCCCGCAGCGTGCGCTCGACGTACCGGCCGTGCCCGGCGGCGGCGAAGCGGAGCAGTTCCTCGTGGGAGTAGGCGAGGTGGTTGTCCTCGTCGGCGGAGATCATCCGCACCGCCCGGCCCAGCTCCGGGTGGTCCGAGAAGTGCCGGCAGAGCATCCGCATCTGCTCGGCGGCGCGCTGCTCGGTGACCCTGCTGTGCGCCAGGTAGGTGATCACGTCCCGCACGGTGAGGGGGCGGTCGGCCCGGAGCCGGTCGTGCGAGAGGCCGATGCCCCGCTGCTCCAGCAGCATCGTGTAGTCCGCCTCGGGCGGTACGACGACGGGTCCGAGGCCGCGCTTGTTGAGCAGGGCGTTGAAGATCCGCCCGTGCTTGTCCTCGTCCGCGCCGTGCCGGGCGATCCTGGGCGCGAGGGCGCGCTCGCTCTCGGGGACCAGGGCGGCGATCCGCCCGTTCTCCCAGCCGCCCTGCGACTCGCCGCCGGCCGCGATGGAGCAGAACAGCCGGAACGACTCGTCGTGGTCGAGGATCTCCTGGAACAGACTCTTGGCCGAAAGCATCCGTGGCACCTCTCCGCCTCCGCAGGTCTCCGCGAGGCGGTCCGCCGGTCGCGGCACGCCTCCGCTCACGCGGGCTCCGTGGAGACCGAGTCAAGTGCGGGCCGGGGGGCGCGGCAACAGGGGCGGCGGGCCACTGGGCCGTACGGGGGACGGACGGCGTCCGGAAAGGGCCGTAACCCGGCGGGCGCGGGCGCGTTGTTCCCGGTGTCGGCCGTGGCGGGGAAGACCCCCGAGCCCCCACCACGGCCGCGAGAACCCGAGGGTGCCGCTCAGCCGAGGCCGGCCCGCTCCAGGGCCTCGGCGCCGGCCCGGAGCGCGGCGATCCGCTCGTCCTGGGTGAAGCCGGCCGGGGCGAGGGTCAGGGTGGTGACCCCGGCGGCGGCGTAGGCCCGCATCCGGTCGGCGATCCGGCCGACGGAGCCGAGCAGGGTGGTCCGGTCGATCAGCTCGTGCGGTACGGCGGCCGCGGCGCCCTCCTTGTCCCCGGACAGGTACCTGTCCTGGATCTCGGCGGCCTCCCGCTCGTAGCCCATGCGCCGGGCGAGCCGGTTGTAGAAGTTCTGCTCGCGGCTGCCCATGCCGCCGACGTAGAGCGCGGTGTACGGGCGGAACACGTCGGCCAGCGCGGCGACGTCCCGGTCCTCGCCGAGGGCGAGCGGCAGCGTGGGGCAGACGTCGAAGCCGTCGAGCGTCAGCCCGGCCCCCTCGCGTCCGGCGCGCAGATGCCGGACCGCGGTCTCCTCCAGGTGTTCGGCGGCGGAGAGGACCAGCAGCGCGCCGTCCGCGATCCCGCCGGTCTGCTCCAGGTTCCTGGGGCCGATGGCGGCGATGTAGAGCGGGATGTGCGGGCGCTCGGGGTGCACGGTCAGCTTGATCGGCCTGCCGGGCCCGCCGGGCAGGGGCAGCGTCCAGTGCTCCCCCTCGAAGGACAGGCGCTCGCGGGTCATGGCCCGGCGGACGATCTCGACGTACTCGCGGGTGCGGGCGAGCGGCTTGTCGAACCGGACGCCGTACCAGCCCTCGGAGACCTGCGGGCCGGACACCCCGAGGCCGAGGCGGAACCGGCCGCCGGACAGGGAGTCGAGGGTGGCGGCCGTCATGGCGGTCATGGCGGGCTGGCGGGCGGGGATCTGGAAGATGGCGGAACCGACGTCGATGCGCTCGGTCCGGGCGGCCACCCAGGCGAGCACGGTGGCCGCGTCGGAGCCGTACGCCTCCGAGGCCCAGCAGACCGCGTAGCCGAGCCGGTCGGCCTCCCGGGCCACGGCCAGGTTGTCCGCGTCCATTCCGGCACCCCAGTAGCCGAGGCTGATCCCGAGCTTCATGGCCGACACCCCTTACCGATCAGTAACGTCCGACACGACCCGACCCTAGCGCGCGGGATCCGGTTGTCCACAGGTCCCCACGGCGCGGGCCGCGGCCAGTAGTGTCGGCGTCCATGGAGCAGAGGCATCTGGGGCGCACCGGGCTGCGTGTGTCCCGCATCGGGCTGGGCACCCTCACCTGGGGCCGGGACACCGACGAGCACGACGCGGCGGACCTCCTGAAGACCTTCTGGGAGGCGGGCGGGTCCCTCGTCGACACCGCCGACGTGTACGGCGACGGAGAGGCCGAGTACCTCCTGGGGCGGCTCATGGAGGGACTGGTGCCGCGCCGGGATCTGGTGATCTCGACCAAGGCCGGCAGCGTCGCCGACTTCGACCGCCGCTTCGACGGCTCGCGCGGGCATCTGCTCTCCGCGCTGGACGCCTCCCTCGCCCGCCTGGGCACGGACCACGTCGACGTGTGGCACGTCCACGCCTACGACCCGGAGACCCCGCTGGAGGAGACGCTGCACGCCCTCGACCTCGCGGTCAGCAGCGGGCGCGCCCGCTACGCGGGGGTGGCCGGGTTCTGCGGCTGGCAGCTGGCCAAGGCGGGCACCTGGCAGCTCGCGGCCCCGGGGGTGCGCAACCGGCTGGCGAGCACCCAGGCCGAGTACTCGCTGCTGCAGCGGGGTGTGGAGCGCGAGGTGCTGCCCGCCGCGCTCGATCTGGGCATCGGGCTGCTCCCCTCCTCGCCGCTGGGGCGCGGGGTGCTCACGGGCAAGTACCGCAAGGACGCGACGCCCGCCGACTCGCGCGGGGCGTCGGAGCACATGGCGCCGTTCGTCGCCCCCTACCTCGACACCGCGGCCGGGCACATCGTGGAGGCGGTGACGACGGCGGCGGACGGGCTGGCGGTGACGCCGTTGCAGGTGGCGCTGGCGTGGGTCCGGGACCGGCCCGGGGTGGTCGCGCCGGTCGTCGGGGCGCGCAACGCGCGGCAGCTCACGGCGGCGCTGTCAGTGGAGGCGCTTACGCTTCCTGACGAGATCTGCCGGGCCCTCGACGACGTGTCGGCGCCCGTGCACCGCTATCCCGATCACGACTGGAGCACGCTGTGAGCACGGAGCCCGCCCCCACGGGGAGCACCGAGGGAACGGGGCCCGCCGCCCCCGCCGACGCGCCCGCCGGGACGGACGGGGCGGATGCAACCGCGGGGACCGGCGGCGCGGACGGGGCGGACGGGAGCGCGACCGCCGCCGGAGCGCCGGAGGCGGAGGCGGACGGGGGCGCGGGGGTCCCGGACGCCGGGGACACACCCGCGTCCGCGGGCTCCGGGCCCGGTACCGGCGGCGGGGCGCGGGGCGATGCGGCGGACGGCGGCGGGGCGGAGGGCGGAGCGGACCTCGGCGCGGGCTCCGGCGGCGGGGCGGAGGCCGGGACCGGTGCCGGCGGCGGGGCGCGGGATGACGGGACGGACGGGGAGGCCGAGGGCGCGGGCGCCACGGGTTCCGGCAGTGGCGCGGACGCCGAGGGCGACGGTGGCGCGGACGGCGGAAACCCCGGGGGTGAGGGTGCCGAGGGTGCCGGGGGCAAGGACGCCGTGTCCGAGGCCACGGCCGAGCTGGCCGCGCAGCGGGTCGAGCGGGAGCGGATCGAGCGGCGCAGGGCGGAGCGTACGGAGCCGATCGCCAGCGGAGCCAAGCTGAGCGGCACCGCGGCCGATCTCCTCGCCGCCGTACGGGCCGTGGAGAAGGGCGCGAAGCCCCCGGCCGACGGGTTCGACGGACCGGCCCCGGCCCCGCGCCGCCCGGCGCCGCGCCGGGAGCCCGCCCGGCGGGCACCGGCGCCGCCGTCCGCCGGAGTCCCCCAGGCCCCCGCCGGGCCCGCGCCGGAGACGGTACGGGCGGTGCGGGAAGTGCTGGCCGAGGGCGGTGCCCCCGAGGCGCTCGCGCCGGCGGCCGCCGCGCTGCTGGGCGAATCGGCGGGCCCCGTGCTGCGCGAGGACCCCTGGCAGTTGCTCCGCCTCCCCGAGGTGCGCCCCGAGCAGGCCGACGGCTTCGCCCGGTCCCTGCTCGGCGCGGAGTGCGGCCCCGGTGACGAACGGCGGGGCCGCGCCCTCACCGTCCGGCAGCTGGAGCGGGCGGCGCTCGGCGGCCACACCGCCCTGGAGCTGCCCCGGCTCACGGCCGCGCTCGCCCAGCAGGGCGTGCCGGACCCGGACGCCGCCGTGCAGAGCGCGCTCGCCGAGGGCGACGCCCTGGTCTTCCAGGACGCCCTGGACGAACCGGGCGGCCACCCGGAGGGCGCCCCGGCCGGGGAGGAGCAGGCCGACGGGGAGGACCGCCCGGTGCGGGTCCTGGTCGGGCTGGAGCGGTACGCGCTGGCGGAGGAGAGCCTCGCGGACGCCCTGGCCCGGCTGGCCGCCTCCACGCCGAAGCGGGACGGTGCGGCGCCCGAGTGGGAGCGGGAGGCCGCCGCGGCGCGGGGTTCCGCCGCCGAACTGATCCGGGCGGTCGCGGACCACGGGCTGGTCCTGCACACCGGCGGCGAGGCGTCCCTGGCCGAGCCCGCCGCCCTGCTCCGCGCGGCGCACGCGCTGGGCCTGCGCGCCTGGGCCGCCGCGCACGGCCCGCTCGGCCGCGACCGCCTCGCCGCCCTCGCCGCCGTGGGCGCGGAGCCCGCGGGATCCCCGGACGCCGTGCCCGGGGAGCCCGCGCCGGACTCCCCCGTCCCCGGCGGGGACGCCCCCGCCGTCACCACCGTGGCCGGGCTGCTCGCCGGGAGCGAGGGCCCCGGGCGGGACGCGGACGGCGCGCTGGACCTCGACCTGCTCGTGGTGGCCGACGCGCCGCAACTGGACGTGGAGACCGCCGCACTGCTCGCGGAGTCGCTGCCGGACGGGGCGCGGCTGGTCCTGAGCGGTGACCCCTCGGTGCTCGGCTCGGCGGGGCCCGGCCGGGTCTTCGCGGACCTGCTGGCGTCCGGCCTCTGCCCCCGCGTCGCCTCCCGGCGGCCGGACCCGGGGCCGCTGGGCGAGCTGGTCTCCGGCATCGGCGCCGGGGAGCTGGGCCGGGTGGAGGCACCCGGCAAGGAGATCGTGATCGTGCCGGTGCGGGACGCCGGGGAGGCCGTGCACCGGGCGGTGCAGCTCGTCGTGGACTCGGTGCCGCGCGCGATCGGGGTGCCCGCCGGGCGGACCCGGGTGATCACCCCGGGCCACGGCGGCGCGGCGGGCACCCGGGCCCTCAACGCGGCGCTCAAGGAACGGCTGAATCCCGGCCCCGGCCGCTTCGGCGGCTTCGACCCGGGGGACCTCGTCGCCTACTCCCCCGCCCCGGGCCGCACGGTGCCGGGCCGGGTGGAGGGCGCCGACGCGGAGGGGCTGCGGCTGTCGTGCGGCGGCGAGAGCGTGGTCGTCCCGAGGGAGCGGGTCGAGCGGTCGGTGCGGCACGGCTGGGCGCTGACCGCGCACCAGGCGGTCGGCGGCCGGTGGCCCGCGGTGGTCGTGGTGCTGCCCGGGGACGCGGCGGGGGCGCTCAGCCGCCCCTGGGTCTACACGGCGTTCGGCCGGGCCGTGCGCCATCTCTCCGTGGTGCACGGGGTGGAGCAGGCCCTGCCCCGCGCCGTGGCGGAGGTCCCGGCCGCGCCCCGGACGACCCGGCTGCCGGTCCTCCTCGCGCCGCACGCCCCGACGGACGGCTGACCCCCGGGTTCCTCCCCGGTTCCCCCTGATCCGCCGACCCGCCGATCGCCCGCCCCGCGGTCCCGCCGAACTCTCCGGCGCACGGCCCGCGGTGGCCGAGCGGCCGGGGACCCGGCCGGGGCGCGGGCCCCGGAACCGGAACCCGGACCCTGGGCCGGGGACCCGCACCGGACGCCGGAACGAGAACGGCGGCCACGGAGGGAAGATCCTCCGTAGCCGCCGCCGTCCTCCGGCCGGTGTCCGCGCGCCCGCCCCTCAGCGGGCCGCGGGCGACCGCGCCGGTCCCGTGCCGTCCCCGGACGGCCCGGCGGCGCCGTCGTCGTCCGGAGCCTCGTCGTAGTCGTCCTCGTCGCTCTCGTCGTCGTCCTCTTCGTCCTCGTCGTCGTCCGCGCCGCCCAGGTCCTCGTCCTCGTCGTCGAAGACGGCGCTGACGTCGAAGCGGCAGACGACCTCCTCGGCGTCGACGTGGTCGAAGGGGGCCTCCAACCACTCGCCGGGCTCGGCGAGTTCGTCGGCGGCCGTCACCCACAGCGTGGAGTCGCCCTCCTCCAGGCCGAACTCCGTGTGGCGGGAGGCGATCTCGTCCGGCTCGTACTCGCCGAACAGGATGCCCAGGGCTCCGTGGACGGTGCCGGACGCGTCCCTGTCCGCGTCCCGCTCGTCGTCCGCCGCCTCGACCCGGCGGGCCTGCGCCATCAGCCGCCGCGGCTCGGCCACGGCGTAGTCACGGCGGATCAGCACGCTCACCGCGTGCGGTTCCTCGGGGCCCCTGTACGGCGGCAGGGAGTCGTCCGCACCGGGGATCTCGAAGGGGGTCACCTCGTCGTAGTGGTCGTAGAGCAACTCGTCGTACGCCTCCGCGGCCGCGGCCAGCTGGTTGAACGCCTCGTGGACGGCCGGGTCGTCCTCCCCCGAGCGGCGTTCGACCGCGGCCAGGTGGCGGTCGAGCGCGGTCTTCACCGCCTCGGCGGCGGCGCGTACCTCGGCAGCGGTGGGCTGCGCAGCATCAGACATAGTGCAGACGCTATCCGTACCGGGCCCCGGCCCGCACAATAGATGCGATGCCGGAATACGAATTCGTCGACGTGCGCCTGCCGCGCGGGGTGTCCCGCAAGGAGACGACGCGACTGCTGACGGACCATGCCGAGTACGGACACTGGGAGTTGTACCGACTGACCCTGCTGCGCGACGGCAGCCGGAAGGTGCGGCTGCGGCGGCGGATCATCCGCCAGGTGCGCGCCACCTGGTGAGCGGTCGACGGACAAGGAGCGGGCCCCGCCGGTGCGGGGCCCGCTTCCGCGTGTGGTGAGATGCCTCACGCCGGTCCGGCGCCGCGGCGGCGGCCGGTGACCGGCATCACACCCCGGCGCGCGCCCTGCGGTAGAGCACGACACCGGTGAGCAGCACACCGGCGCCCAGCGGGACGGAGAGGCCCAGCGGGATCCCGTTGCCGGTCTCCGCGAGGTTGACCGGCTCCTGGGGCCCGGGGGCGGGCCGCTCGGGGGTCCCGGGGGCGGGGGGCGCGTCGGTGCCGGGGGTGCTCGGGGTGACGGGCTTCTCGGGCTCCGGCTCGACGGGCGGCGCCTCGTGGCCCCCGCCGTTCTCGCAGTTGTTGCCGAGGGCCGGGTTGAGCAGGCCGACGACGTTGACGCTGTTGCCGCAGACGTTCACCGGCACGTCGACCGGCACCTGGACGTTGTTGCCGGAGCCGACGCCGGGCGAGTCCGAGGCGTGCCCCTCGGCGTGCGCGCCACCACCGCCCCGGTTGACACAGGAGTTGCCCATCGCGGGGTTGAGGGCGCCGACGGCGTCGACCGTGTTGCCGCAGACGTTCACCGGGACGTGCACCGGGGCCTGCACGGTGTTGCCGGACACCACGCCGGGCGATCCGGCGCTCGCGCCGTGCGCACCCGAGTCGGCGTGGGCCGCGCCGCTCGCCGCGGCGATCACGCCGGTGGCGGCCGCCACCGTCATCAGACCCTTGCGGGTTGCCTGTCGCATGTACTGATTCCCTGCCTTGCCCCGGGCCTCTGAGGGCCGGGGATCCGAAGTACCGAGTGGGGCCCGCGGTACCGGGGGATCGGTGGTACCGGGGTTCCGTGGTGCCGGGGGTGCCGTCGTCACCGACGTCCGGCGTCGTGTCCCGCGCCCCCAAGGCCGTCGGCCCCGGAGCGCGTGGCGCGTGCTCCGGGGCCGGCGGACTCAGACCCTCAGGGGGCGAGCGGCGGCGTCAGTCGTTGACGCAGACGTTGCCGAAGGCGGGGTTCAGCAGGCCGATCACGTCGATCGTGTTGCCGCAGACGTTCACCGGGACGTGCACGGGAACCTGGACGACATTGCCGGAAAGGACACCCGGGGAGTGCGCGGCGGCACCCTGGGCGCCGGAGTCGGCGACGGCCATGCCGGCGCCCGCGAGAACCAGGCCACCGGTGGCAGCCGCGGCGGCGACGACCTTCTTGATCATTATTCCTCCTAGTTGGCAAACGCGATCCCATCGTGCGGACCGCAACACCTGTAACGAGGAGGGGGTTATCAGGCTACGAGCCCACGAGTGCGTTCACTCTTCCCGGGGGTCCTCCATACGCGCGAGCGAATCGATGAACGGTTCCGCGGCGGGCGCCGGGCCCGCCGCCGGGTTCAGGAGGCGTCGATGAACCGGTCCAGCACCCGCACGCCGAACCGCAGTCCCTCGACCGGCACCCGCTCGTCGACCCCGTGGAACATCCCGGCGAAGTCCAGCTCCGGCGGGAGCTGGAGCGGCGCGAAGCCGAAGCAGCGGATGCCGAGGTCGTCGAAGGACTTGGCGTCGGTGCCGCCGGAGAGCATGTAGGGCACCGCCCGCGCGATCGGGTCCTCGGCGCGCAGCGCGCTCTGCATGGCGTCGACGAGCCGGCCGTCGAAGCCGGTCTCCAGCGCCTTGTCGGCGTGCACGTCCTCGCGGCGGACGCGGGGGCCGAGGACGCGGTCGAGGTCGGCGAGGAACTCCTGCTCGTAGCCGGGCAGGAAGCGTCCGTCGACGTGGGCGGTGGCCTGGCCGGGGATGACGTTGACCTTGTAGCCGGCGCCGAGCATGGTGGGCGCGGCCGAGTTGCGCAGGGTGGTGCCGATCATCCGGGAGATGCCGCCGAGCTTGGCGAGGGTCTCGTCCATGTTCTCGGGGTCGAGTTCGGTGCCGAGCGCGTCGGACAGCTCGTCCAGGAAGGCCCGCACGGTCTTGGTCACCCTGACCGGCCAGGTGTGGCGGCCGAGCCGGGCGACGGCGTCGCACAGTTCGGTGATGGCGTTGTCGTCGTTGGTCATCGAGCCGTGTCCGGCGGTGCCCTCGACGGTGAGCCGCATCCAGTGCATGCCCTTCTCGGCGGTCTCGACGAGATAGAGCCGCAGCTTCTCGTTGACCGTGAAGGAGAACCCGCCGACCTCGCCGATGGCCTCGGTGACGCCCTCGAACAGCTCGGGGTGCCGGTGGACGAGGTGCTTGGCGCCGTAGGTGCCGCCGGCCTCCTCGTCCGCGAGGAACGCCAGCACGATGTCGCGCGGCGGCTTGCGCCCGCTGCGCATCCGCTCGCGCACGACCGCGAGGGTCATCGCGTCCATGTCCTTCATGTCGACGGCGCCCCGCCCCCAGACGCAGCCGTCCGCGATCTCGCCGGAGAAGGGGTGGTGCGTCCAGTCGTCGGCGTTGGCCGGGACGACGTCGGTGTGGCCGTGGATGAGCAGGGCGGGACGGGACGGGTCCTCGCCCTCGATGCGGGCCACCGTGGAGGCCCGGCCCGGGTGGGATTCGAAGATCCGGGGTTCGAGGCCCACCTCGGCGAGCTTCTCGGCGACGTACTCGGCCGCCTTGCGCTCGCCGGGACCCGAGTGGTCGCCGTAGTTGCTGGTGTCGATCCGGATCAGCTCGCGGCAGAGGTCGACGACCTCGTCCTCGCCGGTGACGTTCCCGGTCGTGCCCGAGTCGCTCACGTGGTTCCTCCCGCTGTCGCCGCTGATGGTCCCCTCATCCTCTCCCGCCGGGCGCCCCCGCCCAACCATGGGTGATCGCCCACCCGGGAAAGCCTGGTAATGTTTACGTCGTCGCCACGGGGGGAACCTCGCGCGGCAGACACCTTGTCCGGGTGGCGGAATGGCAGACGCGCTAGCTTGAGGTGCTAGTGCCCTTTATCGGGCGTGGGGGTTCAAGTCCCCCCTCGGACACCGGCTGAGACCCCACTTCATGTGGGGTTTTCCGCATTTCTGAGGTACGGCGCGACCGACCGCGTGACCGACGGCCCGTCATCCCCGGGCCGGACCGGGGATGACGGGCCGAGCCCGTCGCCGGCTCGGGAGACGGCGAGTCTTGGGGCTCCGTCCTCACGTGAGCGCATCGAACGTCCGGTCCGTCCCGCTCGGGAACGCCGTCGCCCCCGCCACGCGGAACTCAAGTTCCGGCAGGTCACCCCAGCGCGCCCGTGCCACGGTCTCACCAGCGGGGGCGATGTCCACCCCCGGACCGGACGCGCCGAGGGTCACCAGGCGTGCCGGGTTGCTTCCGCTCCCCGAGCCGAGCTCCGACACCCGGCGCCCGGCGCCCGGCCACGGCACCCAGGAGACCCTCGTTCGGCCCGTGATCGGCGGTTCGGGAAGGGCTTCGACGTGAACACCGGACCGTGGGAGCCGCGGCTACTCGACCGGTCCACGGGCCGGGCGAGCGTTGAGCGGTACTCGACTCCTCCGTCATGGGCGGAACGGTTGGCCACCCGGCCAACTCATGACCAACAGCGCTCGGGGACGGGCGGGAACAGCAGGAGACAGGAGGAGGACGCACCCGCCACATCTCGCCCCCATACGGACGTTTGGGCAGGCCGGCCAACCAGTGAGCTGGTGCCCGGGGCGGGAGTCCAGGTCCGCGTGGGACACCAGCAACACCGGCACCGGCAGGGCCCCGGCCGATCCGGGGACTTCCTGCTTTCCGGCGCCGGCCCGCGAGGGCGGCTCCGCCGCTGGGGCCGGGTCCCGGGCGGTGGTCCGTGGGAGCGGGCGGGGCGGACGGGGGGCGTGGGGCGGTGGGTCACGGCCGGGGTGGCTCGGGGTCGGTGGACAGGCGGGCGTGGCGCTCCACGTCGTGGCGGACCCCCTCGTACTCCAGCTTCCCGCGTTCCACTCCCTCCGCCCCGAAGCCCGCGGCGCGGGCCACCCGGCAGGAGGCCGGATTGTCCGTCCGGTGGCCCAGTTCCAGGCGGAACAGGCCCAGTTCGCCGAAGGACCAGTGGGCCAGTGCCCGGCAGGCCCGGGACGCCACTCCGCGCCCCCGGGCCGGGGCGACGGTCCAGTACGACACCCATCCGGTCCGGTGGCGCCGGTCGACCGCGCCGACGGCCGCGTTGCCCAGTACGGTGTCCGCGCCGTCGACCACGGCGAAGGCGAAGGCCGTCCCCGAGGCCCACTGCTCCTCCCGTGCCGCGAGCCACCGGCACGCCCCGAGCGGGGAGGCGACGGGTTCCTTCGTCTGCCGGTCCAGCTCCGGGTCGGCGAACGCCGCGCGGACGGCCCGGACGTCGCCGGGGGACCAACGGCGCAGGGACAGACCGGCGGACGCCTCGTGGCACTCACGCATGCCCGCCAGTGTCCCCCCGGCGCCGCCCGGCCGCCGTCGTTTTCCCCGGGGACGGGGGCGGCGGGCACAATGGGACGCATGAGCACGCGTTCCTGTCCCTGCGGGCTGCCCGAGGCGTATCCGGAGTGCTGCGGCCGGTTCCACTCCGGGGCCGGGGCCGCGCCGACGGCCGAGGCCCTGATGCGGTCCCGGTACTGCGCCTTCGTGAAGGGTGACGCCGGGTACCTGCTGCGGACGTGGCATCCGCGCACCCGGCCCGCGCGGCTCGACCCGGACACCGGCACGCGGTGGACGGGACTGGAGATCCTCGCGACCGGTGCCGGTTCGGCGTTCCACTCCGCCGGCACCGTGACCTTCCGGGCCTCCTACCGGGGCGGCTCGCTGCACGAGCGGAGCCGGTTCGAGCGGGTCGACGGGGCCTGGGTGTACGTCGACGGGGAGTTCCTCGACTGACCGGTCCCCCGGTCCCCCGCCCCGGGGCGGGGCGGGAGGCGGGGTTGCGCGCGGCGCGGCCGGTGGGGTTCCGTGGCGTCGACAGCGCGGGCCGCCGGAGCGGGCCGCGGACCTCCGCCGGACAGCGAGGCAGGTTCCCGATGCAGTGGGCGCACGTCCTCCCGGTCGTCGTGGTGATGGGCGTCGCGGGCACCGGCAAGAGCACCGTCGGCGGACTGCTCGCGGCCCGGCTCGGTGTCCCCTACGCCGAGGGCGACGACTTCCACCCGCCGGCCAGTATCGCCCGGATGTCGGCGGGCATCCCGCTGACCGACGAGGACCGCGGGCCCTGGCTGGACGCCGTCGGGCGGTGGGCGCGGGGGCGGGCGGGGCTCGGCGGGGTGGTGGGCTGCTCGGCGCTGAAGCGGGCGTACCGCGACCGGCTGCGGACCGCCGCCCCGGAGCTGGTGTTCCTGCATCTCACCGGGGACCGGGAGCTGATCGGTCGGCGGACGGCCCGCCGCGAGGGGCACTTCATGCCGGCGACGCTGCTGGACTCGCAGTTCGCGACCCTCCAGCCGCTGGAGCCGGACGAGGCGGGCGTGGCGGTGGAGGTCACGGACGGACCCGGGGAGATCGCGGACCACGCGGTGCGGGCGCTCCGGGCGCTCACCCGGCCGCCCCGGTGACCCGGGGCCCGGGGCCCGGGGACTCCAGGTGGCACTGGGGGCCGGTACCTCGGGGATGCGATGGTGCTGGGGGGGCGGCAGTCCGGTGGCCCTGGGGCCGGTACCTCGGGCATCCGGTGGCCCTGGCGTGCGGCAGTCCGGGATCCGGTGGCCCTGAGGGGCCGCAGCTCTCGGGTCCGGCAGCGCCGGAGGCCACGGTCACCCAGGAGCACCCCGGAGGCCCGGGGCACCCCGGAGGCCCGGCGGCCGTGCCGGTGCCGGGCCACGGGTGCCCGCGCCCTCCGCACCCGCCGCCCGGACACCCCTCCCCCGGTGTGCGCACCGGCGGTCGCGCGCCGTCCCCTCCGGCACGGCGGCCGAGCCCCCGGCCCCGCCCGCACGGACGCCCCCACGGGCGGGGGCCGGGGCGCCCCTGGGTCACACCCCCGGGCGGACCCGCCCGGCCCCCGTCCCGCCCTACTCCGACGCCGCCTTCTCCAGCCGGAACGCCTCGTTGCCCAGGCCGATGCGGGCGTGCCGCTCCGGCGCGCGGGCGCGCAGGATCGCGCCCTGCACCAGCCCGGCGACCACCGCGAGGCCGATGAGCCCGGGCAGCACCCAGCTCAGCGCCGAGCCGGGGCCCGCGCCGACGAGCACGTCGAAGTCCTTCACGGTGTATCCGGCGATCACCAGCAGGGCGACGCCCGCCAGGACGGAGGTCGTCAGCCGCATCCACTGGGCGCCGGCGGCGCCGCGCCGGACGAAGAAGGCCACCACGGAGAACGAGGCGGCGGCCATCAGCAGGATGACGCCGAGGGCGCCGATGTTGCCGCCCCAGGTGAACAGGTGCAGCACGGGCTCGGTCGGGTCGCCGACCGGCTTGTCGTCCACGACCGCGAAGACGACGACGATGACCAGGGACACGGCGGTCTGAAGCAGCGAACCGGTGCCGGGGGCGCCGCTGGTGCCGCTGGTGCGGCCGAAGGGGGCGGGCAGCAGCCCCTCGCGGCCCATGGCGAAGGCGTAGCGGGCGACCACGTTGTGGAAGCTGAGGAGGGCCGCGAACATGCCGGTCACGAACAGCACGTGCAGGACGTCGGTGAAGGTGGCCCCGAGCCGGGCCTCGGTGAGGTTGAACAGCAGCCCGGCGCTCTGCTCCTGGGCACTGCCGACGATCCTGTCGGGACCGGTGGCGACGGTCAGCGCCCAGCTGCTGAGGGCGAAGAACACGGCGACGCCCGCGACGGCGAGGAACATCACCCGCGGCACCAGGACGTGCGGGCGGCTGGTCTCCTCGGCGTAGACGGGCGCCTGCTCGAAGCCGAGGAAGGCGGCGATGCAGAAGCACAGCGCGGTGCCGACGCCCGCGCCGGTCAGGGTGTCCGGGTTGAAGGCGTGCAGCGACAGCCCCTGCGGTCCGGGGTCGGAGACCGCGGCGATGTCGAAGACCACGACGAGGACGACCTCGATGAGCAGGAGCACGCCGAGCACCCGCGCGTTGACGTCGATCTTCAGCCAGCCGAGCGCGCCGACCGCGACGACGCCCACCAGCGCGGGGATCCACCAGGCGATGTCGACCCCGGCGTAGGTGGACAGGAGACCGGAGACCTCGAAGCCGAAGATGCCGTAGATGCCGACCTGGAGGGCGTTGTAGGCGACCATCGCGACCAGGGCGGCGCTCGCCCCGGCGGTGCCGCCCAGACCTCGGGAGATGTACGCGTAGAAGGCGCCCGCGTTGTGGACGTGGCGGCTCATCTCGGCATAGCCGACGCTGAACAGGACGAGGACGACGCCCAGCACCACGAAGATCAGCGGCTGGCCGACGATGCCGATGACCGCGTACGTGGTGGGCATGACCCCGGCGACGACCATGAGCGGCGCGGTGGCGGCGAGGACGGACAGGAGCAGGCCCCCCGTGCCCAGCCGGTCGGCGCGCAGCGCCCGTTCCTCCCCCTTGAACGTGCTGATGCCGCCGTCGCGCCTGGCTTTCCGTGTGCTCGAAGTGCCCGTGGCCATCGGGGGACCGTCCTTATGTCGTCGTCGGGATGCGGGTCGGGGTGGAGGGAGGGGGTCGTGGGGTCAGGCCGTCCCCAGCGCGTCGGCGCGGGCGGCGCGGAAGGCGGCGTACGGTTCCCGGTCCGGGTAGGCCCAGGGGGCGGGGGTGGCGTGCGGGCCGATCCGGTGGAACAGGGCGGCGGCCTCGGCGCCGCGCCCCTCGCAGGACTTGGCGTGGGCCAGGAAGTTGAGGTCGATCAGCCTGCGCGGGTGGCCGTCCTGCTCCCATTCCAGCCACCAGTCGAAGGCGGCCTTCATCACCAGCCGGGCGCGGCGGCCGATCCAGTGGCCGGAGGACCTGGGGTCGGCGGACTCGTGGCCGGCGGCGGCCAGGACGCGGTAGCGCTCGGCGTGCGCGACGACCGGCAGGATGGCCAGGGGGGAGTCGGCGGGGGCCTGTTCGGCGGCCCAGTTGGCGAAGTCGTAGACCTCGTGCAGCGGGTCCGGGCCGTCCTCGGCGCGCTGTTCGGCGAGGCGGGCGACCATCAGGTGGTGCGCGTGGTGGTGGTCGGCGTAGCGGCCCCGGACCGCCTCGAAGGCACGGACGACATCGTCGTCGGTGCCCAGGTCGCGCTCCAGCATCAGCAGTCCCAGCCAGGGGGTGGGGTCCTCGGGGACGAGCGCGGCGGTGCTCCGGCAGGCCTCCCGGGCGGCGGCCGGCTTCTCCTTGCCGCGCAGCGCGCGCCGGACGAGGGCGAAGGCGAGCAGCAGGGAGGCGTCGGTGGAGTCGGGTTCGGCGAGGAGCCACTCCCGGGCCCAGGCGGCGCAGTAGCGTTCGGCGGCGAGGACGGCGATCCGGTGTCCGCGGCGGTCCCACTCCACGCCCGTCCGGGTGATCAGGGAGCGCGCCGACTGCCAGCGTCCCTGCGCCAGCGCCGCGCGTGCCGTCGTGAGTTCGGCGTCGTCGAGCGCCTCGTCGAAAGAGTGGCCGGCGCGTCTGCGGGCGCGGCCGAGGGGAGGCGGAGGTGGGGACACCGCGGAACTTCCTCACGCGACGCGCTGGTCGTCGTAGCCGGATTGCCATGGACTGATCACTCACAGCAAACCCGTCGGCCGCACTCGTCGTCAAGGGCCGCTTGGGTGTTACACGCGTCAACTCCTGCGCCAAGAGGGGGATTTGCCTCCGTTGCCCCGGGCGGCCCGTTCCGTGTCGACCACTCGGCGTGCCCGGCCGCTGCTTGGATGGGCGGATGAGTGCGGCTGACGAGATCCTCGATGTCGTGGACGAGGACGACCGGGTGGTGGGCCGGGCGCGGCGGGGCGACGTCTACGCCCGCGGGCTGTGCCACCGCGTGGTCTTCGTCCGGGTCCGGGACGCGCGGGGACGGTTCTTCGTCCACCGTCGCACACCGGGGAAGCTGGTGTACCCCTCGCTGTACGACATGTTCGTCGGCGGGGTCGTCGGGGCGGGCGAGTCCTACGACGACGCGGCGCTGCGGGAGGCCGGGGAGGAGCTGGGGGTGAGCGGCCTGCCCCGGCCGGAGTTCCGGTTCTCCTTCCTCTTCGACGGAGGCGGCGGGCGCCGGTGGTGGTCGGCGGTGTACGAGGTGCGCTGGGAGGGGGCGGTGCGTCCGCAGGCGGAGGAGGTGGACTGGCACGGGTTCCTCACCGGGGCGGAGCTGGAGCGGCGGCTCGGTGAGTGGGAGTGGGTCCCGGACGGGCTGGCCGCGTACGAACGGCTGCGGGCGTGGGAGCGGGAACGGGAACGGGGGTGACGCCTCTTCCGGGGACCGCCCCCGTTCCGGGGAGCCGGGCCCGTTCCGGGGAGCCGGGGCCGTTCCGGGGAGCCGGGGCCGCCCGGGCGGTGGACGGGGCCGGACCGGGGCGGGGCGAGGTGGGCCGGGGCGGGGAAGCCCGGCGGCGGTCGCCCCGGGCGGGTCCGGCGGCGGGGCGGCGAAGTCCGGTGCGGGGCCCGGAGGATGGCGGTGGGCCCGGGGCCGGGGGGAGGCGAGGACCCGGCCGCGGCTGACCGGGGCCGGGGCGGCGCGGCCCGGGGCGGGTCCGGCGGCGGGCGGCGGGCGGCGGGCGGCGGGCGGCGGGCGGCGGGCGGCGGGCGGCGGGCGGCGGGCCGCGGGACCCTGGGCACGGTCCCGGCGCGGGCGGCGGGACCCGGGCCAGGCGTGCCCCGGCCGCGCGGGCGGGGGCCCGAGGGCGGGGTTAGGGTCCGGGGGTGAGGGAATTCGTCAGCAACGTGCGGTTGTGGTTCGCGCCCGAGGAGGTCCGGGAGGAGGGCCGCACCCCGGACTACCGGTTCTCGCTCGCCAACGAGCGCACCTTCCTCGCCTGGCTGCGCACCGCCCTCGCCCTGATCGGCGGCGGTTTCGCGGTGGACCAGTTCCTTCCCGCCCTGGGCCGGGGCTGGCGCGTCGGGCTCGCGCTCGCGCTGCTCGCGGCCGGCGTCCTGTGCGCGCTGCGCGCCGTCAACCACTGGGTGCGCTGCGAACGCGCGATGCGCCGGGGCGAGGACCTGCCCGTCTCCCGCTTCCCCGCCGTGATGAGCCTGGTCGTCGCGGTGGTCGCCGTGGCCATGGTCGTCGTGGTCCTCACCGGGTGGGAGGGGTGACCCGCGACCCCGGGCTCCAGCCCGAGCGGACCCGGCTGGCCTGGCGGCGCACCACCCTCTCCGCCACCGTCACGGCCGTGCTCGCCGCGCGCACCGCCCTGGGCCGGGGCGGCGGTCCCGTCCAGGCCGTCGCCGTCGCGCTCTGCGCCGCCCTCTGGCTGGGCTTCCTGTACATCGCGCACCGCCGGATACAGGGGCTCGCCGCCTCCCCCGCCCCCGGGCCGCTGCCGCCGACGCGGGCCGCCGCGGCGGTCCTGTGCACCGCGGCGCTGGCGGGCTGCGGGGCCGTACTGATCCTCTGACCGGCACCGGACGGCTCCGGTCGCCGTCCCGGCCCCGGCCCGCCGGCGGACGCGTCCGCCGCCCCCCGCCCGCCGATGCCCCCGCCCGGCGCTCCGCACCCCGCGCCCGGCCCGAGCCGGTCCCCTCCGCGGGCCACCGGTCCCGCCGGCCCGACCGACCCCGCCGCACCCCGCACCCCGCACCCCGCACCCCGCGCCCACCGGAGTCGACCCTCTCCGCCGCCCGCCGGATCCGGCGGCCCCAACGAGTCCCGCCGCACCCCGGCCCCGCGCACCCCGACGCCCTCCCGCCCCCGAGGCCCGCCGTCGAGCGCGCCGCCCCCGCCTTCCGCGCACCGGCCCGCCCCGGCGGCGCCCGGACCCGCCCACGCTCCCGCCCCACGCCCGGTGTCCGGGACGCGCGCGGTGCCCGGTACACCCCCTGGACGACATACCGACTGGTCGGCATCATGTGTGCGGTACATGTCCCCTGCCCCGTAGGAGCGACGATGAGTACCGACCATCCGCCCGGACTCGATCTCCACCGGCTGCGCGCGCTGCTCGACCGGGAGCGGCCCGGGCTGCTGGACGGCCCCCTGTCCGGACGGCTGATCGAGGGCGGGCGGTCCAACCTCACGTACGCCGTCTCCGACGGCACCGCCCGCTGGGTGGTGCGGCGGCCCCCGCTCGGCCACGTCCTGGCCACCGCGCACGACATGCGGCGCGAGCACCGCGTGATCACCGCCCTGCGCCCGACGCCGGTGCCGGTCCCGGAGCCCGTCCTGCTCTGCGAGGACGAGGAGGTGACCGGGGCGCCGTTCTACGTCATGGAGTTCGTCGACGGCACCCCCTACCGCACGGCCGCGCAGCTCGCCGCGCTCGGCCCCGGGCGCACCCGGGCCGCCGTGCTGGGCCTGGTCGACACCCTCGTCGCCCTGCACTCGGTCGACCCGGCCGCCGCCGGGCTCGCGGACTTCGGCCGCCCCGAGGGCTTCCTGGAGCGCCAGCTGGACCGCTGGGCACGGCAGTTGGCCGCCTCCCACAGCCGCGACCTGCCCGGCGTCGGCACCCTGCGGGCCTCGCTCGCCCGGACGCTGCCCCGCTCCCCCGCCCCGGCCGTGGTGCACGGCGACTACCGGCTCGACAACGTGCTGATCGGCGGCCCGGACGACGGCATCCGGGCGGTCCTGGACTGGGAGATGTCCACGCTCGGCGATCCGCTGACCGATCTGGGCCTGCTGATGATGTACAGCAGCACGGCCCTCCTCGCCGACTCCCCCGTCGCCACCACCGCGCACGCGCCCGGCCATCCGGCCCCGGCCGAGCTGGTCGAGCGGTACGCGCGGCTCTCCGGCCGGGACGTGTCGGCCCTCTCCTGGTACACCGCCTTCGCCTGGTTCAAGCTCGCCGTGATCCTGGAGGGCATCCACTACCGCTACACGCTCGGCAGGACGGTCGGCGGCGGATTCGAGCGCATGGGGGACCTCGTCCCCGTCTTCGTCGAGCAGGGCCTGAGCGCCCTGCGGGAGGGCTGATCCGCCATGGACTTCGCGTTCGACGCCCGCACCGGGCAACTCCGGGCCGAGCTGCTCGCCTTCATGGACGAGCACGTGTACCCGGCCGAGCGGACCGCCCGGGAGCAGCGCGCCCGCCTCGCCTCGCCCTGGGACACCCCGCCGGTGGTGGAGGAGCTGAAGACCGAGGCGCGTCGCCGGGGCCTGTGGAACCTCTTCCTGCCGGACCCGCGGCTCGGGGCCGGGCTGACCAACCTCCAGTACGCCCCGCTCGCCGAGATCACCGGCCGCAGTCCGGGGCTCGCGCCGACGGCGACCAACTGCGCGGCGCCGGACACCGGGAACATGGAGCTGCTGGCCCGGTTCGGGGACGCGGAGCAGCGCGAGCGGTGGCTGGCGCCGCTGCTCGCCGGGGAGATCCGCTCGGCGTTCGCGATGACCGAGCCGGACGTGGCCTCCTCGGACGCCACCAACATCACCACGCGGATCGAGCGGGACGGCGGCGACTACGTCGTCACCGGCCGCAAGTGGTACATCTCCGGGGCGATGGACCCGCGCTGCGCGGTCGTCGTCGTGATGGGCGCGACGGACCCGGACGCCCCGGACGTCCGCCGCCGGCAGTCCATGGTGCTGGTCCCCCGCGACACCCCGGGCCTCACCGTGACCCGCGCGATGCGGGTGTTCGGGTACGAGGACCACGCCCACGGCGGCCATGCCGAGGTGGTCCTCGACCGCGCCCGGGTGCCGGTGTCCCATCTGATCGGCGAGGAGGGCGGCGGCTTCGCCATCGCCCAGGCGCGGCTGGGGCCGGGCCGGATCCACCACTGCATGCGGCTGATCGGGATGGCCGAGCGGGCCATCGAGCTGATGTGCCGCCGGGCGGTGGACCGCACCGCCTTCGGCGGGCCGCTGGCCGGGCAGGGCGTGGTGCGCGCCTGGATCGCGGACGCGCGGGTCACCGTGGAGCAGTTGCGGCTGCTGGTGCTGAAGACGGCCTGGCTGATGGACACGGTCGGCAACCGGGGGGCGCACACCGAGATCCAGGCCATCAAGATCGCCACACCGCGTGCGGTGACCGGCATCCTCGACCGGGCGATCCAGTTGCACGGGGCGGCCGGGGTGGGTCAGGACCTGCCGCTGGCCGAGTTGTACGCCGCCGCCCGGACGTTGATGATCGCGGACGGCCCTGACGAGGTGCACCAGCGCTCGCTGGCCCGCCGGGAGATCGCCCGGCGCACCGGCGACCGGTCCGCGCGCCGGTAGTCCCGCGGCCCCGCTCCCCGCGCCGGTGCGGGGATCCGCGTGGCGTTCGTGCCGCGGCCGGCCGGGGAGCGGGCCGGGCTGCCGCGCGTGCGCGTCCGGCAGCCGGAGCCGGGCCGCACCGTGGCGCCGGCCGGGCGGGGCCGCGGCCGCGCAGTCCGGCGGCGGCCCTCCCCGGTCACCTCACGGGCGCAGCGCCCGCAGCAGGAGATCGGCCAGGTGGTCGGCCACCTGCTGGGGGGTGAGCGGACCGTCGGGGCAGTACCAGGTGGACAGGTGGTGCACCGAGCCGAAGTGGTAGTCGACCACCAGGTCGGCCGGGGTGGCCGCGGAGAAGACGCCGGCCCGCTGGCCCTCCTCGATCAGCGCCCGGAAGCGTTCGTGGTAGCGGCGGCGTTCGGCGCGCACCTGCCGGTTCCTCTCGGGGCCCAGGTGGTGCATGGAGCGGAAGAAGATCGAGGCGTCGTCGAGGTTGTCGATGGTGGTGACGACGACGTCGGCCGCGGCGTCGCGCACCCGCTGCTCGACGGGCGCGTCGGCGTCGGCGAAGGCGTCCAGGCGCTCCTGCTGGACGCGCAGCACCCGGGCGTAGACCTCGTGCAGGAGGTCGTCCTTGGAGCCGAAGTAGTGGTAGAGGGCGCCCTTGGTGACGCCCGCGGCCTCGACGATCTCCTGTACGGAGGTGCGGTCGTAGCCGTGCTCGGCGAAGAGCCGGGTGGCGGCGGCCAGGAGCCGCTGCGGCACCGGGGTGCCGTCCCCGTCCGTGGTCCTGGGCACTGTCGCCACCTGCCTTTCCGTGTCATCGGGGGTCGTCGGTGTCCTGAGGGGGAACGTCGTTCCCGGCCGAGGATCTTCCCATCCGCCGTCCCGGGCCGGGCGGGCGGGAGGGCCGTCCGGCGCGCGGCCGTCCCGGACCGGCCGCGGGGGCGCGGCGGTGGGCCCCGGCGCTCCGCCGCCGCGTCACACTAACCAGTCGGTATGCGGGGCGGAAGGGGTGACCCGGGGTTCGCGTCGTTCCGCGCGGCGCGGGACCGGGCTACCGTGCGTGAACATGACACCCGCATGGATCACGGAGGTCACCGCATGACGCTGTCCCGACGGACCCTGCTCTCCACCACCGCCGCCGTGGCGGCCGGCACCGCCGCCGTGCCCGGGGCGGCCCACGCCGCGCCCGCGGGCGGCCGGCGGCTGCGCACGGGCTTCGAGCGACTGGCCGACGACGGCTACCGGGTGCTCGCCGGGCAGCGGGTCGGCGTCGTCACCAATCCGACCGGCGTCACGCGGGACGCCCGGCACGTCGTCGACGTGATGCACGCGGACGACCGGGTGGAGCTGACCGCCGTGTTCGGGCCCGAGCACGGCTTCCGGGGCACCGCGCAGGCGGGCGGGTCCGAGGGGCGCCACGAGGACCCGGCGACCGGGCTGCCGGTGTACGACACCTACCTCAGGAGCGGCCGGGAGCTGGCGGACGTGTTCACCGCCTCCGGCGTGGACACCGTCGTCTTCGACATCCAGGACGTGGGCGCCCGCTTCTACACGTACATCTGGACGCTGTTCGACTGCATGGAGGCGGCGGCCTCGGCGGGCCTGCGGTTCGTGGTCCTGGACCGGCCGAACCCGCTGACCGGGCGGGCGGCGCTGGGGCCGGTGCTGCACAAGGAGTTCGCGACCTTCGTGGGGCGGCAGCCGGTCGCGCAGGCGCACGGGATGACCGTCGCGGAGCTGGCCCTGCTGTTCAACGGCGAGTTCCTGACCACGCCGGTGCCGCTGCGGACGGTGCGGATGGCGGGCTGGCGGCGGTCGGACTTCTTCGACGCCTCCGGGCTGCCGTGGGTGCCGCCGAGCCCGAACATGCCGACGCCGGAGACCGCGCTGGTGTACGCGGGCACCTGCCTGTTCGAGGGGACGAACCTGTCGGAGGGGCGCGGCACCACCCGCCCCTTCGAACTGCTCGGCGCGGAGGGGCTGGACGGCCGCTGGGCCGCCGCCGCCAACGGTCTGGCCCTGCCCGGGGTGCGCTTCCGGGAGGCGTACTTCTCGCCGGTGTTCTCCAAGTTCCAGGGCAGGACCGCCGGGGGTGTGCAGCTCCATGTGCACGACCGGGCCGCCTTCGACCCGGTGCGCACCGGGATCGGCCTGCTGGTGACCGCCAAGCGGTGCTGGGACGGGTTCGCCTGGCGGCCGGACGAGTGGATCGACCGGCTCACCGGGTCGGCGCGGGTGCGCACGATGATCGACGCGGGCGCGGACACCGACGAGGTGGTGGGGGCCTGGCAGCGGGAACTGGCGGCGTTCCGGGAGACCCGCCGCCAGTACCTCCTCTACCCGTGAGCCCCCGGCCGGCCGGTCACCGGTGGGACGCGAACTCCACGACCTGCTGGTAGGTCGGCCGGTTCTGCCAGGTCGTGGCGCCGTGCCCGATGCCGCCCAGGGTGCGGTGGACGATCGAGTCGGCGCACCACTGGTCGCCGGCGGCGCACGTGGCGTCGCCGGGGTAGACCTGGGCGGCGGTGCGGCCCGCCGCCGCCGTCAGGGTGGAGAGCAGGGTGTCCCGGCAGGCGGTGAGGTCGCCGCCGCCGCAGTAGGGGCGGGCCAGCGGCCCCCGCACGGGCTCGCCGAGCACGGACCGCAGGTCCTTGTCGACATGGCTCCACCAGCCGTACTGGAAGGCGCTGCCGGCGTGGGCGCCGGTCGGGCCGTGTCCGGCGGAGGGCGCCTCGTCGACGGGGAGGTTGCGGGTGAAGGCGGTGTACAGGCCGTCCCCGAGGCCGGGCGCGAACTCGGCCCGCACCAGCAGCGGCCACCAGGCGTCCAGGGTGCGGATCGCGTCGGCGTGAGCGTACCTCCGGGATCCGGCCGAGGTCTCGGTGCGCAGTCCGCCGTCGGCGAGCCAGGCCCGGAGCCGGCCGACGGCGGTGGCCGCGGCGGGGTCGGTGACCGGCGCGGTGCCGATCACCCGGAGCAGGACGGGCAGCACACCCTCGGCGCGCAGGTCCGCGAGGCCCGCCTCGGCCATGGCCCCGACCAGTGAGGCGCGGGTGACCCCGCCCCCGGCGACCAGTTCCGCCACCCGGTCGTCGAGCAGGTCGCCGCGGTGGACGGAGCCGCTGCCCCAGGAGGCGGCCGGGTAGTCCCGGGCCTGTTTGTTGTTCCAGGAGACGTAGTAGTCCTGGTCGACCGACTGGGGATGCTCGGCGGGCGGGGTGTAGCGGGCCCGGTTGTCCGCCGGGTCCCAGTCCCGCCACTCGTACGCGGGGAGCGCGAGGACGGGGAACTCGGCGTCGACGCCCTCGGCGCGGACCGGGTTGTCGCCGCTGTTGTAGTACGCGGTGTGCTCGGCGTCGGCGTAGAACCAGTTGAAGGTGTAGTTGATGTGCTGGACGGCGCTCCGGAAGCCCTCCGGGCCCTGGACGTGGCCGGGGTCGTTGAGCATCTGGAAGCCGATGATGGAGTCGGCCTCGTGCAGGAAGGACGAGCGCAGCGCGGTGTAGGCGACCTTCTTGCCGCCGACGGTGGCGCGGTGGGTGACCGGGCCGTACGCGGTGCGCCAGACCCGCATGGTGTAGGAGCCGGCCGGGGTGCCGTCGGCGACGGTCGGCTTCCAGGCGTTGACGCGCTCGACCTTCCGCATCGGGGTGCAGGTGCCTCGGTGGAGGTAGTGGTGGTCGTCCTGGCACAGCTCGACCGCGTAGCCGTCGATGATGTCCTGCCCGGAGGTGGTCGCGCTCCACGCGTAGTCCTGGCCCCGGCCGAGTTCGACGTACATGCTCAGACCGGCGAAGGAGGCGCCGCGGGCGCTGATGCCGGGGCCCTGGATCTCCTGGAGCATGAGGAGCTGGGGCGCGAAGTAGCCGGTCTGCGGCCCGAAGACGGCCACCGGGTTGCCGCTCGCGGTGTGCCTGCCGCTGACCACCAGGGCGTTGGACATGCCGCGCCGGGCGGAGCCGACGGCGGCGGTCGCGGCCGCGGCGGAGGCGTCCGTGGCCCGCGCGGCGGTGGCGCTGCCGGTGCGGTCGTGCACCAGGGGTTCGGCGGTGACCGAGCCGGGGTCGGGCAGGGCCCGGCCGCGCGGGTCGTCGGGCCGGGGCAGGTAGGGGAAGCCGCCGGTGCGCTGGGTGAGCACGGCCTCGGGGTCGTCGCGCTGGCGGAAGGACTCCCAGACCCGGGTCCCCTCGGCGGTGCCGTACTTCTCCTGGGCGGCCATCAGGGAGAGCGCGTTGCCGACCTCGCCGCCGCCCCCGGAGCCGAACAGGGAGCCGATGACGGAGGCCAGGGCGATCAGGTCGGTGCGCTTGAAGCGCCCGATGGTGCCGGCGTTGGTGACGGAGTTCTTGTGCCCGGTGAGGACGTACTCGCCGGGGAAGTAGCGGCCCTTGTCGGAGGCCTCGATGTAGGCGTTGACGCCGTCGATGTAGGCGTCGACGTCGGCGAGGGCCTGCCGGCCGCGCTCGCCGTTGCCCTCGGCGACCCCGAGCAGCTGGGCCTCCAGATCGGCCTCGGTGTAGGGGGCGTCGCGCCAGAACTGCTGTTCCAGGCCCTGGTTGGCGGGGGCGCCCCCGGCGAAGGGGGTCAACTGCCCGCGTCCGACGTGGCGGAGGAGGTCCATCAGCCAGAGCCGGTCCTGGGCCGCTGCGTACCCGGCGCCGAACTCGGTGCCGTAGCGGGTGGTGCCGGTGATGTGGGGGACACCGGTCCCGCGGTCGCGGACGATGGTGACGTCCTGGCGCCCGGCCGGGCGCAGGGTGGAGGCGACCTGCCCGGCGGGTACGCCGAACGACGCCTCGTTGAAGAAGGTGTTGACGGTCTCGTTGGTGAGCCCGGTCCGCCCGGAGGCGAGGGCCGCGTAGGGGCCGAGCTGGTCCCCGGCGTGCGCGGGCCGGGTGCCGAAGGCCTGGTGGAGAAGGATCTCGGCGAGGGTGGCGTTGCCGTTCTGACCGGGCGGCAGGATGTCGGAGCAGCGTCCGCCGCAGTGGTCGGCGGCGGTCCGCCCGGCCCGCGGCGCGGTGGCGGACTTCTCCGCGCCGCCCGTTCCGACGGCCATCGCCGGGGAAAGCGGTGACAGGAGGCCCGCGATGAGGACGCATACCGAGGCGCCCTTCAGGAACCCGTGGAAGCCGCGGGGAGTTCTCAGTCTGTCGAGGACGTTACGTGGGGTGCGTGCCATGGCAGCTCCTCCCGACGGGGGTGGAGCCGGACGTTACCGCCGGTATCACCGGAGTGGAAGGTGAACATGCGTCACTTTCCGCGGCAGGAGGTCGACTCATGAAGAACCTCGCACAAGCGGAGGGAGCCGATTCGCTTGCCGGTGCGTCCATGAGGGGGCGTCGGTACGGGAACCCGGCGGGAAGCGTCGCGGCAGCGCGGCGCGGAGCCGGTTCGGGACCGGCGCGGCGCCGCCGCACGGCGGCGCGGGCACGGCGACGGGGGCATGACCGCAGGACGAGAAGTGCAGGTGTGACGGAGGTGCAGGGCGATGGCCGGTTTTCGAAGTCTGGCGAGACAGGTCCGCGATCCGCGGTGCGATCTGGCGCTGAGGCGGTATTCACTGCGCAAGTGCCTTGAGCGGTTCGCCCCGTACGGGCACAGAGCGACCTGGGACCATCTGTGCGCGCGGGCCGGCTTCGGCCCCGAGGACCGCTCCCCCGACCCGGTGCGGCTCGTGGCCGCGCTGGAGGAGCTGGAGGAGGCGCGCTCGGTGTGGCTCGCGTACGAGGAGGAGTTCGCCGAGCGGCGCAGGAAGGAGAAGCACGACGGGCTGCGGCGGCCCGGCAGCGTGGACGACTGGCACCGGCTGACCTGGGGCGGCTTCGGTGTGGCCTGGTGCGACGACCCCGGACTCCACCCCGACGGGCCGCTGGCGGAGGTGCTGCGGCGGCTGACCTCGGCCCTGGAGCGCGAGCCGGGCGCCCTCTGCCCGGTGTGCGACGGGGAGCGGCTGGTGTGGCGGTACGACCTGGACCACGAGCCGTCGTCGGGCCCGGTGTGCGCGGACTGCGGCATCCTCGTGCCGCGCCCCGTCCTCACCCCGGAGGCCCTGGCGAACGCCCGGCGCGGACCGCGGCTGCTGATGTCGGCGTAGGCGGGGGCCGGGCCGGGCGCGGCGCGGCGCCCGGTGCCGGTCCCCCTCCGGGTGAGCCACCCGCCCGGCCCCGGCGGCCGCTCAGCCGGTGCACCCCGGGTCCGGCGCCCCCTCCTGGGCCGGCACCCGGTCCGGCTCCGCCGCCCGGCCGGGCGGCCGGTCCGGCGCGGGCTTCCGCGCGGACCTCGCCGGACCCGACCGGCGTTCCGGCAGCAGCCGGGAACCGGTGGCGACTTCGCCGAAGGCGTCGTCCGGGTTGGACAGGACGCAGCTGTCCAGCGAGAGGCAGCCGCAGCCGATGCAGTCGGTGAGGTGGTCGCGCAACCGGTTGAGCTGTTTGATCCGCTCGTCCAGCTCGGTGCGCCAGGACTGGGAGAGATGGGCCCAGTCGTCCTTCGTGGGCGTGCGCTCCTCCGGCAGTTCCGCGAGGGCCTCACGGATGGTGGCGAGCGGGATGCCGACCCGCTGGGCGGCGCGGACGAAGGCGACCCGGCGCAGCGCGTCGCGGGTGAAGCGGCGCTGATTGCCCGAGGTGCGACGACTGGAGATCAGCCCCTTGGACTCGTAGAAGTGCAGGGCCGACACGGCGGCGCCGCTGCGCGCCGAGAGCTGGCCGACCGTGAGTTCATGGATCTTCTCGGGAATCTGGGGCACTCCCCGAACCCTACCGACCCGGGCCCCGGAACGTCGCCCCTCCCCACCACTCCGCGCCACCCGGACACCTGTCGGCCCGTCAACTCGGCAGGAACACGGGCCCATTGACACGGGTCGCCCCGGCACCCACACTAAGCAGTCGCTTAGAGTCGGGCGCGGGCAGCCGTCCCGGCGGCCGCACCCGGCGCCCCGTCCGGGCGGCCGGCCGGGACGTCGACGGGCGCGGCCGGGACGTCGCGCCGGAGAGGAAGAGGGGCCGGAGGATGACAGGGCAGCCGAGGATCTTCGCGTCCGCCGACGAGCTGAGGGCGGCGGTGGGCGAGCCGCTCGGGTACACCGACTGGGTGGAGGTCGACCAGCGGCGGATCGACCTGTTCGCGGAGGCGACCGGCGACCACCAGTGGATCCACGTGGACCCGGAGCGGGCCGCCGCGGGCCCGTTCGGCACCACCGTCGCGCACGGGTACCTGACCCTGTCCCTGCTCCCGCTGTTCGCGCCGCGGCTGATCGCCGTGGAGGGCGTGCGGATGGGCCTCAACTACGGCACCGAGAAGGTCCGCTTCCCCGCCCCCGTGCCGGTGGGCTCGCGGCTGCGGGCGACGGCGGTCGTCACGGGCGTGGCGGACGTCGAGGGCGGGGTCCAGGTCACCGTCGCCTTCACCGTGGAGCGGGAGGGCGGCGGCAAGCCGGTGTGCGTGGCGGAGTCCGTCTCGCGCTACTACTTCTGAGCGCCGTCAGCTCCGGGCGCCGCCGGCGACCGCGCCCCGACCATCCGCAGCACCAGACCGGCGTAGAGCGTGCCGACCTCCTCGGGGGTGCGGGGGCCGTTGACGTTGAACCAGCGGGCCACGTCGATGCAGAGGGAGAGCACCGCGAGCGTGGTGCCCCGCACGTCCTCGACGTCGAACTCGCCCGAGGCCGCGCCGTCCTCGATGATCCCGCGCACCTCGGCGTCGACCCTGCGGCGCAGCGCGACGATCTCGGCGCGGGCCTCGGGACCCAGCGCGTCCAACTCGTACTGGACCACGCGCGCGGTGGTGCGCCGGCCCGCGTGCCAGCGGACGAAGGAGCCGACGGCGTCGGCGAGCCGCTCGGTCGCGCTCCCCCCGCCCTCGGCGGCGGTCCGCAGGATCGACAGGGCCCGCTCGTGGCCGAGCCGGCTGATGCGGTGGAGCAGCTCTTCCTTGGTCTTGTAGTGGATGTAGAGCGCGGCCGGGCTCATTCCGGCCCGTCCGGCGATGTCACGGGTCGTGGTGGCGTGGTAGCCGCGCTCGGCGAACGCCTCCACCGCGGCGACCAGCAGCCGCCGGGCCGCGTCGGGCACGACCTCTTCCCAGGGCTCGGTGTCGCCGCCCGCCGTCTCGGCCGCCGTACTCATCGCTGCTCGCCCCTCTCGGTGACAGATGCCCCCACCATACCGCCGAAGCTGAGCGAGCGCTTAGGGACGGACGGGGCGGCGGGTGACCCGACGGGCGGGGCGGACGGCCGACGGGACCGCGGTCATCCCAGCTTCTCGAAGGGGTCGTGCTCGGCGAGGAGCTTGTCCAGCCGGGCCTGGTCCACCCGGCTGACGATCTGCCCGGCCTCCTGGCGGTCGCGGATGATCTTGGCCAGCGTGAACGCGGAGGTGACCAGGTACAGGACGGCGATGGCGAGGAAGGCCCGCACCCACGCGTTCGCCTGGAGGTTGTAGATGCCGGCCGCGGTGGCGATCATCGCGAGGCCGAAGGAGGCCACGGCCTGCCCGTAGAAGGCGGTGGTGCTCTGCTGCTTGACCGGTGAGTCGTTCATGGGACCAGTTTCGGCCGGGGTGTCCGCAGCCACATCCGCCGGCGTACTCAGCTCGGGTACTCAGACGGCGGGGGCCCGGACGGCGCGGGGGAGCCGGAGGTCCGGAGCGGCGGAGGTCCGGGGAGCCGGACGGCCGGAGTGGCGGACGGCCGGAGTGGCGGGGGCCGGAGCGGCGGGGGCCGGAGCGGCGGACGGCCGGGGGCCCGCGGCCCGGGGGAACCCGGGGCCGGGGCCGTCCCCCGCGGCGGGCCCGGCCCGTCCGCCCGCGCGGGACCTACGATGTGCGCCATGGCCCGACCGCGCACGCCCCTGCTCAGCACCGAACGCATCGTCGGTGCGGCCCGCGCGCTGGTGGACGCGGAGGGCCTCGCCGCCGTCTCCACCCGGCGGCTCGCGACCGAGCTGGGCGTCAGCGGGCCCTCCCTCTACAACCACTTCCGCACCAAGGACGAGATCCTGGAGGCGGTCGCGGACTCGGTGAGCGCCCAGGTCGACCTGTCGATGTTCGAGGACGGCCGCGACTGGCGCACCGCGCTGCGCGACTGGGCGCTCTCCTACCGGGCGGCCCTGCGCGACCACCCCCACATCGTCCCGGTGCTGGCGCGCGGCCCCGGCCGCCGCCCCGCCGGGCTGCGCCTGGCCGACGCCGCCTACGGGGCGATGGTGGACGCGGGCTGGCCCCCGGCCCAGGCCACCTCCATCGGCGCGCTGATGCGCTACTTCGTGATGGGCTCGGCGCTCGGCTCGTTCGCCGGGGGCTTCGTGGACGACGCGAGCGCCTACGACCCCGACGACTACCCGCACCTCGGGCAGGCCCATCTGCTGGCCGAGCGGCAGGAGCTGATCGACGAACGGGCCTTCACGACCGGGCTGACCGCGCTCCTGGACGGGCTGGCCCAGCAGTACGAGCGCCTGGACACGACCGCGCCCTGACGGGGGATGGGACTGCCGAACGGCACCGGGAACCCGGTCCGGTACCCGGTTCCCCGGCGCACAGGCCGTGGCCCCGCGCCCCGGCACCCGGTTCGGCGACCGGTTATCCGGCGCCGCGCCCGAGGACCGGACCGACCGACCGGACCGACCGCCCGGACCCGGGCCCCCGCTCCCCGTCCCGCGCCCCGGCCCCGCTCCGCTCACGCCTCCAGATCCGGCAGCCACGCCGGTGCCGGGCAGATCCGCTCCCCCCGCTGGTCGAAGACGAACAGCCGGGCCGGGTCGACCAGGAGCGGCACCTGCATCCCGTGACGGAGCACCAGGTCGGGAGCGGTCCGCACGATCAGGTCGCCGGGCGTCCGGCGGTCGGCCGCCGCGAACGGCGGCGGGGCGGGCGGCGCCTCCAGCACGACGACGGGATCGCCGCGCCGTCCGCCCGCCCGTTCCTTGAACCGCCCCAGGACGGTGCCGTCCCGGCGCCGCCGTTCCGGGCGGACCGCGGGGCGCGGCGACTCCAGCCCGGGGACGACCACGGGCCGCGAGCCCGTGGTGACATGGGTGAGGCACTCGTGGCCGCGGTACTCCACGTGCTCCACCAGCCCCGTGAGCGGCATCTCGCCGGGGCGCGCGGCGGACGGGCCCGCGACGCGGACGGCATCCGGGCGCAGCCCCACGACGATCTCGCGGCCCTGCTGGACGCGGAGCAACTCGTGGTCGCGGGAGAGCGGTTCGGGCAGGAACAGGCACTGCCTGCCGAGGCTGATGGTCATGGCGCCACCCACCGGGGCGCGGACCATGCCGCGCAGCAGGTTGATGCGCGGGGTGCCGACGCAGCCCGCGACGAAGGCGTTGCGCGGCAGTCCGTACACCGTGCGCGGCGGGTCCGCCTGCTGGAGCACGCCGCCGCGCAGCACGGCGACCCGGTCGCCCAGCGACATCGCCTCGGCCGGGTCGTCGGTGACGTAGACGGTGGTGACGCCCAGGTCCCGGGTCAGCCCGGTGATCTCGGCGCGCAGATGGACGCGGAGTTCGGGGTCCAGGCCGGACAGCGGTTCGTCCATCAGGAAGGCGGTGGGGCGCCGGGCGGTGGTCCGGCCCGTCACGACGCGCCGGTGCCCGCCGCCGGAGAGCTGGGCGGGGAAGCGGTCGAGCAGGTCCTCGATGCCCGCCGTCCGGGCGGCGGAGACCCGGGCGCCGGGGTCCTCGCGGAGCGTCTCGACGCGCGGCGGGAAGCCGGTGGCCCCGCGCCCGGCCGTGTTCGGGTACAGGAGGGCGTCCTGGAGGACCACCGCCATCCGCCGCTCGGCGGGGAGCAGGTCGTTGGCGTACTCGCCGTCCAGCAGCAGGCCGCCCTCGCTGATCTCCTCCAGCCCGGCGATCATCCTCAGGACGGTGGACTTGCCGCAGCCGGGAGGGCCGAGCAGGACGAGGAACTCGCCCGGCGGGACGTCCAGTGACAGCCGGTCCACCGCACGGGGGCCGCCGCGCGTGTAGGTCTTGCTCACGTCGTACAGCGAGATGGCGCGTGTCATTGCTGGTGCCCCCGGGAACTCACCGAGCGCCGAACACTCCGCGCCCGGCCCTCCCGCGCGGTGCGCGCGGCAGGGTGTGCGTCACGGAAGCTAACGGAAGGTACGGGTCGGGCGGAAGACACAGGACGGCAACTTTCCGCCATCGTTCGCATTCCGGGCGGCCCGGGCCCCGGCTCCGTGACCCGCGGCGCTCCCCGTACGACCCCCGCACGACCCCCGCGGCGGACCGGACGGGACCGGATCCGGACGGGTCCGGCCAGGTCGGGCAGGGTCGGGCAGGAACGGGCCCGGCAGGCGAACGGGCCGGGGCGGGCCGGGACGAACCGGGCGGCCCCGACCGCGTCGGCCGTCCGGGACACCCCGGCATTCCGGCCGCCGCGCACCACCCGCCCCCGCCGGCCGTCCGCCTGTCGATCGGGCCGCCCCGGCCGGAGCCGTCCGGGCTGTCGGGACCGTCGGAGCCCGTCGGCCATCCGTACGGTCGACAGGTCGCCCGCGCCGTCAGTCGTCCGCGCCCCCGGCGTCGTTCCGTCGCCGGTCCGGACGG
The DNA here is from genome assembly GCF_055598485.1 of Streptomyces sp. NPDC107521. Lineage (NCBI taxonomy): Bacteria > Bacillati > Actinomycetota > Actinomycetes > Kitasatosporales > Streptomycetaceae > Streptomyces > Streptomyces sp. NPDC107521. The sequence continues at coordinate 193,711 of NZ_JBVKAT010000010.1, forward strand.
CGCACCAGTTCGCCCGCCGCCAGGGTCGCCGCGGCGGCCACACGCGTCCAGCGCGCACCGCCGCGCGCCGCCAGGACCACGCAGACGCAGCCGCCGACGGTCAGCAGGAGCACCCCGCTCAGCACTGCCAGGATCATTGCGGACCTCCCCCGGGCCGCGGCCCCGCCGGCCGCGCCACCCGGCCATCATCGCAGCCGCCCGGACGCGCGCCACGGCGGCGCGGGGCGGGGGCGCGGGATCTCAGGACACCGCACCGGTCCCGGGGGGCGGGGCCCCGGTGGGGTCCGGGGCGGGGACGGGAGGCCCCGGCGGCGGCCCGTCGAGCACCCGGCCCAGATAGGCCCGCAGCAGTTCCCGGGCCTCCTCCAGGACCGCCTCGTCCCCGCCCGGCGCGACCCGGAAGGCCAGCCGCACCAGGGCGTCGGCGGTCTCCACGGCGACGAGGAAGGTACGCCGCAGCGCCTCGTCCGGGCGGCGGCCGAGGTACCCGGCGAGCAGGTCCGTCAGCCGCTGGGACACCCGGTGGTTGGGCTCGGCGCGGGGGTCCCCGACGGGGATCTGGTTGCCGAAGTCGACGAGGGCGAAGCCGGGGGTGCCGCGCTTCATCGCGAGGTACTCGTCGAGCAGCACGTCCAGCGCCTCCCGCCAGCCGCGCGCTCCGGACCCGGCCGCGCCGGGAACCCCGTCCGCCCCGCCGGGCCCGCCCGCTCCGCCGGGACCGCCCGCCCCGGCACCGCCCCGGCCGGGACCGCCCTCCGCCGTGCCCTCCGCCCCCGTACCGGCGGCGGCCGCGGGAGGGGTCCCGGAGCCGTCGGTCCGGGCCGCGCCGCGGGCGCCCGCCCCGCCGCCGCCGAGCAGCCGCTCGGTCACGGACTCCATGTAGCGCTCCAGATTGCGCTGGGCGAGGGCGTCGACCATCTCCCGCTTGTTGCCGAAGAAGCGGTACACCGAGCCGATGGGCACCTCCGCGCGCAGCGCCACGGCACGGGTGCTCAGCGCGTCGTACCCGGCCTCGTCGAGCAGGACGGCGCAGGAGTCGAGGATCCGGGTCAGCCGCTCGGCACTGCGCCGCTGCACGGGCACGCTGCGGAGCAGCGGGGCGGCACGCGGCACACCGGCCCCGGCCCCCTCCCCCCGCGCCCCGGAGCGACCGGACCCGCCGGACCCGCCGGGAGCACCGGAACCGCCGGACCCGCCGAAAGCGCCCCGGCCGCCGGTTCCGCCGGGCCCGCCCGGGCTCCCCGGGCCGCCGGGCGGCGCCGGGGCACCGGGGCGGTTCACCGCACCCCCTCCGTGCCGCGCTCCCCCGCCTCCCCGGGGGGCCCGCCCCCCGCGTCCGAGACCGTGAGGTCGGCGGTGCTCTCGACGGGGCGGCCGTCCACCGCCCAGACGGTGCCGTCGTCCGCGTACAGGCGGACGGTGAGCCGGTGCGTGCCGCGCGGCACCAGAGCGGCGTCGAGCCGGTGGCGGGGGCCGCGCAGCCGGACGAGGGGGTCGCCGTCGAGGAAGAGGCGGGCGAAGCCGCGCCCGGCGACGGCGCGGGCGGGTGCGCCGGACGGGGAGAGGCGGAAGCCGCGCAGGTCCAGGCCCACCTCCCACCCCCCGTCGGCGGCGGGCTGGACCTGGAGGCCCGCCCCGGGCGCCCCGGCGGCGTCCACCTCGCGGTAGCGGTTCCCCTCCTCGTCGGTGCCGGCGAGGAGCCGCCCCACCGGAGCGGCGGAGGTCCGGCCGGCCCCCGGCTCCCGGGTACCGCCGGTGCTGCCGCAGCCCGTGGTCCCGGCCAGCGGCAGGAGACAGACCGCGAGCGCGGCGACTGCTCTGCGCGTCCACGACATGCCCCGGAGACTAGAACACCGGTCCGACGACCCGAACGCCCCGGGGGGCGCGGTTCCGGCCAACCCTCCCGGACCGGGCAGGAAGACCCGTACGGGCCCTTGCGCGGGGAGGGCCTCAATCCTACGGTGTCCCATAGGAATCAGTTCGGCGAGGGAGCGAGTGATGAGCGCGGACGCGCGCAAGGCGGCGGAGGGGCTTTCCCACCTGTCCGGTTTCGGCAATGAGCACAGCTCGGAGGCGGTGCCGGGGGCCCTGCCCGACGGCCGCAACTCGCCGCAGCGGGCGCCCCTCGGGCTCTACGCGGAGCAGCTCAGCGGCTCGGCCTTCACCGAGCCCCGCGCGGAGAACCGGCGCTCGTGGCTCTACCGCATCCGCCCCTCCGCCGCGCACCCCTCCTTCACCCGCACGGGCAACGGCACCATCCGCACCGCGCCGTTCACCCAGACGGTGCCGGACCCCAACCGGCTGCGCTGGAACCCCCGGCCCGCTCCTCCGGCCGGGACGGACTTCCTGGCGGGGCTCTGGACCCTCGGCGGCAACGGCGACGCGACCCAGCGCACCGGCATGGCCGTGCACCTCTACCACGCCAACGCCTCCATGGAGCGCGTCTTCTCCGACGCCGACGGCGAGCTGCTGATCGTCCCGGAGCGCGGCGGGCTGCTGCTGCGCACCGAGTTCGGGCTGCTGCGCGCCGAGCCCGGCCACATGGCGCTGATCCCGCGCGGGGTGCGCTTCCGGGTCGAGCTGCTCGACGACGACGCCCGGGGCTACGTCTGCGAGAACTACGGCGCTCTCTTCCGCCTCCCCGACCTCGGCCCGATCGGCGCCAACGGCCTCGCCGCCGCGCGGGACTTCCTGGCCCCGGTCGCCGCCCACGAGGACGTCGAGGGCCCGGTGGAGGTGGTCAACAAGTACTGCGGCAACCTCTGGACGGCCACCTACGACCACTCCCCGCTCGACGTGGTCGCCTGGCACGGCAACCTGCTGCCGTACGTCTACGACCTGCGCCGCTTCAACGTCATCGGCAGCATCTCCTACGACCACCCGGACCCGTCGATCTTCACGGTGCTCACCTCGCCGTCCGACACCCCCGGCCTCGCGGGCGTCGACTTCGTGGTGTTCGCGCCGCGCTGGCTGGTGGGCGAGGACACCTTCCGCCCGCCGTACTTCCACCGCAACGTGATGAGCGAGTACATGGGCCTGATCGAGGGCGCCTACGACGCCAAGGCGGAGGGCTTCGTGCCGGGCGGCGGCTCGCTGCACAACATGATGTCGGCGCACGGTCCGGACCGGGAGACCTTCGACCGGGCGAGCGCCGCCGAGCTGCGGCCACAGAAGGTCGACGACGGGCTGGCGTTCATGTTCGAGACCCGCTGGCCGGTGGCCCTCACGCCGCAGGCGGCCCGCGCCGACCACCTCCAGGAGCGCTACGACGACGTGTGGCAGGGCCTGGAGCGGCACTTCCGCCCGTTGCACTGAGCGGACCGGACCGGTACGGATAGGCCCGTGACCTCCTTCGCCCCGGACTCCATCGTCCTCAACCGCAAGCTGCCGCTCTGGTACCAGGTGTCGCAGTCGCTGCGCGCCTCGATACTCGGCCGCTCGCCCCGGGACCCGCTGCGCCTCCCCACGGAGGAGCAGCTCGCCGGGCACTACGGGGTGAGCGTGCTCACCATGCGGCAGGCGCTGAAGGAGCTGGAGGAGGAGGGGCTGATCAGCCGCCACCGGCGCCGGGGCACCTTCATCGAGCCGGACGCGCGGCGGGGCGCCCCGGTGCGGCTGCTGGGCTCGGTGGACGCCATCGTCGCCCAGCAGTCCGGCATGACCAGCTCGCTGCTGGAGCACGGCGTGGTGCCGGTGCCGCCCGAACTCTCCGAGTACTTCCCGGACCTGGCGCGGGCGGCGGCCTACCATCGGCTGCGCTGCGACGAGAAGACCGGCGAGCCGACCAACCACGCCCGCAACTACGTCCGGCCCGAGCTGGCCGCCCGGATCGACCCCGACGACCTGGCCCGCTGGCCGATGACGAAGGTGCTGCGGGACGTGGCGGGCCTGCGGATCAGCAAGATCACCGACACCGTCGAGGCCCGGCTCGCGGACCCGGAGACGGCCCGGCTGCTCCGGGTGCCGCTGCTCAGCCCGATCCTGCACTACACGGGCGTCACCTACGACCCGGCGGGGCGGGTGCTCGACGTGGCGGTCATCCACTACCGGGGGGACCGCTTCTCCTTCACGGTCACCCTGGACGCCACCTGACGGGCCGGCGGCCCCGTCGTACGATGCCCGGCGTGACGCCCGACGACGCTCCGCGCCCCGCGGACCTCATGCCGTGGTCCGTCGCACCGCCCCGGCTCGGCCGGGGGTGGCCGGCGGGTCCCGACCCGGCCTCGCTCAGGGCCCGCTGGGACGCCCTGGTGGCGGCGGAGGGACCGGACCGCGAGGCCCTGTTCGAGCCGAGCCGCTCGCGCACCCCCGAGACCGCCGTGCCCCGGCTGCCGGGCACCTCCGGCGGCACGGAGCGGCTGGCACGCCTCCCGGGGCCGTGCCCGGAGCCGGTGCGGGTGCTGCGCGGGCCCTTCGACGAGCAGTGGCTGCTGCCCGACCACCGGCTGATCGACGCGGCCCGGCCCGAGCTGTGGCGGGTGGCGGACGCCCGGCAGGTCTTCCTGGTGGAGGTGCCGGGCGCGGCCGGACCGCCGCTGCTGGTGACCTCCCTGCCGCCGCTGCTCGGCCCCGGCCGGATCCGCCCGCTGTACCGCAGGCCGGGCGGCGCGGAGCCCAATCTGGCACCGGGGCTGCTGGACCATCTGACGGTCCGGCTCGGGATCCGCCCCTCCCCCGCCGACGTGCTGGCGTGGCTGCTGGCCGCCGCCCGGCCTGGCCCCCTGGTCCCGCTCACCGCGGACCGGGCCCAGTGGGAGCACGGGGTGGAGCTGGGCCTCCGGGCACTGTGGCTGATGCGCCGCGACGGGGAGCGGCCCCGGCTGCCCGGCGGACGGCGGCCGTATGTGCGGGCGGCGCTGCCCCCGCGCCCGCTGACCCTCCGCTACGACCGCGAGGAGGAGACCCTGCACCTGGACGGGGGCCGCGTCTCCCCCGTCCCGGCGGGGGCCTGGGACTTCGAGGCGGGCGGGGTCCGGGTCCTGGAGCGGTGGTTCGCGGAGCGCACCGCCGAGGGCCCCGGCGGGCTCGCCGCGATCCGCCCGGCGGGCTGGCCCCAGTCCTGGACCTCCGAGCTGCTGGAGCTGATCACCGTCCTGGCGCTGCTGTCCGAACTCGGTCCCCCGTGCGCGGCGCTGACGGTGACGGACCCGGTGACGGCGACGGAGCTGCGGGAAGCGGGGGTGCTCCCGGCCCCGGCCGCGGCCCGCCGCCCGGCCTCGGTGCTGGACGACCGGGAGGAGGGCCCGGAGGGCCAGCTCGCCCTGCTGTGACGGTGTCCCGTCCCGGGAGCCCGGCGGCCCTGATCCCTCGGGGGCGGGAGCACCGGACCGGAGTACGTGGACGAGGACCGCGGACGGGCCCGCCGGCCCGGGGCGTCCGGCACCCGGTCGAGGACCCGTGCGAGGAGGGCGTCCGGGGCCGAGGGCCGGGCCTCGCGGAAGGGCTCCGCCCCGGCGCGGGCGGCGCGTCACCGCCGGGCGGGGTGCGGCGGTGGGGCACGGTGGCGGGCACGGCGGGGCGGTGCCTCGGAACGGGCCGCAGGGGGCCGCCTGCGGAGGGGTGCGGGGCACGGGGGCCGGACGCCCGTACGGGCCGGGAACGGCGGGGTCGTACGGGGTCGCCGGGACCGCGCCCGCCCGGGAGCACACCGGGGGCGCCTCCGCGTGCCGTGGGGATGACGGACGGGATGCGGCGCCGTGCCGGGACGGTGTCGTCGCCCGGGCGGGGCGGTCGGCTAGCCGGCGAAGAGCGAGCGGCGCAGCCGGCGCAGTGGTGCGAAGAGCGACACCCGGCGCACGCGGGCGCCCCTGCTGCTGCGCTCGCGCACCCTGTCGCGCGCGGTCAGCTCACGCATCAGCGATGTCGCCTCCAGCGTCTCGCGCTGCGGCAGGGCGGGCCCGCCGAGCACCGCGAGATGACGGTCGAGGCGGGAGCTGGTCGCGCTGCTCCCGCAGGTGATCGCAGGGACCCTGGCCCTGCTGCGCATCGTTATCTGTTCCATGTCACTCCCCACCCGTACGAGTCCGCCCGGCCCCGGGCAGGGTAACCCTATCTCCCCGGCCGGGCATGCGTGTATCGCGGTCACAGGATTCACCTTCCCCACAAGGGGGTTGACGATCACTCTCCGAATCCGACAGTTTCCAGGGCGAGTTGGTGAAGTGCCCAGCCCGCGGGCCGTTCCGTCCCCCGCGCGGGGGGTCCGGCGGTCACCGTCCGTCACGAGGCGGGCCGGTCCGTCCGGGGGGCGGTCAGGGGCGTGTCACCCTTGAGCATCCCCACGGAGCGCGGAACCACACCAGGGCGCACAAGCGGCACTTGGCGCACACGGGCGCCCGGCGGCTCCCCGCCCCGCTCCCGGGGGCGACCGCCGTGCGCCCCCTCTCGGCGCGGGACGGTGACCTCCGGTGAGGCGCCCGCGCGCTCCGGGCCCCGCGGACGGGCCCGCGCCGGGTCCGCGCCGGGTCCGCCGACGGCCCTCGCGCCGGGCGCGTCCCGGGCCGGGAACGTGTCCGATCTCACGCCCCCCGGGCGGCGCGCCGGTGAACGGCGCGCGGCGTCCGGCCCCACGGCCGGTCCCGGCCGGCGGAACCGCCGTGTTCCCGGGGCCGGCGGGGCCCCGGGAACACGGCGGTGGGAGAGGGACCGCCGGACCGGGTGGTGCGGTGCGGGTCAGGCGGCGCCGGTGAGGGCGGGGAGATAGCCGCCGGACTGTCCGGCCGCCGTCGGGTGGTACGACTCGCCGATGTTGAGCCAGTTCACGCTGTGCAGCCAGGAGTTCCCGGAGCAGATCTCGTGGCCCGTGAAGGGGGAGCGCACGTCGGCGAAGGTGAAGCCGTGCCCGGAGGCGCGCTGGGCGAGCACGGTGTTGAGGCGGTCGGAGGCGGCGTTGATCGCCTTCCGCTTGCCCTCGGAGAGGCCGACGCAGGTGGTGCCGAGCTTGTAGAAGCGCGGGTAGCCGATCACCACGACCTTGGCGCCGGGCGCCTTGGAGCGGATCGCGGAGTACACCCGGTCGAGATTGCCGGGAAGCGTCGAGTTGACGTAGGACTCCGCCGTGGCGACCCGGGACAGGCAGGTGCTCTCGGACTGGAGCACACAGGTCGTCATGACGTCGGCGAAGCCCGCGTCGTTGCCGCCGACGCTGATGGACACCAGCGAGGTGCCGGAGCCGAGCGGGCCGAGCTGCCCGGACAGCACGTCCCCGGTCCGGGCGCCGGAGCAGGCGGTGAAGGAGAAGGACGAGGGCGAGTGGGCCGCCGCCCACAGGGAGGGATACGCCTTCGTGCTGCGCTTGCAGTCACCGCTGGAGCCGATGTAGCCGCCCGCCCCGACCCCGGAGGAGTAGGAGTCGCCGAGGGCCACGTACCCGCCCGCGGCGGCGGTTCCGGCGCCCGCGGCGGCCGAGGTTCCGGTGAGGGCGGCGACCGCGGCGAGGGTGAGCGAGCTGAGCAGGACGACGAACCGGGAACGTCTCATGGGACCTCCTTGTAGCAGAACGTCTGCCGCAACTGTGGTAGCAGCTACGCGCGTTGATTAGAAGTGTCCATGCCAAAAGTTCACCTCCTCCGCGCCGTCCTCCCCAGAACCTCCGGAACCCGGCGCTCCGGGGCGGCCGACCCCCGCCCCGCACGCCCCTCCTGACACTTCCTCCGGCCCGCCGCCGCCCCCCGCGGCGCCCTCGCCGCCGTCCCCGCGACACGCCGGCGGAGCCCGGGGAAAGCGGGTGCGCGGCGGGGGGCCGCGGCGGATCATGGGGGGCATGTCCGTGAATCCGTACGACGCCCTGCCGGTCCGGCTCACCGTCGACGACGGCGACTCGCCGTCCGACGTCGTCGACGCGCTCTTCCTCGGCCGCTTCGCGACGGGCGAGCAGCCGTACGCGCACGCCGCCAACATCGACCGCGTCCGGTCCGGCGCGACCCTGCTGCCGCCCGGCGCGCGGGTGCTGCGCTGCGCCCGCGACGACGACCGCAGCGCCACGCTGGCCGAGGGCGACGGCTGGACGGTGCTCGTCTCGCGCTGGAGCCGGGGCGCCGATGTGACGGTCACGGCGACCAGCGCCGAACTGGCCGAGAAGGTGCTCGGCGAGGCCACGGACGGCGCGGCCGACGAACCCGAGCCGCAGCCGGGCAACGTCACCATGGGCTTCTGGTACGTCTCCCCGCGGCGCGGCCCGCACCGCACCACCCGGCAGATCGCGGCCGGTTCCTGGGACGAGGTGCGGGCCAACTACACCGCTCCGGTGGCGGCGGCCATGGACGGCCTGATGAGCACCACCCCCGAGGACATCGCGGGCCGGCTGCTGCTCCTGCACGGGCCGCCCGGCACCGGGAAGACCTCCGCGCTGCGCACCCTGGCCCGCTCCTGGCGCGAGTGGTGCCAGGTGGACTGCGTCCTGGACCCCGAGCGGCTCTTCTCCGACGTCGGGTATCTGATGGACATCGCCATCGGCGAGGAGGACGCGGCGGGCCGGAACCGCTGGCGGCTGCTCCTGCTGGAGGACTGCGACGAGCTGATCCGCGGCGAGGCCCGGCACACCGCGGGCCAGGCCCTGTCCCGGCTGCTCAACCTCACCGACGGGCTGCTCGGCCAGGGCCGCAACGTGCTGGTCGGCGTCACCACCAACGAGGACCTCGAACGCCTGCACCCCGCCGTCGTCCGCCCCGGCCGCTGCCTGGCCCGCATCGAGGTCGGCCCGCTGACCCGCCGCGAGGCGGTGGAGTGGCTCGGCACCGAGGAGGGCGTCGGCCGCGACGGCGCCACCCTGGCCGAGCTGTACGCGCTGCGCCGGGGCACCCGGCCCACCACCCTGCCGGAGCCCCGGGAGGGGGCGGACGCCGGGCTGTACCTCTAGGGCCTCTCGTTTGGATCAGGCCGGGCTCGCGGGGTCCGGCCCGATCCAGACGAAAGACCCCGGGGAAGCGGCCCCGCCGTGCCCCGGACGGCGCCGGGGCGCGGCGCCTCAGTCCCGGTACGCCGCGCGCAGGGCGTCCCGCACGGCGGCCAGCGCGTCCGGCTCGGTGAGCCCGAGCCGGCGCGCCCGCGCGGCGTAGGTCTGGGCGGCGGACGCCAGTTCCCGGTCCGCGGCCTGCCCGGCGGCGGCGACGAAGGTGCCGTTGCGCCCGCGGGTCTCGATCACCCCGTCCGCCTCCAGCGCCCGGTAGGCCTTGGCCACGGTGTTGGCGGCGAGCCCCAGTTCCCCGGCCAGCCCGCGCACGGTGGGCAGCCGGTACCCGACGGGGAGCGCGCCCGACCGCGCCTGTTCGGAGATCTGCGCGCGCACCTGCTCGTAGGGCGGGGCGCCGTCGTCGATGCGGAGGGTGAGAGTCACCGGCCGATTGTCGCGTATCCGGGGGAAACCCGGAGGCACCGCGCCCGCCGGGCGGCCTACCGTGCCCCCGTACCGCCTCCCGGGGCGGTCCGCGGCGGGCGCGGGCCGGGCGGGAGGCCCGTGGAAGGAGGGACGCATGTCCCCGGAACCGGTCGGACCGCAGGGCACGGTGGACGTCGTCCTCGTCAAGGCGGGCCGTACGAAGATCCGTTACCCCGCCGCGCTGCTCCACGACGACGGCGCCCGGCTGGCCGTGCGCGCGCCCTGGGCCGGGGCGGGCGTCCGCGACTTCGGCTTCGTGCGCTTCGCGCCGGGCGACGTGTTCACCGAGCACTACTGGCGCGACCGGTGGTACGCGGTCAAGGAGGTGCGGACGGGGACGGGCGGGCTGAAGGGCTGGTACTGCGACGTCACCCGCCCCGCCGTGCGCACCGGCGGGGAACTGGTCGTCGAGGACCTGGACCTGGATCTGTGGTGCTCCGCGGACGGCACGGACGTACGGCGCCTGGACGAGGACGAGTTCGCCGCGAGCGGGCTGGCGGAGCGCGACCCGGCCGCCGCGGCGGCGGCCGTGCGCGCCCTGGACGAGCTGGAACGGCTGGCCCGCGGCGGTGGTCTCAGCGGTCTGCGGGCCTGAGCGCGGCCGGGCCCGCCGGTCTCTCCCCGCCGGGACGCATCGATGGGCGGGTCCCGGGGAAGGGGTGGGCTACCTCCGTGAGAACACGGAACCCGGTGAATCCGCGAGGAGGCAGCCATGCGCCGTCTGACCGTGCAGAAGCCCCTGAAGAAGACCGAAGCCCGCCGGGTCCGCGGGGAATCCGCCGAACACCCCGTCCGCCGCCCCGAGATCCGTGAGGACATCGCCCGGACCTGGTGGCCCGACAACTGACGCGGGCCCGCCGGGAGTCCGGCGCGTCCGGTGGATGGCGGCGGTTTCTGAGGACAGCCTCAGCGCTTCCTTAACTCCACCATAAGGATTGGCTCCGTCCGTCTCCGGCGGGCGACTTTCCGGCTCCTCGGGGCTAGTTTGCTGATCACCCCCACGGGTTCCGGCATCCGCCACCCGAGTTCAGCAACTACCCCGAGGAGTCAGCCATGTCCGTGCCGCACACGGCCGCCGCCGCCCTCCTCGCCGCTGTCGCGCCGCCCGGCCCCGGCAGCTAGCCAGACCCACCGACCACGGGGGAACACGGGGCTTGCCCGGCGGCTCAGGCCGGGCAAGCCCCGCTCATCCGTGATGCCCCCGCCGTGACCGGGCGGGGGCGCCCGGCACCCACCGGCCGGCCGGCCGGGCAGGACGGCACGGCGCTCCGCGCCGGGGAAGCCGCTCACCCCTCAAGTTACGAGCGAGTAGTACAGACGTGTGGTTACGCGTCGGCAAAACTTCGGGGGACTCCGGCGCCCGCGCCGGGACCGGCGGAACGCCGCCGGAGGGCCCGGACGCGCCACCGGACGCGGCCCCCTACACACCCCCGGGCAGAGTCCCGGACGGCGGGGTCCGGCCCCGGCGGCGGACAGGACCCCGGCCCCCCACACCCGGTACCGGCGGCACCGCCCCAGGGCTGGCGGCATCCCGGGGCGGGCGGCATCCCGGAGCACCTCCGCGCGGCGTGCCCGGCCCCCGGCGGTCCGGTCCGTCAGGCCGCCAGGGAGCCCGGCATCACCGCACGGGGCCCGAACCTCGCCCGCGCCCGGTCCGCGACCTCCTCGATCCGGCGCGCCCTCTCGTCCACCGGGTCGAAGGTGAGCTGGTGGGCGGCCCGGCGGGCGGGGCCGAGACCCTCGGCGCGCAGGCCCAGCGAGCGCACCCGGGCGCGCTGGAGGCCGAGCGCCTCGTACATGCCGTAGGCCGCCCGGGTCAGGTCGGCCGTGTGGGCGGTGGGCTCCGCCAGGGTGCGGCTGCGGGTGGTGCCCGCGGCGGCCCGGCCCGAGCCCGCCCGGGAGGGGGGCGGACCGGCGTAGCGCACGGTGAGGGTGAGGGAGCGGCAGACCTGGTCCGCGGCGCGCAGCCGGGCGCCCAGCTCCCCGGTGGCCGAGAGCAGGGCGCGGCGGTGCCGGCCGGGGTCGAGTTCGTCGCGGGCGAAGGGGCGTTCGGCGGTCAGCGAGCGGGCGGCGGCGTTGGGGACGACCCGGCCCCGGTCGACTCCCCCGGCCCGTTCGCGCAGTTCGCGCCCGGCCCGGGCGCCCACCAGGCGCTGGAGCGTGGACAGGGGCGCGGCGGCGACCCGGCCGAGGGTGTCGAGGCCGTACTCGCACAGGGTGCGGGCGGTGGCGGGGCCGACGCCGGGCAGCGCGGTGACGGGCTGTCCGGCGAGGAACTCCCGCACCCCGTCCCCGGGCACCGCCCGGGTCACCCCCGGCCGGGCCTCCCGCAGCGCCATGCGGGCGGAGAGCGGGCCGGGACCGGCGCCGATCGCGCAGTCGACGCCGTACAGCGCGAGGGCGCGGACCCGGATCACCGACGCCAGTTCCACCGCGCCGCGCCCGAAGTACCGTTCGGCGCCGCCCAGGTCGGCCAGGGCGCCGTCCGGCGGCAGCGCCTCGACGACCGGGGTGAACTGCTCCAGCAGGCCGAGCAGCCGGGGCAGGGCCGTGCCGTGCTCCGGCGGCTGCTGGAAGCGCACGCAGAGGACGGTCGTGCCGCTCATCCCGCGCTCCCGGGGCTCCGGTGCCACAGCTTCCTGCCCGCCGCGGGTCCCTCGCCCGCGGGGCGCAGATCGGCCCACGGGTGCATCTCGTACCCCGTGGGCATGCGGATGCTCCGCCGGTCCTCCCCGGGCTCCCGGGCCGCGGAGCCGGCGGGGGCGGCGGGGGCGGGGGGCCCGTCCGGGCCCGCGGCGCCCCGCCGGCCCGCCGGGGTGCCGCCGGGCCCCTCCCGGTCACCGGCACCGCCGGAGCCGCCGGAACCGTCCGGGCCGTGGGAGCCGTCCGGGCCCCCGCCCGCCGCGGCCAGCCGGGCGGCGACGCCCTCCAGCCCCTCCTCCTTCCGCACCTCCAGCAGCTCCGCGAGGTTCCAGACGGCGGAGCCCACCACGCTGAGGCTGCGCGGGCCCCGCCGCTGGACCACCCCGCGCACCAGCAGCAGCCAGGAGTGGAAGAGGGTGTGCGCGCAGGTGTCGTGGGAGTCGTCGAAGAAGGCCAGGTCCACCAGGCCGGTGCCGTCGTCCAGGGTGGAGAAGATGACCCGGCGGCCGGAGCGGACGGGCGGCGTCTGGGTGGCCGCCTTGGCGCCCGCCACCAGCACCGTCTCCCCGTGCCGCGCCTCGCGCAGCCGCTTGGCCGACAGGACCCCCAGCTCGCGCAGGAAGCCTCGGTGGTCGTCCATCAGATGGCGCGAGGCGTCCATGGACAGCACGCCCAGCTCGGCGCTGAGCCGCTCCTCCGGGCCGAGGTCGGGCAGCCCGGCCGGGGCCGTCCGGCGCCCGCCGGGCAGGGGGAGCCGGCCGCCCCGCCCGCCCCGGGCGCCGCGGTGCAGCTCGGCGAGGTGCAGTTGCAGATCGCGGCGGTTGGCGCCGAAGGCGTCCAGCGCGCCGACCCGGGCCAGCCGCCCGGCCAGCGGTCCACTGGGGCGGGCCCGTTCCCAGAAGTCGAGGAGGGAGGCGTAGGGCTGCTCCCCGGCGATCCGCTCCGCCTCCGCGCCGGTGATGCCGTGCACGTCGCGGAGGGCGAGGCGGAGCCCCCAGCGGTCCGGGCCGGGCGGAGCGGGCACCGGCTCGACGCGGTGGGTGACGCCCGACCGGTTCACGTCCAGCGGCAGGACCGGCACCCCGCGCCGCCGCGCGTCGGCCAGCAGCAGGCGCTTGGGGTACATGCCGGGGTCGTGGGTGAGCAGCCCCGCGTAGAAGGCCGCCGGGTGGTGGGCCTTCAGCCACGCCGACTGGTACGTCGGCACCGCGAAGGCCACCGCGTGCGCCTTGCAGAAGCCGTACGAGCCGAAGGCCTCGACCGTGCCCCAGGTGCGCTGAATCGTTTCTGCGTCGTAGCCGTTCGCCGCCGCGCGCCGGGCGAACCACACCCTGATCCGCCCCTGCGACTCCGGGTCGGACAGCCCGCGCCGCACCCGGTCCGCCTCGCCGCGCCCGCAGCCGGTCATGACGGCGACGATGTCGATGACCTGCTCGTGGAAGACGACCACCCCGTGGGTCTCGCGCAGCGGCTCCGCCAGGTCCTCGTGCGGCAGGCGCACCGGCGCCCGCCCGTGCCGGGCCTCGATGAACGGCCGCACCATGTCGGCGGCGACCGGGCCGGGCCGGAAGAGCGAGATGTCGACCACGAGGTCGTGGAAGGTGGCCGGCTGGAGCCGCCCGACGAGGTCCCGCTGGCCCGGCGACTCGATCTGGAAGCAGCCCAGCGTCTCGGTGGAGCGGATCAGCCGGTACGTCGCCGGGTCGCCCTGCGGCACCGCGTCCAGGTCGATCCGCTCCCCCGTCACCCGCTCCACCTCGGTGACCGCGTGCGCCATCGCCGACTGCATCCGCACCCCGAGCACGTCCAGCTTGAGCAGCCCCAGCTCCTCCACGTCCTCCTTGTCGAACTGGGCCATGGGGAAGGGGGACGCCCCCTCCTTCCCGGGGCCGTGCGGGATCTCGCCGCTGGTCGGCACGACCGGTGTGCGGGAGAGCAGGGAGGCGTCCGACAGCAGCACGCCGCAGGGGTGCATGGCGATGCCGCGCGGCAGGGCGTCGAGGGCCTCGACCAGGTCCCAGAAGCGCCCGAAGCGCTTCCCGCCGTCCCGGGACTCCCGCGCCAGCTCCCTCAGTTCGGGCAGCTCCGCCAGCGCCGCGCGGGCGTCGCGGGCGCGGATGTGCGGGAAGGACTTGGCGATCCGGTCGATCTCGGCAGGATCCATGGACAGGGCGGCGCCCACGTCCCGGATGGCGTGGCGCACCCGGTACGTCTCGGGCATGGCCACCGCGGCGACCCGCTCGGGCCCGAAGCGGTCGAGGATCGCCCGGTAGACCTCGGGGCGGCGCGCGGACTCCACGTCGATGTCGATGTCGGGCAGCACGACCCGCTCCCTCGACAGGAAGCGCTCCATCAGCAGCCGGTGCTCGACGGGGTCGGCGTGGGCGATGCCGAGGAGGTGGTTGACCAGCGAGCCCGCGCCGGAGCCGCGCGCGGCGACCCGGATGCCCAGGTCCCGCACGTCGTCCACGACCCGGGCGACGGTCAGGAAGTAGGAGGCGAAGCCGTGGTGGGCGATGATGTCCAGCTCGTGGTGCATCCGCTCCCAGTAGGCGCGCCGCCGGTCGTAGCCGCGCCGCACCATGCCCGCCGCCGCCCGGGAGGCCAGCGCCCGCTGGGCGGTCCGGCGGCCGGCGCCGACGAGGGCCGGCTCGGGGAAGTGGACGGTGCCCGTGCCGAGGTCGTCCTCGGGGTCGACCAGGCAGGCGGCGGCCGTGGCCCGGGTCTGTTCCAGCAGGGCGAGGGCGGCCCCGCGCCGGAACCCGGCGGCCTCGACGATCCGCTCGGCGGCGTGCCGCATGGCGTCCGCGTCCTTGAGCCAGGCCTCGCCGGAGTCCGGTTCCCGGGCGGCGTGCACCGGCACCAGCCGCCGGGCGGCGTCCAGCACGTCGGCGACGGGGCCCTGGCCGGGGTCGGCGTAGCGGACGGCGTTGGTCAGCACGGGCCGCACGCCCTGCTCCGCGGCGAAGCCCACGGTGCGGGCGGCCAGCCGCAGGGAGCCGGGGCCGGTGCCCTCGCGGCCGTGCCAGACCGCCTCCAGGCGCAGGGCGTCGCCGTGCACCTCCCGCCAGGGCGCGAGGAGCCGCGCCGCGCGGTCGGGGCGGCCCGCGGCGAGGGCGCGGCCGACGTCGGAGTCCGGGCCGAGCAGCACGGTCAGCCCGTCGCCGCGCTGCTCGGCCCAGGGCAGCAGCGGGGCGCCCCCGGCCGCGTGGGCCGCGGAGACCAGCCGGCACAGGGCGGCCCAGCCGCGGGCGCCGTCCCGGGCGAGGAAGGTCGCGCGGGGGGCCGACTCGTCGAGGAAGGCGCCGCCGCGTACCGGGGTCCGGAGGCGGTCCCGGCGCACGGAGGTGTCCGTACGACCGCCGTCCGCGGCCTCGGGTGCCGCCACCGCCAGCCCGGCGCCGAACAGCGGGCGGATGCCCGCCCCGGCACACGCCCTGGCGAAGCGGACCGCCCCGGCGAGGGTGTCGCGGTCGGTGAGGGCAAGGGCGTCCATGCCCCGCTCGGCGGCGCGCTCGGCCAGCCGCTCCGGGTGGGAGGCGCCGTGGCGCGCGGAGAACCCGGAGACGGTGCGCAGATGCGTGAAACCCGGCACGCACACCTCCCGCTCTCCTGAACCCGATGCTCTGTCGAACACGCGTTCCCATCACCTCACCCCCACCATAAACCAATTCTCGAATATGTGTGCGATACCCGTTCGGCCCCGCTCCACCTGCGGGAACGCCGGCCGCACCGGAGCGTGGGGGCATGGCGCACACCCCGGGCACCGGCCGCCGCGGCGGCTCCTTCCTCGGCGAGGTGCGGGACGCCGTCACCCCGCGGGCCACCCTGCTGGTCCTGGGCGTGATCGCGCTCCAGCTCCTCTTCATCGCCTCCTACGTGGGCGCGCTGCACGATCCGACGCCGCGGGACGTGCCCTTCGGGGTGGTCGCGCCCGGTGCCGCCGCCGACCGGACGGCGGCCCGGCTGGACGCACTGCCCGGGGCCCCGCTGGACCCCCGCACGCTGTCCGGCGAGGTGGAGGCCCGGCGGCAGATCATGGACCGGGAGATCGACGGCGCGCTGATCGTGGACCCGGCCGCCCCCGCCGACCGGCTGCTGGTCGCCACCGGCGGCGGCACCGTCCTGGCCACCACCCTGAAGGGCCTGGTCGGCACGGTGGAGGAGGCCGGGGGGCGGGCCGTGCGGACGGTGGACGTGGCCCCGGCCTCCGGCCACGACTTCGACGGGCTGTCGTCCTTCTATCTGGTCGTGGGCTGGTGCGTGGGCGGCTACCTGTTCGCCTCGATCCTCGCCATCAGCTCCGGCGCGCGGCCCGCCGACCCGGGGCGCGCGGTCATCCGGCTGGGTGTGATGGCGCTGGTGTCGGTGGCCGGCGGGCTCGGCGGCGCGGTGATCGTCGGACCGGTCCTGGGCGCCCTGCCCGGCAGTGTGACGGCGCTGTGGGGGCTCGGGGCGCTGATCACCTTCGCCGTGGGGGCGGCCACCCTCGCCCTCCAGGGGATCTTCGGCATCGTCGGCATCGGCCTGGCGATCCTGCTGGTGGTGATCGCGGGCAACCCGAGCGCGGGCGGCGCCTTCCCGCTGCCGCTGCTGCCGCCGTTCTGGAAGGAGATCGGCCCGGCGCTGCCGCCGGGCGCGGGGACGTGGACGGCGCGCTCGATCGCGTACTTCGAGGGGAACGCCGTGACCGGGCCGCTGCTGGTGCTGTCGGCGTGGGCGCTCGCCGGGACCCTCGTCACCCTGCTGGCGTCGACACTGCGCCGGGGACGCGACGGGAGGACGGCGGCGGGCGCGGGCACGGCGTAGGGGCCGCGCGCTCCGGCGCGGAACGTCCCGGCGGGCGGAGAGCGGAGCGGCCCGGCGGGCGGGGCTCCGGCGCGCGGCATCCCGGCGCGGGCACCTCTCTCGGGACGGCCCCGCGCGGGGCACCGACGCCCCGGCGGGCTCCGGCGCGGGCGCCCCGGCGCACGGAGGTCCCGCCCCTCGCGCGCGGGGCGGGACCGTGCCCGGGGCGTGCCGTCAGCCGATCTGCGTTCCGGTGGCCGACAGGGCCTCCGTGACGGGCTGGAAGAAGGTCGTGCCGCCCGAGGTGCAGTTGCCGCTGCCGCCCGAGGTGAGGCCGACCGCCCGGTCGCCGGAGAAGAGCGAGCCGCCGCTGTCGCCGGGCTCGGCGCAGACATCGGTCTGGATCAGACCGTTGACGATGTCGCCGTTGCCGTAGTTGACGGTGGCGTTGAGCCCGGTGACCGTGCCGGAGTGCACCCGGGTGGTGGAGCCGCTGCGGGTGACCTGCATGCCGACGGACGCCTCGGCGGCGCCCGTGATGGCCTGGGCGGAGCCGTTGTAGAGGTTCACCTCGCTCGGGTGGTCCACCCCGGCGGTGTACTTGACCAGGCCGTAGTCGTTGTCCGGGAAGCTGGAGGCCGCGTTCTGCCCGATCACCGCGCCGGAGGAGTCGGACCAGGTGGAGATGGCCTCGGTGCAGTGCCCGGCGGTGAGGAAGTACGGCTCGCCGCCCCTGGTCACGTTGAAGCCGAGCGAGCAGCGCCCGCCGCCTCCGGTGATGGCGTCGCCGCCCGCGGTGAACGCCCTGTACTCGCCCCCGGTGCGCCGCAGCTCGGCCTTGGCGCCGAGCCCGTCGACCACCTCGGACAGCGTGGCCCACCGGGCCCCGGAGACCGTGCGGTCGGCGGTGACGACCACCTTGTTGGTGACCGGGTCGGCCACCCAGGAGGTGCCCGGGACGGACGCCTCCCGGGCCAGGACGGTCTGCGCGCCCCGCAGTTCGGCGAGCGAGTTCTCGACGGTTCTGGCCCTGGCCCCGGCCCGCTCGGCCGTCCGTGCCGCCGTCCCGTCGAGCACGTTGACGACGAGGTTCCCGGTGCGGGCGTCGTAGTAGCCGCCGGCGGCGCCGGCGCCCAGACCGTCGAGGAGGGACGCGGACAGTTCCCCGGCCGCGGCGGCCGTCAGGGTCCTGGGAGCGGGGGACTCCGGCGCCTCGCCGGCGTTCGCACTCTGGAAGGTGAATCCCGTGGCCATCAGTGCGGCGAGGCCCGCGCCCACCGCGATCGACCGTCGTGCGGATATGCGTCGGTGCTTCAACTCATGTCCTCCTGTGGGGGGTCGGCCCGGGACGTTGTGGGGACTTCCCGGACCGGAAGGCCGGTTGACGAGCGGTCACTCTTCCGAATCCCCCCAGGGGCGCACAAGGTCGCCGACAGGACGGGTACACGACAACTCCAGTGCGGGCACACCTCCTTCACCCTTCGCGGCCCTCCCCGGGGACGGGCCGGGGCCCGGCGCGCGGAACGACGCTCCCGCAAACACCGGGCGGTCGCCGACGCGGTGCGACGCGGCCCGGGACGGCGGGTTCCGGGCACGGCGGAGCCCCCGCGCGCCGGTCGCGCGCGGGGGCTCGTGGTGCGGGGCCGGGGGTGCGGGGACCCGTGGCGCGGGTCCCCGCACGGCGGCCGGGCGGGGCCCTCCAGTCCGCCCCGGCCGCCGGTGCCGTCCGGTCCGTCCGGGATCAGTAGACGCTGACGCCGTAGGCGCTCAGGGCCTCCGTGACGGGCTGGAAGAAGGTCGTGCCGCCCGAGGTGCAGTCACCGCTGCCGCCGGAGGTCAGACCGTAGGCGACGCCGTTGCTGCCGTAGAGCGGGCCGCCGGAGTCGCCGGGCTCGGCGCAGACCGTGGTCTGGATCAGCCCCGAGACGATGTCGCCGCCGCCGTAGTTGACGGTGGCGTTGAGCGCGGTGACCCGGCCGCTGTGGGTGCCCGTGGTGGAGCCGGTCCGGATGACCGTGGTGCCCACGGTCGGCGTGGCCGCGCGGGTGATGTCCACCCCGCCGGCGGTGCCGGACTTGCTGACCGAGGTGTTGGTGTAGCGGACGAGGCCGTAGTCGTCGCCCGGGAAGCTGGACCCGCTGGTCGTGCCCAGGACCGTGGTCTTCCCGGAGTTGGACCACCAGGTGCCCGCGCCGTCGGTGCAGTGCCCGGCGGTCACGAAGTAGTCGGCGCCGCTGCTGTTGCGGACGTTGAAGCCGAGGGAGCAGCGCCAGCCGCTCGCGTAGATGGCGTCGCCGCCGGCTATCAGCTTGCTGAAGGTGCCGGGGGTGCGCTTGATGGTCAGCGCCCCGGCCCGGTCGCCGGCCTGCTCCTTGATCTTCGCTATCCCGGCCGCGGAGACGGTGCTGTCGGCCGTGACGACCAGCCGTCCGGTCGCCCGGTCGACGACCCAGGCGGTGCCCGGGACGTCGGCCTTGAGCACGGAGGCGCTCGCGCCGGCGAGGTCGGCCGCGCCGAAGGCGGTGGGGGCGGGGGTGCCGGAGGCGTTCGCGCTGGGCACCGCGAAGGCCGCCGCGGCGACGAGGCCGGCGGACACGGCGATCAGACGGGTGCGTCTCGTGCTGGTGCGGGGGGTCGTGCGCTTGATCCTCACTTCGTTCCTCCACAGGGGAAGTCAGGGGCCTTTTCGTGGGGTTGGGCCCGTGAGGCGCGGTCAGCGGCCGGACGTCCGGGAACGGATTGCCGTGCCCCTGACAAGCGCTGAAGTTGGAAGTATTCGGCCGGACGTCCGGTCGGCACAAGGGTGCCTTTCAGCCGTCACTCACGGACTCCGCACCCCCTGGCGCCACTCCCGTCCCATCCGCGCGCGATCCCGGCGGAAACGGGCATTCCGCCCGGCCGCCGGACCGGGCGGAACCGCCCGGGACCCCGCCCGCGGACACCCGCCCCGGGCCGGCCGGCGGCGGCCCGGCGGCGCTTCCGTCCGCGGACCGCCGACCCCGGCGGATCAGCCGGTCAGGAGCCTGCGCTCGCCCGCCTCGACGGCCGCGCCGAGGGTGTTGCCAGGCGGCGGGAAGGGGCAGACGAAGTGGTCGGCGAAGGCGCACGGCGGGAGCAGCGCCCGGTTGAAGTCGACCGTGGTGCGCCCCCGCGCGTCGGGGGCGGCCGGGCGCAGGAACCGGAAGCGGTAACTGCTGTCCCCGCTGGTGCCGTCCGCGAACACCGCCCACAGCGAGCCGTCCGCCTCGACGCTCACCTGGAGGGTGAACTCCCGCTCCCCGTCGGGACCCACCCCTTCGGGCGACTCCGGGGACGGCAGGGAGAACGCCAGTTCGCCGCCGAGGGCCAGTCCGCGCCGCCGCCCGTCCGCGTTGGGCACCCGGACGCTGCGGTCCCCGTCACCGTAAGGAGTGAAGCGCCCCGGCACCGACCAGCGCGGATCGTAGGCGGTGGCCTCGATGGAGCGGAACGCCCGCCGCGCCCCGGACGCCGGGTCGAAGTCCCGTACGCCCCAGGCGCCCTCCCGCACCAGGACGACCAGCCGGCGCTCGCCGTACGCCACCCGGGCCGCCCCGGCCGGGCCGGAGTCGGCGGCCAGCCGCACCTCCCCGCGGAGGGGGTGCCCGTCCACCGTCAGCCAGTCCTCCGGGGTGGCCGCGAGCACCACCGCGTCGCCGTCGGCGGTCCATCGCCCCGGGATGTCCGGAAGTCGACCCTCCGGATGGTCCTCCAGCCAGTACGTGCCCACCAGGGCGAGCGGACCGTGGGGCGCCGACACCGCCGCCACCCGGTCCTCGTGCCAGCGCCGCCACGCCCCGGCCGCTCCGGGAGCGGCGGGGCCGGCGGGAGCGGCGGGGTCACCGGGGCCGGCCGGGGCGGGCCCCGGCGCGGGGTCCTTCGCGGGATTCGTCATGGACGCACCCTGGCACACCCCTCCCGCCCGGGGCCGGGGCACGGCCGGGGGCACGCCGCCCGCCGGGAGCGGCACCCGGGCGGCGGCACCGGCGGGGTCAGCAGTCGCAGCCGCAGCCGTCGCCGCAGCAGCCGTCCTCACCGCAGCAACTGCAGCAGTTGCAGCACTCGCAGCAACTGCCGTCGCAGTTGGCGCACTGGCTCTCCTTGCGCTCACCCGACCACGGGTCCTCGTAGGTGCCGCAGCACATCTGGCAGGTGCAGGCGAGCCCCGCCCACACCGCGCAGCCCGCGAGCAGCCCGCGCCGGTTGCCGCGCGGCGGCCCGGGGGGCGTCGGCGCGCCGGGGCCGCCGGGCGGGGCGTACGGGTGGCCGCCGTGGGCGCGGGAGGCGGAGCCGAAGGCGCGGTCGACGGAGGTGCCCAGCTCGTGCACGAGCAGCCGGTGGGCCAGCCGCCCGTCGGTGAACTCGGCCTCGCGCAGCGCGAGTCGCACCCCGTGCACGGCGTCGTCGGCGAGCCGCCGGGCCTCGGCGAGGGAGGTGCCGGTGGCGGTGAGCGGGTTCCAGGCGCCCGAGGCGGCGTCGGCCCCCCGGTCCTCCACGGCGTCCAGCAGGTGGGCGAGCCGTCCGAACAGCCGCCCGGCCTCGGCCAGCGGCTCGGCGTTGCCCGGCCGCCCCGCGAGGTGCGCGGTGTGCGCGAAGGCGGCGGCGGTCGCGGTCTCGGTGGGCTCGGTCACGGTGAGGATCGGGGTGCCGGGTCCGGCGAGCGCCTCGATGCCGGTCTGCCGGTCCACGGCGTCGACCAGGACGGCGGTGTCGAAGCCGACGGCGGTGCCGCCGCGGGCGCCCGCCGCGTCCCAGCCCCGGGCGACCCGGCGGGCGGCGAGCGCCACCGGCCGCCGGGCCAGCAGCCCGTCGCCGTCGGCGACGTGGTCGCGGACCTTCGCCGAGGCGAGCACCAGGGAGACGGCCGCCGCGAGCCGGGCGCCCTCACCGTGCGCGACGGAGGCGGTGCGCATGCCGCGCAGCGGACAGGGCCCCGCCGTGCGCCGCCCCGCACCGGCGCCGCCGTCCATGGCCTGAGCCTCCGTCAGCACCGATATGAGCAGCCCGTCATAGTTCGTCACGATACGGGCGAACTGTCCGTGGTCCTTGCGCAGAGCGAGGCACAGGCCGCACAAATGCGCCATCCACTGGCCGCCGAGGCTCTCCCCCAGCCGATGTCTGCATGGTCTGACGATCCCGAACACGACACTCCCCCGTGGTCCGTACGATGTTGAGCTGCGGCATCGTACCGACTGTCGCGTTCACCCGTACGTACGGTCCCTCACCCGTACGCCGGGGAGAATCATATTTCACTCACAGTCAGCATCCGTTTGGGGAATGACCCTTGGGACACAAGGACTCTCGACGGATCCGCTGTGCACCAGTACCGTCACAAACCCCCCGCGAGGCGTCGGTCCGCTTGGCGCGACGTCCACATCATGGATGACCATGGGGATGCGGAAGCACGGAAGACCGCTGCGAGAGGAGGCGTCCATGGGATCGGTACGCAAGGCGAGTGCGTGGCTCGGCCTCGTCGACGACAATGATGACGAGCGCTACTACGACGACGACTACTCCGAGGGCGAGTCCCAGGACACCTGGGTCACGGACCCCCGGGTGAAGGTGGCCTCGGACGTCGCGGAGGAGAGGGGCCGGCGGATCGGCACGGTCACCCCGGACAGCTTCCGGGACGCCCGGGCCATCGGGGAGCTGTTCCGGGAGGGGGTCCCGGTCATCATGAACCTGACGGCCATGGAGGCCACCGACGCCAAGCGCGTCGTCGACTTCGCGGCGGGGCTGATCTTCGGGCTGCGCGGTTCGATCGAGCGGGTCTCCACCCGGGTGTTCCTGCTGAGCCCGGCCGACACCGAGGTGATCAGCGGCGAGGCCGCCTCGCACCGTTCGGACGGCTTCTTCAACCAGAGCTGAGGCGGGGCCGCGCCACGGCCCCGCCCGCGCCTCACCGGAAGGCGTCGAGTCCGGTGAGCGCCTTGCCCAGCACCAGCTGGTGCATCTCGACGGTGCCCTCGTAGGTGAGCACCGACTCCAGGTTCGTCGCGTGCCGCATCACCGGGTACTCCAGGGAGATCCCGTTGGCGCCGAGGATCGTGCGGGCCGTGCGGCAGATGTCGATGGCCTCGCGGACGTTGTTGAGCTTGCCGAAGCTGACCTGCTCGGGGCGCAGGCGGCCGGCGTCCATGCGCCGGCCGAGGTGGTGGGCGAGCAGGATCCCCTTGTGCAGTTCGACCGCCATGTCGGCGAGCTTGGCCTGGGTGAGCTGGAAGCCGCCGATGGGCCGCCCGAACTGCTCCCGCGTCCTCGCGTACTCCAGCGCCGTCCCGAAGGAGCTGCGGGCGGCGCCCATCGCGCCCCAGACGATGCCGTAGCGGGCGTGGCCGAGGCAGCCGAGCGGGCCGCGCAGCCCGAGGGCGCCCGGCAGGACCGCGTCGGCCGGGAGCCGCACCCCGTCGAGGACCAGTTCGCTGGTGACGGAGGCGCGCAGGGACCACTTGTGCCGGATCTCGGGCGCGGAGAAACCCGGGCTGTCGGTGGGGACCACGAACCCGCGGATGCCGTCGTCGGTGCGGGCCCACACGATCGCGACCCCGGCCACCGAGCCGTTGGTGATCCACGTCTTCCGCCCGTCGAGGACCCAGTCGCCGCCGTCGCGCCGGGCGCGGGTGCGCATGCCCGCCGGGTCGGAGCCGTGGTCGGGCTCGGTGAGGCCGAAGCAGCCGATGACCTCGCCGGCGGCCATCCGGGGCAGCCACTCCCGCTTCTGCTCCTCGCTGCCGAAGCGGTGCACGGCGTACATGGCGAGGGAGCCCTGCACGGAGACGAGGGAGCGGATGCCGGAGTCGGCGGCCTCCAGCTCCAGGCAGGCCAGCCCGTACTGCACGGCGCTGGCCCCGGCGCAGCCGTAGCCCTCCAGGGACATCCCCAGCGCGCCGATGCCGCCCAGCTCGCGGGCGAGTTCGCGGACGCCGGGCAGCTCGCCGCGCTCGTACCACTCCGCGATGTGCGGCAGCACCCGCTTCCCCGCCCAGTCCCGCACGGTCCCGCGGACGGCGAGGTCCTCGGGTTCCAGGAGGTCGTCGATGCCGAGGGGATCGGCGGGGTCGAACGGGGGCAGCGCGGGGGACGAGGCCATGGACACCCTCCGGGGACGGAAAACTAGCACCGCTAGCAGGCAGCTCGGCACCGACGCTACGCGGCGCCCTCCCCCGCGTCCACCCGCCCCGGCCGTCCGGCGGCCGGGCGGTTCCCGCGCCCGGCCGGGGGCCCGGTCACGCCGGGAGACCCGCCTCGGCGGGGTCGCGCGGGCCGGGCAGCGCCACCGCCTCGCCCTGCATGGCCCGCGGCAGCCGCAGCGCCATCACCGCCCCGGCCAGCAGCAGCCCCGCGCTGACCAGCAGCGTCACATGCAGCCCCCGGACGAAGGCGTCCGCGGCGGCCCCGCGCAGCGCGCTCCCCGCGGGCCCGCCGAGCAGCGCCGCCACGTCGTACGCCTCCCCCAGCGATCGCGCGCCCGCCGCGGAGGCCTCCTCCGGGACCCCGGGGACACCGCCGGTCAGCCGGGGCGCGTACGCGGCGTTCATCACGCTTCCCAGCAGGGCGATGCCGATGCCGGCGCCCAGTTGGTACGAGGTCTCCCCTATCGCCGCCGCCCCGCCGGCCTGCGCCTGCGGCGCCTCGCTCAGCATCGACTCGTAGGCGCCGAAGAGGGTGGTCTCCAGTCCGAAGCCGAGCAGCAGGAACCCGGCGAGCAGCAGCCCCCAGGTGTCCGTGCGGCCCATCGCGGTCAGCAGCACCACCGCCGCGGCGGTGACGCAGAACCCGGCGCACACCGTCCGGCGCGGTCCGAACCGCCGCAGCAGCCGCGCCCCGGCCAGTCCGGCGGCCATCGCGGC
Organism: Streptomyces sp. NPDC107521; assembly: GCF_055598485.1. Lineage (NCBI taxonomy): Bacteria > Bacillati > Actinomycetota > Actinomycetes > Kitasatosporales > Streptomycetaceae > Streptomyces > Streptomyces sp. NPDC107521. The sequence continues at coordinate 218,383 of NZ_JBVKAT010000010.1, forward strand.
GAGGGTCAGCGGCAGCAGCCGCAGCCCGGTCTGGAGCGGGGAGAGCCCGAGGACCAGTTGCAGGTACTGCGCCGCGATCAGCTCCAGGCCCACCAGCGCCAGCATGGCCAGCACGATGCACCCGACCGAGGTGCTGAAGGCGGGACGGCGGAAGAGGCGCAGGTCCACCAGCGGATGGGGGCGGCGCCGCTGCCGCCGTACGAAGCCCGCGAGCAGCGCGGCACCGGCCGCCAGCGGCACCAGGGTGAGCGGGCCGGCCACCGTTTCGCCGCCGCCCAGCCGCTTCACCCCGAGCACCACGCCGAACAGCCCGGCGGCCGCCATCAGCGCCCCGGTCACGTCCCACGGCCCCGTGCGGTCGCCCGTCGACTCGGGCAGCAGCAGCCAGCCCACCGGCAGGCTGACGAGCATCAGCGGGATGTTCACCAGGAAGACCGAGCCCCACCAGAAGTGCTCCAGCAGGAAGCCGCCGAGCAGCGGCCCGACCGCCGCCCCGACCGCGGCCACCGCGCTCCACACGCCGATGGCCAGCGCCCGCTCCCGGCGGTCGGGGAAGACCTGGCGCAGGATCGACAGCGTCGCGGGCATGATCATCGCCCCGCCGATGCCGAGCAGCGCCCGGGCCACTATCAGCACCGGTGCGCTGTCCGCGAGGGCCGCCAGCGCGGAGGCGACGCCGAACAGCCCGTAGCCGCAGAGCAGCACCCGCCTGCGGCCCACCCGGTCGCCCAGGGTGCCGAACAGGATCAGGAGCGAGGCGCAGACCAGGGGGTAGACGTCGACGATCCAGAGCAGCTCGATCGAGCCGGGCCGCAGGTCCTCGGTGAGCGCGGGCACCGCCACGTGCAGCACGGTGGCGTCGACCGCGACGAGCAGCAGGCTGACGCAGAGGACGATCAGGACCACCCAGCGATCGGCACCGGACCCGGCCTCCCGACGGCGCGGCGCGGCTGCGGCCGTGGGCGTCCCGGACATGGTGTACCTCCAAGATGTTCCCCCGCGTCCGGCGGGCCTCGCGGGGGTGGGGACTCCCCCGCGGCTCGGCCGGGAGGAGCGGTGCCTCCGGGGCCGTGCGACGGAACGCGAGTGGGCCGCCAGCGTACGCGAGGCCCGCGGGGGCGATGGTGGCGGGCCTCACACGCCCCTCCCGCCCCGTCCGGCCCACACCGCCGCGCCACCCGGCGGGGCGGACCGCGCGAGGCGGGGCGCGGGGACCCGGCCGAGGGGCCCGGGGCCGAGCCCGTGGCACCGGGGCCCGCGCGGTGCGGCGATGCGGGAGCCAGGGCACCCGCCCCCGCGCGGAAGGCCCTCGCAGCGGGAGCGCCGGGTGCGCGCCTCCCCGGGGCGGGAGGCCCCCGGTCTCCTGGGCGGCCCGCCGGGCGCGCGAGCGGAGCGGTCCACGCCCGCCACGGGAAGCGGTCCGCGCCCGGCCGAGCGTGTGCGCGGGATCGGTCCGCCCCCGGCGAAGCGCGTGGGCGGGACGGGTCCGCCCCCGGACGGGCGGGGCAGGCACACGCCCCGCCCCGGACGGGCGGGGAGCCGCCCCGCCCCCGGCGCGGAAGATAATCGGGCGCGTGATCGATCTCGAAACGCGCCCGGCCCCCGCGCCGGACCGCCCCGGGCCGCTGCGCCGGGCCGCCCCCGCGCTCCTCGGCTACGCGGCGGTGCGCGCCCTGGGGCTGGCCGTGCTGGCCGGCTGGAGCGCCGCGCGCGACAAGAGCGCCCTCACCCTCCTCACCGCCCGCTGGGACTCCGTGTGGTACTCCGGCATCGCCGAGCGGGGCTACGGCCGCGTGGTGCGGCTGCCGAACGGGGACGTCCACTCCGACCTCGCGTTCTTCCCGCTGCTGCCGTGGCTGGAGCGGCTGGGCGCGGCGCTCTCCCCGCTGTCGCACGGGGCCGCCGGCCTCGTCGTCTCCCTGCTCGCCTCCCTGGCGGCGGCCTGGGGGATCTTCGCGGTGGCGGAGCACCTGTACGGCGGCCGGGCGGCGGTGGGCGCGGTGCTGCTCTGGGCGGTACTGCCGGTAGGGATCGTGCAGTCGATGGCGTACAGCGAGTCGCTGTTCACCGCGCTCGCGGCCTGGTCGCTGTACGCGGTGCTGACCGGGCGCTGGGTGACCGCGGGCGCCCTGGCCTCCCTGGCCGGGCTGACCCGGCCGGTGGGGCTCGCGGTGACGGCGGCGGTGTGGGCGGCCGGGACCGCGGCGCTGGCCGGCTCCCGCCGCGCCGACGCGCCGCTCTCCGGGACGCGCGCCCGCGCCCGGTGCCTGGCCGGGCTGCTGCTCGCCCCGCTGGGCGCCGCCGGGTACGTGCTGTGGGTGGGCCACCGCACCGGGCGGGGGGCGTTCGGCTACCTCGACGTCCAGGCCGGGTGGCGCAACGGCTTCGACGGGGGCGCGGCCTTCGCCCGGTTCACCGCGGCCCTGTTCACCTCGTTCCCCTCGGCCCTGGCCGGGGCCGCGCTCACCGCCGGGGTCTGCCTGCTGCTGTGGCTGTACGGGGTCTGCGTGCGGCGGGGCCAGCCGCTCGCGCTGCTGGTGTACTCCGGGACCGTGACCGTCCTCGCCCTGTGCGCGTCGAGCTACTTCGGCTCGAAGCCGCGGCTGCTGCTGCCGGCGTTCCCGCTGCTGCTGCCCCTGGCCGTGGCCCTGGCCCGGGCGCGCGTCCCCCGGGCGGCGCTGGTGGTGGGCGGCGCCGCGGCGGTGTCGGCGGCGTACGGGGCGTTCTGGCTGAACGGGTCCGGGCCGCCCTGACCGGGGGCGGCTACGCCCGGCGGGCCGGCGCCGGCGGGTCCCGGTGGCGCCGGCGGCCCGGCGGGTGCCGTGAGCGGCGGGGAAATTCCGCACCAGTATTCGGTGAACGAATTCTAAAAGCACGATAAACCCGCCGCCGGACCGATCAAAGGAATTGAAGCCCGCTCCGGCCGCGCCCGCGCATTCACGGAGAATTGGGCGCCTCCTGAGAGCAATCCCACATCACATCGTCATCACAAAGCCGTTGATTCGTCGGGGTTCACTCCTCACTCGCTGTAACGTCGATTGGGTGCGTACCGAACGGAAGCCCACCCGGCTGGACCGGGTGTTCGCGAGACTGGACCGGGAGTCGGAACGACCGGTCCACCTCGCGGTGCCGTCGATGAGCCGGCACCGGACCGTGCTGTTCGCCGCGACCCTCGCCTTCTACCTCGCCATCGTCTGGGCCGTGCAGATCACCTCCTGGCTGGTCCGGCTCGACTGGCAGGTCATGTTCTTCCGGCCCTACCAGCAGTGGCCGGAGATCCACGCGTTCGTCGACTACTACGTGGTGCTGGGCCAGCGCGGCCCCACGGCCGTGATGGTCGCGGCGTGGCTCGGCTGGCGCTCCTGGCGGCAGCACACGCTGCGCCCGCTGCTCGCGCTCGGCGCCTCGTTGCTGCTGCTGAACGTCACCGTGGGCGCCGCCAAGATCGGCATGGGGCGGCTCGGACCGCACTACGCGACCACCATCGGCTCGAACGAGATGGGCGGCGGCGGCGATATATTTCCGAGCGGTCACACCGCGAACGCCGTCGTGACCTGGGGCATCCTGGCCTATCTGGCCTCGACCCCGAGGGCCCGGCGCTGGCTGTCCGCCCTGTCGGCGATCACCTCGCTCGGGGTCGGGATGTCGACCGTGTACCTCGGTACGCACTGGCTGAGCGACGTGCTCCTGGGCTGGACGGCGGGGCTGCTGATCCTGCTGGCCCTGCCCTGGTTCGAGCCGCTGATCTCCCACGCCGAGGCGTGGATCCTGGGGATGCGCGACCGCTGGTTCGCCCGCCGCCGGCGGCGGACCCCGGCCCGGGGGCCGTCCGCCGCCCCGGTGGCCGCCGCCGCGCCCGCACGGGCGGAGTCCCCCGCGCCGCGCCTCCCGGCCGGAGCGGACCCGGGGGCGCGGCCCGCGCAGCCGGCCGCGCCGGAGCCCGAGCCGGTCGGCGCCCAGCAGGTGGCGTGGGCCCCCGTCTACCTGGCCCCCGGTCCGCACACGAGCCGCCCGGACCGCGCGCCGGTCACCCCGGCCGGGAGCCGCCGTCCGCCGCACGCGGACCGGCACCCGCGCAGCGCGGCACCCGCCGCGCGCCACCTCTCGGGCGGCTGAGCGCCGGACGCCGGGACACGGGCCGACGGCGCCCGGTGCCGCGACCCCCGCGGGCCGCGGTCAGCCCTTCCAGGCGCGGACCACACGGCCGTCCCGGACCTCGAAGTTGAGCCGCCCCACCCGGTACTCCATGGTGATGACCGCGCCCGGCGGCAAGGACCGGACCGACGACCACCCCCGCTCCCGCGCGCGGCGCTCCGCGGCGCCGGAGGCGAGGCCGACGTACGCGTCCGGACTGTCCCGGGGTTCGGCCGGGGGTGTCGGTATCGGTGCCATACGGCCACGCTAGGCCCTGGCCCGGCGGCGGGGAAGCCCGGACCGGTGACGCGGGGTGCGCATCGCCCTCCGGTCACACTTCTGTCACAGGATCACGACACGGCTTCCGGCCGTCCCCAGCCACCCGGACGGGCGTATCCCTCCCTCTTCAGGAGGCATGGCCGAGGTATTTCCGAACGACCGGGCCACCCCTCGAATATATGGACGGGAAAGGGCTCGGGAAACGATTCGGCAGGGCCGCGCATTCCGTGCGCGAATGGTTCGAACGAACACTCCGGAACCGGGCACCCGCACAGGAAATACCTACGACGCCCGCCCATTCCCCATCCCGGCGGGGTTCTCCCCGGGAGGACCGGGAAGACGGCCGGCCCGGTGAGCGGCGGGCTCCGCGCGGGGCCCGCACCCGCTCCTCACAGGGCGGTGACCGACACCGACAGGTCGTTGTCCCAGGTGTAGTGCGGGGCGGCCTCCAGGGTGCCGTGCGGGGTGGCCACCCGGGCTCTGGGGAAGCTGAAGACGGGCTGCTTGTCCGCGACGTCGTCCAGCAGCCGGGCCACCCTCACGGCGGGGCCCGGCTCCCCGGCGGGACGCAGCCAGAGGTCCCACACCCCGGGTTCGAGGGTCCGGTAGTCCACGTCGAGGCGGAACTCCGTCCGGTCGGCGGCCACGTCGAGCCGCCGGAGGCCCGCCCCGCCCGCGTCCGGACGGCGGCGCAGCTCGGCGTGGGCGGCCCCGGGGACGAGCTCGGTGCCGTAGACCCGGCCGCGCACGGTCAGCCCGCCGTCGGCGGGACGGGGCCCGTCCGTCTCGGCGTGCGGGGCGCGCAGCCAGCTCCGGACGGTGAGGTTGCCCCGGCGTGTGGCGTACGGGATGCGGACGGCGACGTGGCCGAGCAGTCCGCTGGGGGCGCGGTCGGCGAGGGAACTGAGGTCGGTGACGCCGGGCAGCAGGCGCAGCGGCTCGCCGTCGGCCAGCCGGGCGTAGGCGTCCCAGCGGCCCTCGGGAAGGGCGACACTGCTGGGGAGCGCGGCCCGCAGCCGGTCCTCGGCGACGGGGACCAGGGGCAGGCCCACCTCGTCGTCGGCGTCCCGGCGGCGCAGCACCAGGTGGGCCGTGTCACCGCCCTCCCGGGCGGCGACGTCGAAGGTGAGACCGCCCGCGGAATCGGCCGTGCAGTCGGCGCGCAGCGGGGGCGTCGGCGTCATGCGGTGCGATTCCTCCTCGGTCTTCTCCTCGTACGTTCACAGACCCGAAACCGGACCCCCGGGTTGTCCCGAACCGGTTGCGATGTGGTCACGACCGACAGATCGGTACCCGCACCCCCCACCACTACCTCCAGTAACAGCCGCTTTCGGCCACTCTGTTCCTTCACTGATTTCCTGATTTGTCGACTCCCCGGAGCGAGGGTTCCCGGGCCGCCATTCCGGCCCGGGGGCCTTGTGGGCACAGGGATGCGCGGCCCCGCGCGGGGTCCCGCCGGGCGGGCGGGGCGGAGGTCCGCCGCCGGGATCGCGTTCACGCCGGGGCGTGACTCCCGCCACCGGTCGCCCGTTGTCCTCTGCGTGAGCCGGGGACCCGCCCCGGCTCCGGGCCGGGAGCCACCCGGTCCGGTCACGCACCACACCCGAGGGAGCCCCCGTGCCGCGCATGCTCGACGTCAGCGACGAGGTACGCGCCGAGATCGGCGACGAAGAAGCCGACCGCCTGCTCGCCGGGGAATCCGCCCCGGGAAGCTACGACTGCACGTCCTGCCGCACCCCGGGCGACTGCGAGCAGGAGCGCACCAGCACCGTTCTGTTCATCGGCGACGAGACCGCGGTCCTCGCCTTCGCCCACGCCGGCTGCCTGCCCTCGCAGGTCGTCAAGGTCACCGAGGAGCAGCTCCAGGGCGCGGTGCGGTCCATCAGCGCCGACGGCGCCGCCCGTCCGGAGCCGCCGCGGGCCGTGCCGGAGCAGGCCGTCCCCGAGCAGGCCGTGCTCGGGGTGACCAGCGGCCTGGTGCTGATCGCCGGGGAGTTGCACCCGGCCCTGGTCGTGGAGCCGACCGGCCCGATCGCGCGGCCGGGCACCACCGGTCCCGGCGACGAGTTCCTGCCGCTGCTGAGGGAGCAGGGCTTCGCCCCGGCGGCCGACCTGTCCACCACCCCGGCGGTGCTGCACGGCTGGTCGGTGCTGCTCGCCATGGGGCAGTTGCACGCGGTGCTCCAGCCGGGGGTGAGCGGGGGGCGGCCGGTGGCGTGGTGGCAGGCGCACCAGCCGCTCCAGGTCACCGAGGGCTGGCGCACGGCGGCCAACAAGCAGCAGCAGGTGCTGATGTTCGCGGCCCCGGTCGGCAGCATCGGGCGCCAGCCACGCGAGGACCTGCTGAGGGACGCGCTGGACAAGGCGGCGGCGAACGGACGGCTGGTGGCGGCGGCCCTGCCGCTGGCGGGCACCTGACCCGGCCCTGCGAGCGCCCCGCTCCTCGGCCCGTCCGCCGGGTCCGTCCGGCGGGTCCGTCCGGCGGGTCCAGCCGGACTCCCGTCTCCGGGCTCCCGCCTCCTGGGCCGAGCCCCGGTGGCCCGCACCCTGCCGGGCTTCCCGCCTCCTCGGCCCGGCCGTCCGGCCCCGCCTGTCCGGTCCTTGGCCCGGCTCTCCGGCCCTCCCCCGCACCCGCCCTTCCGGTGCCCCCGTGTGCCGGGGCCCTCGGCCGCTCCGCCGGGCTCACCGGCGTCCGGTGCGTCCGGTGCGTCCGGTGACCGGACTCTTCCGGTGACCGGTACGGACCCCGGACCGGGGTCCCTCACGGGCCCGCGCGGGTAACCACGGAGGTGATCCCGGACCCGCCGGAACCGCGTGCCCCCGGCACTCGCCGGAACCGGGTCCGGGGAGCCCTGACGGAGCCCGGAGGCCCGAAGGCCGCCCCCAGGGCCGGCCCCGGCGGTGCCTCCGGGCTCCGTCCGGGCGGGAGTCACCGACGACCGCGCGAGAAGCCGCCGGGGACACCCCGGGTCCGCGCTGCCCGGACCGTGGGGAGCCGCCCGGCCCCGGCAGATGCGGTCAGGCGTCCGGCACCCGCGGCGGCTCCGCCCGCCCCTCCCCCGAATCCGCCGGGAGCCCGCGCCCGCCCCCTCCCGTGGACGCGGGCCCCCGGCGTCCGCGAGGCGCTCCCCGGTGCCCCGGGCGTCCCCGGACCTCGCCCGCCGCGGCCGGGCGGCTCCCGTTCGGCCGCATCCCTTCCGGTTCGGGGTCGTTTGGACATACGTGCACGCATACGACTCATTCCGACGCCACGGTGGCCCCTCGGCCACGCCGATCTTCGACGCGCTCTGCGCCGAGTACGTGAGGGCCTTCCGCTCGCTGCCCGGCGACCGCAGTGGCGAGGAGGACCTGGAGTTCACCGCGTTCGGGACCATGTCCCGCGGCCCCGGCGCGTACAGCGCCTACAGCGCGGGCGCCCACGGCGCCCGGCTCGGCCAGCCGTCGCCGTGGCAGCGCGTCGGCTATCTGGCCCCGCACGCCCCCGGTGCCCGGCACGTCCCGGCGGCGCTGCCCCCGGCCCCCCGCCGGGGGATCTGACCGCCCGTGGAACGGGAGGAGGGGCGGCCCCTCCGGGGCCGCCCCTCCTCCGTGCCCGCACCGCGCGGCCCGGGGGCCGGTCGCGGTGTCCGGGACTACTTCTTCTTCGCGCCGCGCTTCTCGCGCACCCGCACCGAGAGGTGGATCGGCGTCCCCTCGAAGCCGAACTCCTCGCGCAGGCGGCGCTCGATGAAGCGCCGGTAGCCCGCCTCGATGAAGCCGGAGGCGAAGAGCACGAACCGCGGCGGCTTGGTGCCCGCCTGGGTGCCGAAGAGGATGCGCGGCTGCTTGCCGCCCCGCACCGGGTGCGGGTGGGCGGCGACCAGCTCACCGAGGAAGGCGTTGAGCCGCCCGGTCGGGACCCGGGTCTCCCAGCCCGCGAGGGCCGTCTCGATCGCCGGGACCAGCTTCTCCATGTGCCGGCCGGTCTGCGCCGAGACGTTCACCCGCGGCGCCCACGCGACCTGGCCCAGCTCGGTCTCGATCTCCCGCTCCAGGTAGTAGCGGCGCTCCTCGTCGAGGGTGTCCCACTTGTTGAAGGCGAGGACCAGCGCGCGGCCCGCGTCGACGGCCATGGTGACGATCCGCTGGTCCTGCACGGAGATCGACTCGGCGGCGTCGATGAGGACGACGGCGACCTCCGCCTTCTCGACGGCGGCGGCGGTGCGCAGCGAGGCGTAGTAGTCGGCGCCCTGCTGGAGGTGGACGCGCTTGCGGATGCCTGCCGTGTCGACGAACTTCCACGTCCGCCCGCCGAGCTGGATCAGCTCGTCGACCGGGTCGCGGGTGGTGCCGGCCAGCTCGTTGACGACGACCCGCTCCTCGCCCGCGACCTTGTTCAGCAGCGAGGACTTGCCCACGTTGGGCCGGCCGATCAGGGCGACCCGGCGGGGGCCGCCGACCGCCGAGCCGAAGGTCTGCGCCGGGGCCTCGGGAAGGGCCTCCAGGACCTTGTCGAGCATGTCGCCGGTGCCCCGGCCGTGCAGCGCGGAGACCGGGTGCGGCTCGCCCAGGCCCAGGGACCACAGGTAGGAGGCGTCGGCCTCGCCGCTGGCGCCGTCGACCTTGTTGGCGCACAGCACCACGGGCTTGCCCGCCTTGCGCAGCAGCCGGACGACGGCCTCGTCGGTGTCGGTGGCGCCGACCTTGGCGTCCACCACGAAGACGACCGCGTCGGCGGCCTCGATGGCGTACTCGGCCTGCGCGGCCACGGAGGCGTCGATGCCCAGGACGTCCTGCTCCCAGCCGCCGGTGTCGACGACCTTGAAGCGGCGCCCGGCCCACTCGGCCTCGTAGGTGACGCGGTCGCGGGTGACGCCGGGCCGGTCCTCGACGACCGCCTCGCGGCGGCCGATGATCCGGTTCACCAGGGTCGACTTGCCGACATTGGGGCGGCCGACGACGGCGAGGACGGGCAGCGGGCCGTGCCCGGCCTCCTCGATCGCGCCCTCGACCTCCTCCAGGTCGAAGCCCTCGTCCGCGGCGAGCTCCATGAACCGCGCGTATTCGGCGTCGCCAAGCGCCCCGTGGTCGTGCTCCTCGCCCGAGCCCTCGGAGTGGATGTCGTCGTTCATGAAGTCCGTACCTCGTTCATCGTGGTGATCGGTGGAACACCCTGTTCAACGGGTGTTCCACTACTCAGTGTCGCCTAGCGCCCGGTGAGGCGCCCGGCGTTTTCCAGGTGCGCGGTGAGCCGTTCGCGGATGCGTTCGGTGGCCTCGTCCAGCGCCTTGCGCGTGCGCCGCCCGCTGCCGTCGCCCGCGGTGAAGGGGTCGCCGAAGACGACGTCGACGCGGGAGCGCAGCGGGGGCAGTGCCTTGGTCAACCGTCCGGGGACGTCGGAGCTTCCCAGGACGGCGACCGGGACGATCGGGGCGCCGCTGCGGACCGCGAAGTAGGCCAGCCCGGCGCGCAGCGAGGCGAAGTCCCCCTCGCCCCGGGTGCCCTCCGGGAATATGCCCAGCACGCCCCCGGCCTCCAGGACGCCGAGGGCGCGGGCGATGGCCGTGCGGTCGGCGGAGCTGCGGTCGACCTGGAGCTGGCCGATGCCGGTCAGGAAGCGGCCGAGCGGTCCGACGAACGCCTCCTTCTTGATCAGGAAGTGCGTCGGCCGGGGCGCCACGCCCATGACCATGGGGCCGTCGATGTTGTGCGAGTGGTTGACGGCGAGGATCAGCGGGCCCCTGGCGGGCACCCGCCAGGCGCCGAGCACCCGCGGCTTCCAGAGCCCGTACATCAGGCCGACGCCGATGCGCCGGCCGACCTCGGCGCCCCGGGCGGAGGGGACCCCGGGCCGCCCGGGGGCGGTGTCCTTCCGGGGGGCGGGGTGCCGCCCGGCGGGGACGGCCGGGGAGGGGGACGGGGTCACTTCCCCGCCCGCTTCTCCTCGACGAGGGTGACGACGCACTCGATGACCTGCGTGAGGGTGAGCTCGGTGGTGTCCACCTCGACCGCGTCGTCCGCCTTGGCGAGCGGCGAGGTCCTGCGGCTGGAGTCGGCGGCGTCGCGCTTGATCAGCGCCTCGCGGGTGGCCCGGACGTCGGCGCCCTTCAGCTCTCCGCTGCGGCGGGCGGCGCGGGCCTCGGCGGAGGCGGTGAGGAAGATCTTCAGGTCGGCGTCCGGGAGGACGGTGGTGCCGATGTCGCGGCCCTCGACGACGATGCCCTCCGGGGCCCCGGCGGCGATGGCGCGCTGCAGCTCGGTGATCCGGGTGCGCACCTCGGGGACGGCGCTGACCGCGCTGACCCGGGAGGTGACCTCCTGGGTGCGGATCGGTCCGGCCACGTCCACGCCGTCGACGGTGATGGAGGGGTCCGCCGGGTCGGTGCCGGAGACGATCTCCGCCTTGCCGGCGGCGGCCGCTATGGCGCGGGGGTCGTCGGTGTCGATGCCGTTGGTCACCATCCACCAGGTGATCGCCCGGTACTGGGCACCGGTGTCCAGGTAGCTCAGACCGAGCTGGGCGGCGACGGCCTTCGAGGTGCTCGACTTGCCCGTCCCGGAGGGGCCGTCGATGGCGACAATCACGGCCGGGGCGGTCGGGGCGGCGCCGTTTTCCACGGGGACACCTTCCTGGTGCGGTGCGGTGCGGGGTCGTGCGGGGCGGGAGGACGCCCCGCACAAGGTTACTGGCTCCCCGGGACCGCTCCGACAGCCGTACGGCGCGGGCTCACCGGCGCAGGGCCCAGCCCCGTTCCCGCAGGGCCGCCGTGAGCACGGGCACGGCCCGCGGCTCCACCATCAGCTGCACCAGGCCGGCCTCCTGCCCGGAGGCGTGCTCGATGCGCACGTCCTCGACGTTGACGCCGGCCCGCTCCGCGTCGGCGAAGATCCGGGCGAGCTGGCCGGGCTGGTCGTCGATGAGCACCGCGACGGTCTCGTAGGCGTGGGGGGCGCTGCCGTGCTTGCCGGGGACCCGGACCTGTCCGGCGTTGCCGCGCCGCAGGACCGCCTCGATGCCGGCGCCGCCCTCGCGGCGCTCCCCGGCGTCGGAGGACTGCAGGGCGCGCAGGGCCCGCACCGTCTCCTCCAGGTCGGCGGCGACCTGGCCGAGCAGGTCGGCCACCGGGCCGGGGTTGGCGGAGAGGATGTCGATCCACATCCGGGGGTCGGAGCCGGCGATCCGGGTCACGTCGCGGATGCCCTGGCCGCAGAGCCGTACGGCGGCCTCCTCGGCGTGCTCCAGTCGGGCGGCGACGGTGCTGGAGACGAGGTGCGGCATGTGGGAGACGAGGGCCACGGCGCGGTCGTGGGCGTCGGCGTCCATGACGACCGGCACGGCGCGGCAGTGGGAGACGAGTTCCAGGGCGAGGTTGAGCACCTCGGTGTCGGTGTCCCGGGTGGGGGTGAGCACCCAGGGGCGGCCCTCGAAGAGATCGGCGGTGGCGGCCAACGGGCCGGACTTCTCGCGCCCGGACATGGGGTGGGTGCCGAGGTAGGCGGTGAGGTCCAGGCCCCGGGCCTCCAGTTCGCGCCGGGGGCCGCCCTTGACGCTGGCCACGTCGATGTAGCCGCGGGCGGCGCCGCGCTCCATGGCCTCCGCGAGCACCCCGGCGACCAGGGCGGGCGGGGCCGCGACGACGGCCAGGTCGACGGGGCCGTCCGGCGGTTCCTCGGTGCCGGCGCCGAGCGCGGCGGCGGTGCGGGCCTGCTCCGGGTCGTGGTCGGCGAGGTGCACGGTGACCCCGCGCCGGGCCAGGGCGAGGGCGGCGGAGGTGCCGATCAGACCGGTGCCGATGACGAGGGCGGTTCTCACTGGGCGATGTCCTTGCGCAGGGCCGCGGCGGCGCCGAGGTAGACGTGGGCGATGTCGGCGCGCGGCCGGTCCGACTCGATGTGGGCGAGGATGCGCACGACGCGGGGCATGGCGCCCTCGACGGCCAGTTCCTGGGCGCATATCAGCGGCACGTCGACGATGCCGATGCCCCGGGCAGCGGCGGCGGGGAAGTCGCTGCGCAGGTCGGGGGTGGCGGTGAACCACACGCTGATCAGGTCGTCGGCGGCCAGCCCGTTGCGCTCCATCAGGGCGGTCAGCAGGGCGGCGACCCGCTCGGCCATGTGCCCGGCCTCGTCCCGGTCCAGTTGGACGGCGCCCCGGACCGCTCGTACCGCCACGGTGTCGCTCCTCGCTGCGTCTGCTCCGGCTGCTGATCGCACCAGCCTAGGGCCTGTCCGCGGGGCCGTGCCGCCGGGCACGGTCCGCCGGGACGCGGCGCCCGGGGGCGGGCGGGAAAGGCCGGGCCGCGCGGGACCGGGCCGCGTAGGCTCCGGGCATGGTCCCGGCGCCCCTCGAAACCCGACGTGTCCCGGTCACGCCCGCGTCGCTGGTGCGCGACCACACGGTGTACTCCTGTGTGATGGGTTCGCGGGCCTTCGGCCTGGCGACGGAGGACAGCGACACCGACCGCCGGGGCGTGTTCCTCGCGCCGACACCGCTGTTCTGGCGGTTCGAGAAGCCGCCGGCGCACGTGGAGGGCCCGGCCGAGGAGCAGTTCGGCTGGGAGCTGGAGCGCTTCTGCGAGCTGGCCCTGCGCGCCGACCCGAACGTCCTGGAGTGCCTGTACTCCCCGCTGGTGGAGTACGCCGACGCCACCGGACGCGAACTGCTCGCCCTGCGCGGCGCGTTCCTCTCCCGCGGGGTGCGGACGTCGTTCCTGCGGTTCGCGGACGGCCGCCGCCGCCGGCTGGACGCCGCTGTGCGGGCGCACGGCGCTCCGCGCTGGAAGCACGCGATGCACCTGCTGAGGCTGCTGGCGAGCGCCCGCGACCTGCTGCGCACCGGCACCCTGGAGATCCGCGTGGGCGACCGGCGCGAGGCGCTGCTGGCCGTGCGGCGCGGCGAGGTGCCGTGGACGGAGGTGTCGGCCCGGCTGGACCGGCTGGTGGAGGAGTGCGAGGAGGCGGCGCGGCGCGGCCCGCTGCCGGAGGAGCCGGACCGGCGGCGCGTGGAGGACTTCCTGGTCCGCGTGCGCCGCGCCTCGGCGGCGCTGCCCGATCCCTACGAGGAGGTCGTGCGGGACGGCGGGCGGGGCTGACGCCCCCGGTCCCGGCCGGGCGGACCGGACCCCCGGCGCCCGCCGGTCCGGACACGGGCTCAGACGTCCCAGAGGGCGCCGAGGGACAGCAGACCGGCGCGGTACTCGACGCGGTCCGCCCACTCCCGCGGCCAGGCGCCGGCGCCGAGGTGCGCGCCGGCGAACGCTCCCGCCAGGCAGGCGATGGAGTCGGAGTCGCCCGAGGTGCAGGCGGCGCGGCGCAGGACGGTCAGCGGCTCGTCGGGGAGCAGCAGGAAGCAGAGCAGCCCGGCGGCCAGCGCCTCCTCCGCGATCCAGCCCTCCCCGACCGCGAGGCACGGGTCGGTCTCGGGGGAGGCGGTGCGCAGGGCGTGCCCGAGGCGGTCGAGGACGGCCAGGCACTCGTCCCAGCCGCGGGCGATGAACTCCCCGGGCCCGGTGTCCCCGGCGCGGGTCCAGAGGTCCCCGAGCCACTCCTCGTGGTAGCGGGTGCGCTGCTCCAGGGCGTGGGCGCGCAGCAGTCCGGGGAGCGCGCCGGGGGCGGTCCCCCGCGCCAGGAGGAACACGGCGCGGGCGGTGAGGTCGGAGGCGGCCAGCGCGGTGGGGTGGCCGTGGGTGAGGGCGGCCTGGAACTGGGCGGCGCCCGCGCGCTGTTCGTCGCCGAGGCCGGGGAGGAGGCCGAGGGGGGCGACGCGCATGTTGGCGCCGCACCCCTTGGAGCGGATCCGGGAGGCGTCCTGCCAGCGGCGGTCCCCGTCCTCGAGGAGCGCGCAGGCATGGAGGCAGGTGGTGCCGGGGGCCCGGTCGTTCTCGGGCGAGCGGTACCAGTCCGTGAACTCCCTTCGCAGCGGGGCCTCCAGCTCCCGGGCGCCGAGCGGTCCCCGCTCCGTGGCGGTGCGCAGGGCGCGGCCGAGGGCGAGGGTCATCTGGGTGTCGTCGGAGACGAGGGCGGGAAGCGGCAGCTCCCTCTCCCGCCAGGGGCCGAACCGGGCAAGGATCGTGGGCACGTCGTGGAACTCGGCGGGGAAGCCCAGCGCGTCGCCGAGGGCGAGTCCGAGGAGTGCTCCGGTGGCGCGACGGGTGGCGGTGGTCGTGGTCATGCGGGGTGTCCTTCCCGGGGGGCGCGCGACAGGGGCGGGTGGAGGGCGGTGGCGGGACCGGCGCGGTACAGGGCGGCGGGCTTGCCCCGGCCGCCGGTCAGCCGGGCGGCGCCGGGGACGGGCTCGACGAAGCCGGGGGTGGCGAGGACCTTGCGGCGGAAGTTGGCCCGGTCCAGCGTGGTGCCCCACACGGCCTCGTAGACCTGCCGCAGCTCGCCGAGGGTGAACTCGGGCGGGCAGCAGGCGGCGGCCAGGGGGGTGTGCTCCAGTACGGCGCCGACCCTGGCGCGGGCGTCGGCCAGGATGCGGTCGTGGTCGAAGGCGAGGCCGCCGGCCCGCTCGTAGGGCACCCAGCGGGCGTCGGCCGCGTCGGTGGCGGCGCGCGGTTCGGCGGGGGGCCGGTCGGGCGGGGCGGGCAGCAGGGCCGCGAAGGCGACGGAGACGACGCGCATCCGGGGGTCGCGGCCGGGGTCGCTGTAGGTGCGCACCTGCTCCAGGTGCGGTCCGGCCGCGTCCGCGAGGCCGGTCTCCTCGGCCAGTTCGCGGCGGGCGGCGGTCTCGGCGGACTCGTCGGGCAGCAGGAAGCCGCCGGGCAGGGCCCAGCGGCCGGCGTAGGGCTCCTGGCCGCGCTCGACGAGCAGCACGTGCAGGGCGCCCGCGCGGAGCGTGAGGACGGCGAGGTCGGCCGTCACGGCGAAGGGTTCGTGGGCGTGCTTGTCGTAGCCGAGCAGGACCGGCCACCCCCTTTAAGAGTCACTCGGACTATAAAAGGGGGCGGCCGGTCATCACAACCCCGGGCACCGCCCGGGCGGTCCCGCGGACCGCCGGGCTCCGGCGTCCCGCGGGCGCCGGAGCCCTGGGACCTCTCGTTTGGATCATGCCGGGCTCGCGGGGTCCGGCCCGATCCAAACGAAAGACCCTAGAGCTCGACCTCCTGCATCAGCATCCCGACCTCCGTGTTGGAGAGCCGGCGCAGCCAGCCGGACTTCTGGTCGCCCAGGGTGATCGGCCCGAAGCCGGTGCGCACCAGCTTGTCGACGGGGAAGCCCGCCTCCGCCAGCATCCGGCGGACGATGTGCTTGCGGCCCTCGTGCAGGGTGACCTCGACCAGGTAGTTCCGGCCGGTCTGCTCCACCACCCGGAAGTGGTCCGCTCGCGCGTACCCGTCCTCCAACTGGATGCCGTCCTTGAGCCGCTTGCCCAGGTCGCGCGGGATGGGCCCGACGATGTGCGCCAGATACGTCTTGCGCACCCCGTACCGGGGGTGGGTCAGCCGGTGGGCCAGCTCGCCGTGGTTGGTGAGCAGGATGACGCCCTCGGTCTCGGTGTCGAGCCGTCCGACGTGGAAGAGGCGGGTCTCCCGGTTGGTGACGTAGTCACCGAGGCACTGGCGGCCCTCCGGGTCCTCCATGGTGGACACCACGCCCGCGGGCTTGTTCAGCGAGAAGAACTGGTACGACTGGGTCGCCACGGTCAGGCCGTCGACCTTGACCTCGTCCTTCTCCGGGTCGACGCGGCGGCCCTGCTCCAGCACGATCTCGCCGTTGATCTCCACCCTCGCCTGCTCGATCAGCTCCTCGCAGGCCCGCCGGGAGCCGTATCCGGCGCGGGCGAGGACCTTCTGCAGGCGCTCGCCCTCCTGCTCGGCGCCCGGGAAGGTCCGGGGCGGCCGGACCTCCTTCTTCCCCGCGTACCGCTCGCGGTTGCGCTCCTCGGCCCGCGTCTCGTACTCGCGGGAGGTGGCCGGGGCGCTGCGCCCGTGCTGCTGGGGCTTCTTCGGCCCGCCCTTGGCCCCGCCGCGCGCGGCCCCGCCGCGCCCCGACTTCGGGCCCTCGGCGGAGGCGCCGGGACCGACGTCGTAGCGGCGCTCCTCCGGGCGGGGCTTGCTGGGGCGGCCCTGGCCCTGCCCGTGCTTCTGGTCCCTGCTGTTGCCGGCGCCGCGGTAGTTCCCGCGCCCGCCGCTCTTGCCGCTGCCGCTGCTTCGCATCAAAGTTCCGTCGTCGTCGTGTTCGTCGTGTGGGTCGTGCTCGCCGGGTCGGCGTCGTCCGCGTCGGGCGCGTCCGGGTCGAACGACGGCACGCCCTCCTGACTCTCGGCCTCGACCGCCGCCGCCTCCGGGAGGAAGGGCGCGAGGTCCGGTAGCTCGTCCAGGTCCCGCAGGCCCAGCCGCTCCAGGAAGTGGTTCGTCGTCACGTACAGGATCGCACCTGTTTCGGGTTCCGTGCCCGCCTCCCGCACCAGCCCCCGCTGGAGGAGGGTCCGCATCACGCCGTCGCAGTTCACCCCGCGCACCGCCGAGACGCGGCCGCGGCTGACCGGCTGGCGGTAGGCGACCACCGCCAGGGTCTCCAGGGCCGCCTGTGTGAGCCGGGCCTGCCGGCCGTCCAGGACGAAGCCCTCGACGGCGGCGGCGTACCCGGGCCGGGTGGAGAAGCGCCAGCCGCCCGCGATCCGCCGCAGCTCGAAGCCCCGGCCCTGGGCGGTGTACTCGTCGGCCAAGGCGCGCAGCGCGTCCGCGACCGACCGCCGGGGCCGCTGGAGGACCCGGGCCAGGTGCTCCTCGGTGGCGGGCTCGTCGACGACCATGAGGACGGCCTCCAGGGCGGGCCCCAGGTCGAGGTCCGCGACGCCGGGCGGGGGGCCGGGTGCCCGGCCCGTGCCGTCGCTCACGTCAGCCGCGTCGTTCATGCCGTGCCGTCCTCCGTCGTCGTCCCGTGGTCCCGTGCCGTCTCCCGGTCCCGTGCCGTCCCCTGCACTCACCCATGGTCCCCCGGACCGCCGTGGGCGGCGTGGGCGGCGTGGGCGGCGTCGGGGGCGTGGAGGGCGTCGGGGGTGTCGGGGGCGCGCTCCTCCGCCGGCCGGTCGAACTCGTCGGTGACCAGCGGCACGGTGTCCCGGTCCCCGCCGGTCCAGCGGACCAGCAGGTCACCGAGGGCGGTCTCCTGGTCCAGGGCGACGGCCCGCTCCCGGTACAGCTCCAGCAGCGCCAGGAAGCGGGCCACCACGGTCAGGGTGTCGTCGGTGTCCTCCACCAGGACCCGGAAGCTCGCCTCGCCCAGCTCGCGCAGCCGGGCCACGACGAGACCGGCCTGCTCCCGCACGCTCACCAGGGGCGCGTGGATGTGGTCGACGTACACCTGCGGCTCGGGCCGGGGCCGCATCGCCGTCACGGCGAGCCGGGCGAGGCCCTCGGGCCCGATGGTCAGGACGACCTCGGGCAGCAGCTCGGCGTGGTGCGGCTCCAGGCCGACGGTGCGGGGGTGGCGGTGGGCCTCGGCGTCGAGCCGCTCGGCGAAGATCTCCGCGATCCGCTTGAAGGCGCGGTACTCGAGCAGCCGCGCGAAGAGCAGGTCGCGGGCCTCCAGCAGGGCGAGGTCGGCCTCGTCCTCCACCTCGGCGGCGGGCAGCAGCCGGGCCGCCTTGAGGTCGAGCAGGGTGGCGGCGACGACCAGGAACTCGGTCGTCTCGTCCAGGTCCCAGTCCGGGCCCCGCGCCCGGATGTGCGCCATGAACTCGTCGGTCACCCGGGACAGGGCGACCTCGGTGACGTCCATCCGGTGCTTGGCGATCAGCTGGAGCAGCAGGTCGAACGGCCCCTCGAAGTTGGCCAGCCGCACCGTGAAGACGCCGTCGCCGTCCCCGGCGCTCCGCGCCCCTTCCGGCTCCGCGTCCGCCGTCCCGGCACCGCCGGGCGCCGGACCGCCGGCCGTCGCGGGCTCGCCGGGCTCCCCGTCGGCCCCGTCCCCGGCCGGGCCGGGGAGTGTGCCGGGAGCGGCACCGGGCGGCGTCCCGGGGGCCGGGGCCGCCGCGGACGGCCCTCCGGGGGCCCGCGGCGCGCGGCCGGGTCCCGGGGCGGGTGACGAGGGCGGTGCGGGGGGGTCCGCGGCCCCGGGGCCGGGTCCCGCCGTGCCCGGCCCGGCGGTCCGCGGACCGGAGCCGGGCTCCGCGGTCCGCGTCCCGGTGATGCCCGGCGGTCCGGGCGGCGGCGCCCCGGTGGGGGGCGGTGGCGGGGTGCCGGGGCCTCGGCCCAGGGGGCGGCGGGGGGTGTGGTTCGCGGGCATGGCCCTGGCAGGCTACCCGCTACCGCCCGCGCAGCCGCCGTACGAGGATGCTGGCTTCGCCGCGGGTCTCCAGGTCGGCGAGGACCACGGCGACCGCCTCGCGGACGATCCGGCCCCGGTCGACGGCGAGCCCGTGCTCGCCGCGGAGCACCAGGCGGGCGTGCTCCAGGTCCATCAGCTCCTCGGCGGAGACATAGACGGTGATCTTCTCGTCGTGGCGCTCCCGACCGCTGGGGCGGCGCGCGGCGGCCCGGCCGCGCTTGCGGGACTGGGCGGCGGGCGCCTCCTGCGGGGCCCCCGGGCCCCGTCCGACGGCCCGCGCGGCGCGCTCCGCGGCCCTGCTGTGCGGTTCACCGGCCGCGCCCTGCTCGGCGTCGGCCGCCGGGGCGTGCTCCGGGCCCCCGCCGTCGCCGCCCTGCGCGGGCACCGACTGCGGCGCGTCCTCGGCGGCGGCCGGGTCGTTCTCCCCGGCCGGCCCGGGGATCCGGGCCTCGCCGCCGCCCTGCGGCCGGCGCGGGGTGGAGGGCTGGAGCGGCGTCCCGCCCGTCGTACGGAAGAGTTCGTCGGCACCCGGCAGACTCACTCGGCGTGACACCGGGCGAGCACCTCCCTGGCGAGCTGGCGGTAGGCGGCGGCACCGACGGAGTTGGAGGCGTAGGTGGTGATCGGCTCACCGGCGACCGTGGTCTCCGGGAAGCGGACCGTGCGCCCGATGACCGTGTGGTAGACGTGGTCGTCGAAGGCCTCGACGACCCGCGCCAGCACCTCGCGGCTGTGCACCGTGCGCGAGTCGTACATCGTCGCGAGGATGCCGTCCAGCTCCAGGTCGGGGTTGAGCCGCTCCTGGACCTTCTCGATGGTCTCGGTCAGCAGCGCCACGCCGCGCAGCGCGAAGAACTCGCACTCCAGCGGCACGATCACCTTGTGCGCCGCGGTCAGCGCGTTGACCGTGAGCAGGCCCAGCGAGGGCTGGCAGTCGATGACGATGAAGTCGTAGTCGTCCATCAGCGGCTTGAGCGCCCGCTGGAGGGTGGACTCGCGCGCGACCTCGCTCACGAGCTGCACCTCGGCCGCCGACAGGTCGATGTTGCTGGGCAGCAGGTCCATGTTGGGGACCGCGGTCTTCAGCAGCACCTCGTCGGCCGCCATGCCCCGCTCCATGAGCAGGTTGTAGACGGTGAGGTCGAGTTCCATCGGGTTGACGCCGAGACCGACCGAGAGCGCGCCCTGCGGGTCGAAGTCGACGAGCAGCACCCGGCGGCCGTACTCGGCGAGCGCGGCACCCAGGTTGATGGTCGACGTGGTCTTGCCGACGCCGCCCTTCTGGTTGCACATCGCGATGATCTTCGCGGGACCGTGCTCGTTCAGCGGGCCCGGGATCGGGAAGTACGGCAGCGGGCGTCCGGTCGGACCGACGCGCTCCCGGCGCTGCCGGGCCGCGTCGGGAGCGAGCGTCGCCGCGTACTCGGGATCGGGCTCGTACTCCGCGTCCGGATCGTAGAAGTGCCCCTCGGGCAGTTCGTCGTAGTCGGCGAAGTGGTTGCGGGTCGCGCCACTTCCGTCGCCGGCCATGGCGTTCACGTGTTGGCCATCCAAGCTCATGTGTGCTGTCCGAGTTGCCTGCGGACTCTGGTGGGCTGCGAAGGTGCGTACAGCGACGGAGCCGACGGCCTCAAGGCGCCCGGGGGCCTCGGCCCGTGCGGTCATCCCTGGTTGACCACCCCCGGGAGTAAATGTCGACTTATTCACAAGTCGTCTTACCTCCTTGGTGACCAGGGAACTTCTGGACAGGTCAGCGTGGCACCATGCCGACGGTTCGCGACTCTATGGCGTGTCGGGCGTTCGCAGCAACACAATCCGCCGGACCCGGCCCGATGTGTCGGTAATGGAACATCCCCCTGTCAAGGGCGTACGACCGTCGCACAGCAGGATTCGGCGGTGTGCGAATCGGTCGAACCGTGGCGTTCGAGGCGAGTTGACCGAGCATCGCAAAGTGACCATACACACACTCGGCCGGACCTTGTCGGGCAAGGTCCGGCCGGGTGTGCTGGGTTGACGGCGCGGGTTGACGTATCGCCTTGGGCGTCCGGCGACTTGGCCGATACGTCGACCCGCGCGGTCGCGGCGGCTCCCGCCGGCGGGGCTCAGGCGAGCAGCGAGGCCGGCTCCACGTACTCCAGGCCGTGGGCCTCGGCGACCTCCTTGTAGACGACCTTGCCGTCATGGGTGTTGAGGCCCCTGGCCAGCGCGGGGTCGCGGCGCAGCGCGTCGGCCCAGCCGCGGTTGGCCAGCTCCACGATGTACGGCAGCGTGGCGTTGGTCAGCGCGTAGGTGGAGGTGTTGGGGACCGCGCCGGGCATGTTGGCGACGCAGTAGAAGACCGAGCCGTGGACCGGGAAGGTCGGCTCGGCGTGGGTGGTCGGGTGCGAGTCCTCGAAGCAGCCGCCCTGGTCGATCGCGATGTCGACAAGGACACTGCCGGCCTTCATCCGGGACACCAGTTCGTTGCTGACCAGCTTGGGGGCCTTGGCGCCCGGCACCAGCACGGCGCCGATCACGAGGTCGGCCTCCAGGCACGCCTTCTCCAGCTCGAAGGCGTTGGAGACGACGGTCTGGATCCTCGTGCCGAAGATCTTGTCGGCCTCCTTGAGCTTCGTGATGTCCTTGTCGAGCAGGGTCACGTGGAAGCCCAGGCCGATGGCGATCTGCGCGGCGTTCCAGCCGGAGACGCCGCCGCCGATGACGACGGCGCGGCCGGCCAGCACGCCGGGGACGCCGCCGGGGAGCACGCCGCGCCCGCCGTTGGCCGCCATCAGGTGGTAGGCGCCGACCTGCGGGGCGAGGCGGCCCGCGACCTCGGACATCGGGGCCAGCAGCGGCAGGGCGCGGCTGGGCAGCTCGACCGTCTCGTAGGCGATGGCGGTGGTGCCGGAGGCCAGGAGGGCGTCCGTGCACTCCCTGGAGGCCGCCAGGTGAAGATAGGTGAAGAGGGTCTGGTCCTTGCGGAGGCGGTGGTACTCCTCCGCGATGGGCTCCTTGACCTTCAGCACGAGGTCCGCGGTGGCCCAGACCTCGTCCGCGGTGGCGAGTATCTCCGCGCCGGCGGCGACGTACTCGGTGTCGGGGATCGAGGAGCCGACGCCCGCGTCGTGCTCGACGACGACCTGGTGACCGTGGCGCACGAGCTCGTGCACGCCGGCGGGGGTGATGGCCACCCGGAACTCGTTGTTCTTGACCTCGCGGGGAATGCCGACCTTCACGTGGATCACGGTCCTTGGCTCAGAGGGTGGGGCTCTTGCAGGGCGTACCCGTCCATAATCGGGCACACCAGGAGATACCGCAGGAGAACGTGCGGCGGATCCAGTCTAATGAAGGTGTTCCCGCTGTCCAACCTTTCAAAGCATCAAACTTCATCGGAAGCACTGCGGAATTCGCAGGCTTCTGCCGGATTCTCCCTCAGCAAACGATCCGCGGCCCCCCGGTGCAGTCCCGCCGCCGCGGGATCACCGAGGCGCTCCAGGGTGTCGGCCAGCCTGAGCCGCAGCGCCGCCTGGAGCCGGGCGTCCTCCGCCCGGCGCGCCCATTCGACCGCCTCCTGGCAGGTCCGCAGGGACTCCTCGGGGCGGCCCGCGTACTCCTGGACCCGGGCCAGCTCGCTCAGCGCCCGCGCGTGGGCGGCCACGTCGCCCGCCCTGCGGTGCCCGGCCACCGCCGCCCGCCAGTTGCGCAGCGCCTCGCCGTAGCGGCCCGCGTAGGTGTGGGCGGTGGCGATGCGGCCGTAGACCCGGGCGGCGTCGGCGCGCTCGTCTCGGGCGAGCCGCTGGGCGAGGGCCCGGCCGAACCAGTCGGCGGCCCGGTCGTAGTCCCCCAGCTCCAGGTGGGCGCCGCCCACCGACTCCATGGCGCGGCCCGTCGCGTACGGGTCGTGCGCCTCGCGCCCGGCGTCCAGGGCGGCCCGGTAGCGGGTCAGGGCCTCGGCGGTGCGGCCGGTGCGGGCGTCCAGGTCGGCGAGGTTCAGCAGGGCGGCGGCCTTCTCCCGGGGCAGGTCGCGCCGCTCGGCCACGTCGAGGACCAGGCGGTGCACCCCGTACAGGTCGGCCGCGGCGGCCCGGGTGCCGACGTGGGCGACCACGGCCCGCACGAGTTGCGACATCAGCCGCCGGGCGAGGGTGTCCAGCTCGCCGTCGGCGACCGCGAGCCGGGCCGAGGCCAGCAGGGCGGGCCGGCGCAGCCGCAGCCACTCGGCGGCGGCCCGGGGGGTGGGGAAGCGCAGCGCCCGGGGCATCCCCAGGAGCTTCTCCCGGGCCTGCGGGCTGTCGGTCTCGGTGATCGCCCGGCAGGACATCAGCAGCCGCACGGTGCGCTCCAGCATGCGGGCGCGGGCCAGTTGCAGCTCGGCGGGCCGCTCGTGGGCGGCGGCGAGCGCGGCGAGCCGGGCGTGCAGGCAGCCGGGGACCTCGTACTCGGGCAGCGGGGAACCGGCCCGGCGCAGCGCGCCGAGGGCGACGAGGTCGTCCAGGAGGACGCGGGCGCCGTTGACCGAGCACCCGGCGAGCGCGGAGGCGGTGTGCGGGTCGACCAGTCCGGCCGGGGCGAGGGAGAGCAGGCGCAGCATCCGGGCGGCGGAGCCGGGCAGGGAGGCGTGCACCAGGCCGAGGACCCGGCCGAGCGGGTCCCCCTCGTCGGCCTCGGCGTGCAGGTGCTTGGCGAGGTCGGCGACGGCCGCCTGGGGTCGGGCGGCGAGCCAGCCGCCCGCCAGGCTCAGGGCGGCGGGCTGGCCCTGGCAGATCTCGGCCAGGTGCTCGGCGGCGCGCGGGTCGACGGTGACGCGGACGGAGCCCGCGTGCCGGGAGAGCAGCCGGACGGCCGACTTGGTGTCCAGGCCGCCGAGCGTGCAGGGGCGCACGTCCGCGATGCCGGTGAGCGGGCCCCGGGCGACGGCGACGACGAGGCAGTCGGGGGCGTCCGGGAGCAGCGCGTCGACCTGTTCGGCGTCGGCCGCGTCGTCCAGCAGGAGCAGCGCCCGCCGGCCGTCGAGGGCCTCGCGCAGGGCGGCGGTCAGGTCGTCCTCCCCGGCGCCGGGCGGGGCGGGGCGGTCCAGGGCGGTGAGCAGGTCCCGGGCGAGGCGTTCGACCGGGACGCGGGTGCCGTCGGGTTCGCTGAGCCGGGCGCGCAGCACCCCGTCGGGGTAGCGGTCGGCGACGCGTTCGGCGAGTTCCCCGGCGAGCGCGGTGCGGCCGGAGCCGGGGCGCCCGGCGATCAGCAGCACGCGGGCGCGGGGGGCCTTGCGGCCGGAGAGGGTGTCCAGGCCGGCGCGCTCGATGTCGGCGCGCAGTTCCTTCAACTCCCGCACCCGGCCGAGGAAGCCGTCCCCCTCGGACATGTCGTCGGTCAGCCGTACGGCCTCCGTGTCCACCGCCTGATCCGTCACGGGCCACACTCCCGATCCCACCGCGCTCCGGCGCCCGCCGGAACCCCGTACGGGCGGTTTCCGAGCCTAGTTCACGCTCTGCTACGTCCCGTGCGGAGCGCGGCGGACACATCCCCTGATCGGATCAGCGGATCGTCACACCTTCACTGGGCCGGATGGCCCCGCGGCCCCCGCCGGACGGCCCGGACCGGCCCCGGCACCGGGACGCGCGGCCGGAGCCGGGCGGCCGGTCCGGCGCGGGAAGCCGGGCCCGGACCGGGCGGCCCGCACCGGACGGCGCGGGGGCCGGCCCCGGGACGCGGGCGACCGGCGCCGGAGGCGGGCGGCGTCAGGAGGCGAAGGGACGGGCGGGCCACGGCGCCCCGGCCGGGCGGAGCGCGTCGAGCCCGTCCCCCTGCCGGGCGGCGACCAGCGACAGCACGCCCACGACCAGGCAGTTGTTGTGCAGCTCCCCCGCGAGCACGCCCCGCACCAGCTCGGCGACGGGCACCCGCGCCAGCTCCATGTCGGCCTCCTCGTCCTCGACCGCGAAGCGCTCCCCCGCGGCCTCCGACAGGTTCCGGGCGAGGAAGATCCGCACGGCCTCGTCGCAGCCGCCCGGGGTGGTGTAGACGTCGGTCAGGACCCGCCAGTCCGCCGCCTCGACGTGGGCCTCCTCGTACAGCTCCCGCCGGGCGGCGTGCAGCGGGTTCTCACCGGGCACGTCGAGCAGCCCGGCCGGGATCTCCCACAGCTTCTCCCGCACCGGGTGCCGGTACTGGCGGATGACCAGGACCCGGTCCTCCTCGTCCAGCGCGAGGACGGCCACCGAGCCGGGGTGCACCTGGTAGTCGCGGCCCGCCACGGAGCCGTCGGGCATGACCACCTCGTCGGTGCGCACGGACGTCTTCTTGCCGCGGAACGGGGTCGAGGTCGCCCGGACCTCCCACTGCTCGGGGGTGTCCCTGATGGTCATGCCTGTCCTTCCGGAGGTACGCGGGAACCGGGGCGCGCGTGCTGGTCACCCGCGCCCCGGTCACCGTACCGCCGGTGGGCTAGCGGGCCGTCTTCCGCTCGACGGCGGCCTTGACCAGGCCGGCGAAGAGGGGGTGGGGCCGGGTCGGGCGGGAACGCAGCTCCGGGTGGGCCTGGGTGGCGACGAGGTAGGGGTGCACGTCGCGGGGGTACTCCACGTACTCGACCAGCTTGCCGTCGGGGGAGGTGCCGGAGAACACGATGCCGGCCTTCTTCTCCAGCTCCGCGCGGTAGGCGTTGTTGACCTCGTAGCGGTGGCGGTGGCGCTCCTCGACGTACTCGCGGTCGTCGTGGACCTCGCGGACGATGGAGCCCTCGGCGAGCTTGGCCGGGTACATG
The DNA here is from genome assembly GCF_055598485.1 of Streptomyces sp. NPDC107521. Lineage (NCBI taxonomy): Bacteria > Bacillati > Actinomycetota > Actinomycetes > Kitasatosporales > Streptomycetaceae > Streptomyces > Streptomyces sp. NPDC107521. The sequence goes on from NZ_JBVKAT010000010.1 coordinate 243,791, forward strand.
CCCAGGCGCATGGTGCCGCCGAGGTCCCCGTCACCGGCGACGATGTCGAGCTGCTCGGCCATGGTCGAGATGACCGGGTGGGGGGTGGCCGGGTCGAACTCGGTGGAGTTGGCGTCGGTGATGCCGGCGAGGTTGCGGGCCGCCTCGACGACGATGCACTGCAGGCCGAGGCAGAGGCCGAGCAGCGGGATGCGGTTCTCGCGGGCGTAGCGGATGGCGCCGACCTTGCCGAGGACACCGCGGTCGCCGAAGCCGCCGGGGATGCAGACCGCGTCCACGTCGCGCAGCTGGGCCTCGGCCCCGGCGGGGGTGCGGCAGTCGTCGGAGGTGACCCACTTGATGGTGACCCGGGCGCGGTGGGCGAAGCCGCCGGCCCGCAGGGCCTCGGTGACCGAGAGGTAGGCGTCGGGCAGGTCGATGTACTTGCCGACGAGGGCGAGGGTGATCTCGTGGTCCGGGTGGTGGACGCGGTCCAGGAGGTCGTCCCAGGTGGTCCAGTCGACGTCGCGGAAGGGCAGGTCGAGCTTGCGGACGACGTAGGCGTCGAGGCCCTCGGTGTGGATGACCTTGGGGATGTCGTAGATGGAGCGGGCGTCGGGGCAGGCCACGACGGCGGCCTCGTCGACGTCGCACATCAGGGAGATCTTCCGCTTGATGGCGGTGGGGACCTCGCGGTCGCAGCGCAGCACGATGGCGTCGGGCTGGATGCCGATGTTGCGCAGGGCGGCCACGGAGTGCTGGGTGGGCTTGGTCTTCAGCTCGCCGGACGGGCCGATGTAGGGCAGCAGCGAGATGTGGACCACGAAGACGTTGTCCCGGCCGACCTCGTGGCGGACCTGGCGGACGGTCTCCAGGAAGGGGAGCGACTCGATGTCGCCGACGGTGCCGCCGACCTCGGTGATCACGACGTCGACGTCGTCGGTGGCCATCCGGCGGATGCGGTGCTTGATCTCGTTGGTGATGTGCGGGATGACCTGCACGGTGTCGCCGAGGTACTCGCCGCGGCGCTCCTTGGCGATGACGGTGGAGTACACCTGGCCGGTGGTGACGTTGGCGGAGCCGTCGAGGTCGCGGTCGAGGAAGCGCTCGTAGTGGCCGATGTCCAGGTCGGTCTCGGCGCCGTCGTTGGTGACGAACACCTCACCGTGCTGGAACGGGTTCATCGTGCCCGGGTCGACGTTCAGGTACGGGTCGAGCTTCTGCATGACCACGCGCAGGCCCCTGGCCTTGAGGAGCATCCCCAGGCTGGAAGCCGTCAGGCCCTTGCCGAGCGAGGAGGCGACCCCCCCGGTGACGAAGATGTGCTTGGTCGTCGAAGACTTGGGCGGCATGGCCAAGGCGGGGCTCCCGTGGTCGCGGTCTGGGGGTGCGGTGCGTTCGTCGTCCGGCCCGGGGGGAACCCGGTTCTCGTCGGCGGCGCCGTCGCTGCGGTTCCGGGGTTCTTGTCCCACCGGTCCACGGGCTACCAGAGTAACAGCGCCTCCGGGGGATGGCTTCCGGCCACCCTCCGCGTCCGGGCCGGTACACAGGCGCACCGTCACGGGTCCCCCACTCGGCGGTCACACATTCGGTGGACGCGGGTTGTCCGGAGCGGCACACAGATCATCCGTGTGCGTCGTATCCTGCTCGGACGTTCGCTGCCGAGCCCGTCCGGAGCCGCGGCACCACCCCTTGCCGTACCTGCCGGAACAACGCGAGCCCGTCAGTCCGTTGCACAACAATCGTCCTTCGTGGCACAGCGTCCGGCCCCCGGCCGGACGACCGCCGTGCCCACCGCCGACGACGCATGACCTACCCCCCTTGACCGCATCAGCGACCGCCCCCATCTGCGGGGTGACGTGGCCGTTCGACTGGAGTTGCACGTGGCCGGGCGCATCGAAGACTACGCACTCATCGGAGACATGCAGACCGCCGCCCTGGTCTGCCGGGACGGCACAGTCGACTGGCTGTGCCTGCCCCGCTTCGACTCGCATGCCATCTTCGCCGGCCTGCTCGGCACCGAGGACCACGGGTTCTGGCGCCTGGGCCCGGCCCATGACCCCGGTTCCCGGCCGCCCGCCGCGGACCGGCGCGGATACCGTGGCGACTCGCTGATCCTGGAGTCCGAGTGGGACACCCCCGGCGGCACGGTCCGGGTGACCGACTTCATGCCGCCGCGCGACGGCGCGCCCCAGGTGATCCGGATCGTGGAGGGCGTCTCCGGCCGGGTGGAGATGCGCTCGGAGCTGCGGATGCGCTTCAGCTACGGGCGGATCGTGCCCTGGGTGCACAAGCACGAGGGCCGCACTGTGGCCGTCGCCGGGCCCGACTCCGTCTGGTTCGACACGGAGGCCGAGACCTACGGCGAGGCACTCACCACCTACTCCGACTTCACCGTCTCCCCCGGCGAGCGGATCGCGTTCACCATCTCGTGGGAGCCCTCGCACAAGCGTCCGCCCGCGCTGCCCGAGCCGGAGCAGTCGCTGGAGGCGACCGCGGACTTCTGGCGCGAGTGGGTCGAGCACTGTACCTACCACGGCCCCTACCGGGAGGCCGTGATCCGCTCCCTGATCACGCTCAAGGCCCTCACCTACGCGCCCACCGGCGGCATCGTCGCCGCGCCCACCACCTCCCTGCCGGAGGAGATCGGCGGCGTCCGCAACTGGGACTACCGCTACACCTGGCTGCGCGACGCGGCGATCACCCTCTCCTCGCTGCTGCGCACCGGCTACCGCGAGGAGGCCCGCGCCTGGCGCGAGTGGCTGCTGCGCGCGGTCGCCGGGGACCCGGAGAACCTCCAGATCATGTACGGCATCGCCGGTGAGCGGGAGCTGGGCGAGGCGGAGCTGGACTGGCTGCCCGGCTACGAGAACTCCTCCCCGGTCCGGGTCGGCAACGGCGCGGCCCACCAGCTCCAGCTCGACGTGTACGGCGAGGTGACCGAGGCCCTGCACCTGGCCCACATGACCGGCCTGGCCCGCAACGACTACGCCTCCGTGCTCCAGCTCAAGCTGATCCGCTACCTGGAGGACCACTGGCAGGAGCCGGACGAGGGCATCTGGGAGGTGCGCGGCCCGCGCCGCCACTTCGTGCACTCCAAGGTGATGGCCTGGGTCGCCGTCGACCGCACCATCAAGCTCATCGAGTCCGGTGACGCCGAGGGCCCGCTGGAGCGCTGGAAGCGGTTGCGCGCCGACATCCACCGCGACGTCTGCGAGAAGGGCTACGACAAGGAGCGGAACACCTTCACCCAGTCCTACGGCTCCCGGGAGCTGGACGCCTCGCTGCTGCTGATCCCGCAGATGGGCTTCCTCCCGCCGGACGACAAGCGCGTCATCGGCACCATCGAGGCGATCCAGCGGGAGCTGTCGACCTCGGACGGCTTCATCCTGCGCTACCCGACCGACGGCGAGGCCGAGGGCGTCGACGGGCTGCCCGGCGACGAGGGCGCCTTCCTGGCCTGCTCCTTCTGGATGGCCGACGACCTGGCGATGATCGGCCGGGTGGACGAGGCACGCCGGCTCTTCGAGCGGCTGCTGGCGCTCCGCAACGACCTGGGCCTGCTGGCCGAGGAGTGGGACCCGCGCCTGCAGCGCCAGGTCGGCAACTTCCCCCAGGCGTTCAGCCACGTCCCGCTGATCGACACGGCCCTCCGCCTGACCGCCAGCGGCGCCTACGGCGGCTGAGCCGAGGGGTGCCCCGCCGCCCGGCGGCGGGGCACCCCTCCGCACCCCTCTCCCCCCGCCGCGTCCGTGCGGGACCGGTGAATCCGGTTGCGGCGGGGCCGGGCCGTCCGGTGGGCTGACCCCATGGACGGTGCCACGGAACGGCCGGAACGCCCGCGCTGGGCCGCGTCCGCGGCGGGCCGGGAGACGCCGTTGCCGGCCCCCGGCCGGGAGACCGCCGCACCGGCGGACGGCGGGCGGGGGCCCGCACCGCGCCCCGGGTGGCACAGGGCGGCGGTGCTCGCGGCGCTGATGCTGGCCGCCTTCACCTTCAACACCACCGAGAACCTCCCGATCGGGCTCCTGGAGCCGGTCTCCGCCGACCTGGGCGTGTCCGTCCCGGCGGCCGGGCTCCTGGTCACCGGCTACGGCCTGACGGTGGCCGTCGCCTCACTGCCCCTCACCCACGCCGCGCGGTCCGTGCCCCGGCGCCATGTGCTCACCGGCCTGCTGGCCGTGCTGGTGGTGTCGAGCCTGGCCGCGGCGGTCTCCACGGCCTACTGGCACCTGCTGGGGGCGCGGCTGCTGACCGCGCTCGCCCAGGCCCTGTTCTGGGCCGTGATGGGCCCCGTGGCTGTGGGCCTGTTCGCCCCCGGGCACCGGGGGCGGGTCATCGGGGCGCTGTCCGTCGCCGGGTCGCTCGCCCTGGTCTCGGCGTGCCCGCCGGTACCTGGCTGGGGCACCGGAGCGGCTGGCCCGTCCCGGTCGCCGTGCCCGCGGCGCTGGGCCTCGTCTGCCTGGTGACCGTCGCCGCCCTGCTGCCGACCTCGCGCCCGGAGGAGGAGCCGGCCGCCCGCGCTCCGCGCCCCGACGCCCGCCGGTTCGCCAGGGTGCTGGCGGCGGGGGCGCTGTCGTCCACAGGGGCGTTCACCGGATACACGTACATCGTGACCTTCCTGGGCGAGGTGAGCGGGTTCTCGCCGCGCGGGGTGAGCGTGCTGCTCGTGGTCTTCGGCGGGGCCTGCCTGGCCGGGGTCGGCGTCACCGGGCCGCTGCTGGACCGCTTCCCCGGGGCGGCGCCGGCCTGGGCCGTGGCCGTCCAGGCGGCGGGCCTGCTCGGCCTGTACGCGGCGGGCGGCGGGCGGGTGGCCTCGGTGGTGTTCCTGGCCCTGACGGGCGGCGCGCTCGGGCCGGTCTTCATGGCCACCCAGAACGCGATGCTGCGCTGCGCGCCCGGCCGCACCGACATCGCCCTGGCGGCCAACTCCGGCCTCTACAACGCGGGGATCGCCGGGGGCGCCGCGCTCGGCGGGCTGACCCTGTCCCTGGCCGGTGTGCGGACGGCCTTCCTCGTCGGGGGGCTGCTGACCGCGGTGGCGCTCGCCCCGCTGGTGGACCGCTCCCGGTCCGGCGGCTCCCGGTCCGGCCGCTCCCGGTCCGGCCGCTCCCGGTCCGGCGGCTTCCTTTGCGGCCGGTTCCGTCCCGGCCGGTCACGTGTCGGCCGGTCACGTGTCGGCACGGTGTCCCGGCCGGCCGGGTAGCCCCGGGGCGCCGCTCTCCGGGGCCGGGCGTGGGGTCCGCACGGGGCTGCGGCACGCGGCGGAGACGGCGGCCGCCGCGCAGGGGATCGCCGACCGGCCCTGGTACGACGCCCGACGGCTCGACATCGGTCTGCTGCTCTGGCGGCTGCGCGGCCATCCGGACCCGGCGGCGTTCGTCGACCGGACCATCGGGCCGCTGCGGGACCACGACGACCGCTCCCGGCCGCCGCCGCTGCCGACCCTCCGGAGGTATCCGGCGCACGCGGGCCGCAAGGCGGAGACCGCCCGCGAACTCCACCTCAGCCGGCAGACGCCGTACAACCGGCCGGCCCGGATCGGGGAGTTGCTCGGCACCGATCCCGACGGCCCGGAGACGGTACTGGCGTTGAGCCCGGCCCTGCGCGCCCGCCGCCACGTGCCCTGAGCGCGGGGGCGCGGGGCCGGAGGGGAGTCGGGGTCGCGGGACCCCGGGCGCGCGGACCGGAGTGCGGGCGGAGCGGATGCGTACGGGGAACGGGGCGCGGGGCGCGGGGACGGGACGCGGCATGTGTCCGTTCCGCCGTCCGGACCGGTAGGCGGTCACCCGGTCCCCCGTCCGGGTCGGCCCGCCGGGCGGCACCGGGGCGGGCCTCACCGAGCGGCTCTCCAACGGGGCGTGAGGGCCCGTCGTCCCGGTCGTACCGCGTCCGGGACGGTATGTCACGATCCGCCGAGTGGGTCCGGTGCCTCCGGTGCGCCCCGAGAAGGGGCCCGGGGCGAAACGGGGCCCGGCGCGGAACGGGCCCGGCACGGAACGGCGGCGGTGGCGGGTGACGATGGCGGCGCGGACGCGCGCCCCGGGGCACGGTCCGCGGGTCAGGGCGTCAGAGCAGCGGGAGCGGCTTGGTCAACTCGTCGTAGACGCTGAGGACCTGGGCGACGGTCTCGTCCTCGGTGGGCCAGGTCGCCGCCTGGCGTAACCCGGCGTCCGCGAGCGCCTCCCGCCGAGCGGGGGCGCCGAGCAGTCCCACGACGGCCTCGGCGAAGGCGTCGGCGTCGCCGGGCGGGGTGATCTCGGCGGCGTCGCCGAGGAGTTCGCGGAGCCCGGACCCGGCGGCGACCAGCGGCACCCGGGCGTGCAGGGCCTCCTTCGCGACGGCGGGCCGTGCCGCGCACCCGGCGGGCAGCAGGGCGAGATCGGCGGCGGCGAGCAGGTCGGGGACGTCGTCGCGGTCGCCGAGGAGCAGCACGGGCAGCCGCTCGTCCTCGATCCGCCGCTGCGACTGCGCCCGCGCCGGGTCCTCCCCCGCGACGACGACCAGCGGCGCGGGGTCCAGCCCGCGCCAGGCGCGGGCGGCGTCGAGCAGCGGGCCGAGGCCGTACCGCCGCTCCAGCGGTCCGGCCGCGACGAGTAAGGGGCGGCCCACGGCGCCGAGTTCGGCACGGAGCTTGGCGCGCGCCCCGTCGTGGCCCTCGGGCCCGGCCGGGGGCCGCTCGGGGCGGGGCAGCCCGACCGCGCCCAGCCGGGCGTCCCGCGCGCCGGACCGCCGGGCCAGGTCCACCAGTTCGGAGGTGGTGCCGAGCACCACGGAGGCGGCCCTCATCACCCGCCGCTCCAGCACCCTCAGCAGGTGCTCGCGGGGCCCCTCGGCGTGCGTCCGGCCGTGCCAGGTGACGACGAGCGGGGTGTGGACGCGCCGTCCGGAGAGGGCGAGGGCGGCGCGGAAGGAGGCGTGCAGCCCGTGGGCGTGCACCAGGTCGGCCCCCGAACAGGCCGCCCGCAGCCCCGCCACCGAGACCGGGTCGCTGCTGCGCGGCACATGCACATGGCCGGCGCCGGTGCCGGCGAAGTCGTGGGCCCGTTCGGCCTCCAGGGGGGCGCACACCGTGACGTGCACGCCCCTCGCGACGAGCCCCGCGGCCAGGGAGCGCACGTGCGCGCTGCTGCCGGCGTTGCCGCCGCCGAGCACCTGCACGGTGCGCAGTGGCGACTGGCCGAGCGGTGCGTGGCTGCTCACGGGGGTCACGTGGCCGGGCTCCTGGGTTCGGCGTGGGACGGTCACGAAGAAGGTACGGAACGGCGGCGCGGAGGGTCGCGCCGCGCGGCTTCCCGCACGTTACTCCGCTCAGCATGCCAGGCCGCACGGATGTTCCGGGAACGGCGGGCGGCCCGCCCGCCCGGCTCCGGACAACCCCCTGACTCCAATTCACTCACAAGAGTGAAGCCCCGCCCACCCCCCGCGCGGCTCCGCCCGCCGGGCCGCCCGCTCCCCGGGGCACGGGCCCGCCCCAGCGTTCCCGGCGGTCACGGGAGCCCCACCGGGGGCGCGCATTCAGAAAGTGCGCCCCCTTGTCGCAGCCCGTGGGAACCGGACCGGTTGGCGGGAAACGGCCCCTCCCCGGCACCGGCCGGGCCCGCCCGCGCGGACACCCGGCGACCGCGGCACGAGGCCCCGCCGCCCCACACGCCCGGCACGGACGCGCACCCCGCGCGGCCTACGCGTCCGTGCGGGCCGTCGCGAGCAGTTCCTCCGCGTGGGCGCGTGCCGTCTCGGAGTCCTCCTGGCCCGCCAGCATCCGGGAGAGCTCGCGCACGCGCTCCTCCCCCTCCAGGACCTTGACGCCGGACCGGGTCACCGAGCCGTCGTCGGTCTTCTCCACCAGCAGCTGCCGGTCGGCGAACGCGGCGACCTGCGGCAGGTGCGTGACGACGACGACCTGCGCCGTCTTCGCCAGCCGCGCCAGGCGCCGCCCGATCTCGACCGCCGCCTTGCCGCCGACCCCGGCGTCGACCTCGTCGAAGAGGTACGTCGGGACCGGGTCGGTGCCCGCGAAGACCACCTCGACGGCCAGCATGACCCGGGACAGCTCACCGCCGGAGGCGCCCTTGGCGATGGGCCGCGGGGGCGCGCCCGGGTGCGGGGCCAGCAGCAGTTCCACCTCGTCGGCGCCGTACGGCCCGTGGGCGACGGTCCGGCCGCCGACCTCGATGCCGTCGGGGTCCCCGGTCTGCCGGATCGCGAACGACACCCGGGCGTGCGGCATGGCCAGCGAGGCCAGTTCGGCGGTGACCGCGGCGGCGAACCGCTCGGCGGCCTCCGTCCGCGCGTCGGTCAGGGCCTGCGCCAGGTGGCCCAGTTCCGTCCGCAGCGCGTCCCGTTCGGCGGTCAGCCCGCCGATCCGCTCGTCGTCCCCGTCGAGTTCCGCCAGCCGCCCGGCACTCTCCTCGGCCCAGGCCAGCACGGCGGTCACGTCCTCGCCGTACTTGCGGGTCAGCGCGGTGAGCGCGGCGCGCCGCTCCTCGACCGCGGCCAGCCGCAGCGGGTCGGCGTCCAGGTCGTCGGCGTATCCGGCGAGTTCCCCGGCCACGTCGCGCAGCAGGATGCCGACCTCGCCGATCCGCTCCGCGAGCGCGGCCAGCGCCGGGTCGTGCGCGCGGACCGCGTCCAGGGCCCGCTGCGCGCCCGCGACGAGGGTCGCCGCGTCCACGCCCTCGGGGTCCTCGGGGTCGCCCGCGAGCGCGGCGTGCGCCGCCGTGGCGGCCGAGGCGAGCGCCTCGGCGTGGCCCAGCCGCTCGGCCTCCCCGGCCAGCTCCGCGTCCTCGCCGGGGGCGGGGTCGACGGCCGCGATCTCGTCGAGGCCGTAGCGCAGCAGATCGGCCTCCTGGACGCGTTCCCGGGCGCGGGTGGTGATCTCGTCCAGCTCGGCGGCGACGGCGCGCAGCCTGCGGTGGGCGACCCGGTAGGCGGTGAGCGGCCCGCTGACCGCGTCGCCCGCGTACCGGTCCAGCGCCTGGCGCTGGCGGCCCGGCTTGAGCAGCCCCTGCTGGTCGGTCTGCCCGTGCACGGCGACGAGCTCGTCGGCCAGCTCGGCCAGCATGCCCACCGGCACGGACCGGCCGCCCAGATGGGCCCGCGAGCGGCCCTCGGCGGACACGGTGCGGCTGATCAGCAGCGCGCCGTCGTCCAGCTCGGCCCCGGCCTCCCGCGCGCGCACGGCCGCCGCCGCCCCGCCGGGCACGGCGACGCGCCCCTCGACGACGGCGCTCTTGGCGCCCATCCGTACCAGGGCGGCGTCGGCGCGCCCGCCCAGGAGCAGCCCGAGGCTCGTGACCACCATCGTCTTGCCGGCCCCGGTCTCGCCGGTGACCGCCGTGAACCCGGGTGACAACTCGACCACGGCGTCGTCGATGACTCCGAGCGACCGTATCCGCATCTCCTCCAACACGCACCCGACCTTACGAGGTCCGGGCCGGGGAGTGCGACCGGCCCGCCCCGTCGCCCACCGCGCCGGGCGCCCGCGAGGGGGCGCGGGGGCACACCGGAGCGGCCGGAGGCCCTGAACGGCCTCCGGCGCCGCGAAACCACCCCTTCGGGTCTCCTACTGGGGCGCCCCCCGCCACCCCGAGACGGGCAGCGCGAACTTGGCGACCAGCCGGTCCGTGAAGGAGGCGTGGTGCAGCCGGGCCAGCCGGACCGGCACCGCGCCCCGGCGCACCTCCACCCGGGCGCCCGGCGGCAGCTCCACGGTGCGGCGGCCGTCGCACCACAGCACTCCGGGCGGGATGTGCGGCAGCACCTCCACCACGAGCACCGAGTCCGGCGAGGTGACCAGCGGCTTGGCGAACAGGGCGTGGGCGCTGATCGGCACCATCAGCAGGGCCTCGACCTCGGGCCAGACCACGGGGCCGCCGGCCGAGAAGGCGTACGCCGTCGACCCGGTCGGCGTCGACAGCACGATGCCGTCGCAGCCGAAGCCGGTCACCGGCCGCCCGTCCACCTCCAGCACGACCTCCAGCAGCTTCTCGGCGCCCGCCTTCTGCACGGCGGCCTCGTTGAGCGCCCAGTCGGTGTGCACGATGTCGCCGTTGCGGTGGACGACGACGTCGACGGTCATCCGTTCCTCGACCTCGTAGGCCCGGTTCACCACCCGGTCGACGACCTTGTCGAGGTCGTCGCGCTCGGCCTCGGCGAGGAACCCGACCCGGCCGAGGTTGACGCCGAGCATCGGCACCCCCGAGCCCCGGGCGAACTCGGCGCCGCGCAGCAGGGTGCCGTCACCGCCGAGGACGATCAGCAGTTCGCATCCGTCGAGGCACCCGGAGGCGTCCTCCCCCACCGGCTCCACCTCGGCCGGCAGCGGCAGGTCGCGCGCCTCGGCCTCCAGGACCCGTACCCCGATTCCGGCCAGCAGCAGCCCCTTGACGACCAGTTCGGCGCTGCGGATGGCTGCGGGACGTCCGGTGTGGGCGAGCAGGAAAACAGTACGAGCTGGATTCTGTGTCAACGCGGCCCCTCCGCCACTGCACGGTCAACGTCGTCCGGGTCGAGGCGGTCCGCCCCGGCCCGCAGCCACAGAAAGTACTCGACGTTGCCCGAGGGACCGGGCAGCGGACTGGCCGTGACGCCCTCCACCCCGAGCCCCAGTTCCCAGGCCCGGTCGGCGACCCGGCGCACCGCCCCGGCACGCAGCTCCGGGCTGCGCACCACTCCGCCGCTGCCCAGCCGTTCCCGGCCGACCTCGAACTGCGGCTTGACCATCATGACCAGATCGGCGCCCGGCCGGGTGCATCCCACCAGGGCGGGCAGCACCAGCCCGAGCGGGATGAAGGACAGGTCGCCCACGACGAGGTCCACGCGCTCCCCGTCGATGGCCTCGGGCGTCAGCTCCCGGACGTTGGTGCGGTCCTTGACGGTGACGCGGGCGTCCTGCCGGAGGGACCAGGCGAGCTGCCCGTACCCGACGTCGACGGCGACCACGTGGGCGGCCCCGGCGCGGAGCAGCACGTCGGTGAAGCCGCCGGTGGAGGCCCCGGCGTCCAGGGCGCGCCGCCCCTCGACGACGAGCCCCCGCGGCACGAAGGCCGCGAGCGCCCCGGCGAGCTTGTGGCCGCCGCGCGAGACGTAGTCGGGATCGTCCTCGTCCCGGGTGACGACGATGGCGGCGGCGGTCTCCACCTGGGTGGCGGACTTGGTCGCGACGGCCTTGCCGACGGTGACCCGGCCGGCCGCGATGAGCTGCCCCGCGTGCTCCCGCGAGCGCGCCAGTTTGCGGCGGACCAGTTCCGCGTCGAGACGGCGGCGTGCGACTCCTGCCACGTTCGGTTCAGCTCCCTTGTGCGTACGGGCCCGGGGGCGCCGGAGGTCCCGGGCGGGCGTCGAGCGCGGTGAGCGCGTCGCGCAGCCCCCGGTGCACATCCTCGTACACCTCGGTGTGCCCGTCGGTGGTGAGGTGGTCGGCGTCGGCCAGCCGCAGCAGCCCGGCGTCCACCCCCGCGTCGCCGGTGGGTTCGCGGGGGACGCCCAGCGGGGCGGGGCCGGGGGTGCCGGACTCCGGCTCCGGTCCGCCGTCCCCGCCCGGGGCCGCCGGTTCCGCGTCTGCGTCGCTCATGCTCCGACGCTACCGCGCGCTGGGGTACGGTCGGTCCCCATGGCGACGACCGAGGAGTGCCGTGCCGCGCTCGACCGGCTCTCGGACCGGATGCGCGAGGCCGACGGGGACCTGCGGGCCGCGGCCTCCCCGCCCCGCTCGGTGAGCTGCCACATCACCGATCTGGACCTCACCTTCGCGGGCCGGATGGCGGACGGCGGGATCGAGGTCCACGAGACCCTCCCGGGGCCGCCCCGCGCGCGGGCCGACATCCGGCTCGCCATGACGGGCGACGACCTGGTCGCCCTGGTCGGCGGGGAGCTGCACTTCGCCCGTGCCTGGGGCTCCGGACGGGTACGGCTGGAGGCGGGCCTGCGCGACCTGTTCCGCCTCCGCAAGCTCCTCTAGGGCCTCTGGGGCCCCTGGGGCCTCTCCGGGGCCGTGGTGCCGGGCACCGGCGACCCGCCGCCGGGCCGCCGGGACACCGCGTCGGCCCCTCCCCGCCCCGCCCCCGTACGCGCCGGACCCGTCCGGGAAGGCCGGAAGCCGTCGCCCCGGCACGACGGGGACCCGGTCGGGACCCCGCGCCGCCCCCGTGGCGGCGTCCGGCCGCTCAGAGCCCCAGCCGCGCCAGCGCCTTGCCCCCGTCCAGCCCGCATCCGCTCGCGCCGCCCGCCGTCCAGGCCGCCGCGCACAGGGCCCGCAGACCGTCCAGGGCCGCGCCGCCGCCCGCCAGTTCCAGCCGCTCCGGGCCGGCCGTCGCCGTCCAGCCGCCGCAGCGGAACCCCTCCGCCGCCTCCCCGGTGACCTCGGGCTGGCCGGTGAGCAGCCCGCGCAGATCGGCGTCGACATAGGTCGGCCGGTGCTCCGGGGGCGCCGCCAGCAGCAGGGCCCCGTCGGTGACACCGGTCAGCACGAGCAGCGAGTCGACCTCCCCGTTGAAGGCGCCCTCGATGTCCGTGTCCAGCCGGTCCCCGACCACCAGCGGCCGCACCGCCCCGGTGCGCAGGACCGTCTCCCGGTGCATCGGCGGCAGCGGCTTGCCCGCCACCTTCGGTTCGGCGCCGGTGGCGATCCGCACGACCTCGACCGCCGCGCCGTTGCCCGGCGCGATGCCCCGCGCGCCGGGAATCGTCAGATCCGTGTTGGACGCGTACCAGGGCAGCCCGCGCGCGACCGCGTACGACGCCTCCGCGAAGCGCCCCCACGGCAGTTCGGGCCCGCCGTAGCCCTGCACCACGGCCGCCGGGTCGTCCTCCTCCGACTCGACCGGCACCAGGCCCCGCTCCCGCAGCGCGACGCGCAGCCCCTCCCCGCCGATCACCAGCACCCTGCTGCCCGCCGGCAACTCGTCGGCGATCAGCCGGGCCACCGCCTGCGCCGAGGTGATCACGTCCTCGGCGGCGCTCGGTATGCCCAGCTCGGTCAGGTGCGCGGCCACCGCTCCGGGGGTGCGCAGCGCGTTGTTGGTGACGTACGCCAGCCGCATCCCGTCCCCGCGGGCCGCCGCGAGCGACTCCACGGCGTGCGCGATGGCGTTCCCCCCGGCGTAGACCACACCGTCCAGGTCCAGCAGCGCCGTGTCGTACGCCCGGCTCAGCCCCTGTCCGCTGCCCTGGGGACCCGTCCTGACGCTCCGGACCATCGCACACCGCTCCTCGTTCGACGACTTTCCCCCGATCATCCCCCATGCCCCCGGCGGACGTACGATGCCGGGATGAAGACCGCAGGTCACCCGGAAGCAATGGCGCGCCGGGGCCTGGAACTCACCCCGTTCCGAGGCCTCCGCTACGACCCCGACCGGGTCGGCAGTCTGGCCGCCGTGACGTCCCCGCCCTACGACGTGGTGGTGCGCCCCGACGGACTGCTGCACCTGGAGTCCGCCGACCCGCACAACATCGTCCGCCTGATCCTGCCCCAGGCCGAGACGCCCCGGGCCCGCAACGCGCAGGCCGCCGAGACGCTGCGCCGCTGGCGCACGGAGGGCGTGCTGACCGCCGACCCCGAACCCGGGCTGTACGTCTACGAGCAGCGCGACGGCGGGGGGCTGCTGCAACGGGGGATCATCGGCACCCTGCTGGTGACGGACCCCGCCGAGCGGATCGTCCTGCCGCACGAGGACGTGATGCCCCACGTCGTGGCCGACCGGGCCGCGCTGATGCGCGCCACCTCCGCCAACCTCGAACCGCTGCTGCTCACCTACCGGGGCGAGGACGGCGCCTCCGCCACGGCCACCGTCGTGGAACGCGCCGCCGGCCGCCCGCCGCTGCTCTCCACGACCACGGAGGACGGCTTCTGCCACCGCCTGTGGGCGGTCACCGACCCGGCCGAAGTGGCCGGGGTGCGGCGGGAACTGGCGGGGCACCAGGCGCTCATCGCCGACGGCCACCACCGCTGGGCCACCTACCGCACGCTCCGCGCGGAGCACGACTCGCCCGGCCCCTGGGACCACGGGCTCGTGCTGCTGGTCGACACGGCCCGCTATCCGCTGCGGGTGCGCGCGATCCACCGGTTGCTCCACGGGCTGCCGGTGGCCGACGCCGTCGCCGCCCTGGAGGGCCGCTTCCGGGTCCGCCGCCTCGGTACCGCGCTGGGCGGCGCGCTGGCGGAGCTGGCCGGGGCGGCGGCCGGGGGCAACGCCTTCCTGCTGGCCGGGGACGGCGCCTTCCACCTCGTGGACCGGCCGGACCCCGCCCTGCTGGAGCGCACGGTCCCGGCCGACCGTCCGGCGGCCTGGCGGACCCTGGACGCCACCGTCCTGCACGCCACGCTGCTCGCCCATGTCTGGGGCGTCCCGGACGACTCCGCCGCCCATGTCTCCTACATCCACGACACGGCGGCCACGATGGAGAAGGCGGAGCGGGACGGTGGCACGGCGGTGCTGATGCACCCGGTGCGCGAGGAGGTCGTCCGGGACCTGGCCCGGCAGGGCGTCACGATGCCGCGCAAGTCGACGTCGTTCGGCCCCAAGCCGGCCTCGGGACTGGTGCTGCGCGCGCTGGACCTCTGACCCGGCGCGCGCGGCACCGCCCGCTCACTCCGTGCCGGTGTCCTTCCCGGCCTCCTCGGGCGCGGCGCGCTCGCCGGTCTCCCCGGCGGGGGCGCCGTCCGCGGCCGCGTCGTCCGGGGCGGCCCCGTCCGTGTCACCGTCGTCCGTGCCGGCGTCGTCCGGGACGGTCTCGTCCGCGGCCTCGTCCCCGGTCGTCACGTCCTCGGTCACGGTGCCGGCCCCGGGGCCGTCCCCGTCGCCGGTCCGTGCCTCGGCGGGCGCGGCCGTCCCGTCCTCGACGAGGGCGTCCACGAACTCCACGCCGTCCAGCTCGGCGAGCCGGTCGGAGGCGTCGGTGCTGCTGTCCCGGTCGGACTCGACGGCCTTGGCGAACCACTCGCGCGCCTCGCCCTCGCGCCCGGCGGCGAGCAGCGCGTCCGCGTAGGCGTACCGCAGCCGCGCGGTCCAGGGCTGCACGGAGTGGGAGGCCAGCTCCGGGCTCTGCAACGTCACGATGGCGGCGTCCAGCTGGTCCATGTCCCGCCGGGCGCCGGCCGCGACGAGCCGCATCTCGACCTGGCCGGCCTTGTCCAGCTTGTGCACCTCGGGGGCGCCGGCCATGTCCAGCGCCTTCTCCGGGCGGCCGAGACCGCGCTCGCAGTCGGCCATCACGGGCCAGAGGTCCACGGAGCCGGTCATCCGCCGGGCGGCCCGGAACTCCGCCAGGGCCTCGCTGTACTTCTGGTTGGCGTACGCGGCGAAGCCGGCCGCCTCCCGCACGGCGGCGACGCGCGACGCCAGCCGCAGCGCCACCTTGGAATAGCCGTAGGCGCCCTCGGGGTCCTCGTCGATCAGCCGGGCGACCATCACGAGGTTGCGGGCGACGTCGTCCGCGAGCGTCTTGGGCAGGCTCAGCAGCTCCTGCCGCACGTCCTTGTCGATCTCCTCGCCGGTGACGTCCTCGGGGATCGGCAGCCGCTTGATCGGCTCACGGTCGCGGTCCCGCTCGTCGCGGAAGCGCCCGCCGCCGCGCCGGTCGTCGCGGCGGTCGTCCCTGCGGTCGTCGCGCCGGTCGTCACGGCCCCGGTAGCCGCCGGGGCGCCCGCCCCGGTCGTCCCTGCGGAAGCCACCCCGGTCGCCCCGGTCGTCGCGCCCGCGGAAACCACCGCGGTCGTCGTCACGACGGAAGCCACCCCGGTCGCCCCGGTCGTCGCGGTCGTCACGGCGGAAGGCCGGACGCTCACCGCGGTCGTCACGACGGAACGGAGGACGGTCGCCACCCCGGTCGTCACGACGGAACGACGGGCGGTCGCCACCGCGCTCGCCACCCCGGTCGTCACGGCGGAAGGAGGGACGGTCGCCGCCCCGCTCGCCGCCCCGTTCGTCGCGGCGGAACGGGGGACGCTCGCCGCGGCCTCCGCGGTCATCACGGTCGTCGCGGCGGAACGGGGGACGGTCGCCACCGCGGTCGTCGCGACGGAAGGCCGGGCGGTCGTCGCGACGGAAGCCACCGCGGTCGCTCCCGCGGTCGTCACGCCGGAACGGCGGCCGGTCGCCACCGCGCTCGCCGCCCCGTTCGTCGCGGCGGAACGGCGGGCGCTCGCCGCGGCCTCCGCGGTCATCACGGTCGTCGCGACGGAACGGGGGACGGTCGCCACCGCGCTCGCCACCGCGGTCGTCACGCCGGAACGACGGGCGGTCGCCGCCGCGGTCGTCGCGACGGGGGCCGGAGTCGCGGTCGTCGCGGCGCGGGCCGTACCCACCGCCCCGGTTGTCGTCACGGCGGTCGTCACGGCGGAAACCGCCCCGGTCGCCGCGGTTGTCGTCCCTGCGGAACCCTCCGCGGTCGTCACGACGGGAGCCGCCCCGGTCGTCGCGGTCGTCGCGGCGGAAGGACGGACGCTCACCACGGTCGTCACGACGGAACGGAGGACGGTCGCCACTCCGGTCATCACGGCGGAAGGAGGGGCGGTCGCCGCCACGGTCGTCCCGGCGGAAGGACGGCCGGTCGTCACGACGGAAGGCGGGGCGGTCGCCACCGCGGTCGTCACGCCGGAACGACGGGCGGTCGCCGCCGCGGTCGTCGCGACGGGGGCCGGAGTCGCGGTCGTCGCGGCGCGGGCCGTACCCACCGCCCCGGTTGTCGTCACGACGGCCGTAGCCGCCACCGCGGTTGTCGCCACCACGGTCATCGCGGCGGAAGTCACGACGATCGCCCCGGTTGTCGTCACGGCGGTCGTCACGGCGGAAGCCGCCGCGGTCCCCGGGGCGTCCGCCCCGGTCGCCGCGGTCACCACTGTCCCGTCGCCGCTGGTCGCGCTCCGGTCGGTCGTCGGGAGAGTTGGTGGACATCGGTGACTCCTGTCTTCGGTACCGCACGTCATTCTCACGCACCCGGGTACCCGGTGCGCCCTGGAAAAACGAAAGGACCCCTGGTCCCCAGCATGAACGCTGGGGACCAGGGGTCCTTTCCAAAGATTGTTCGGCGGCGTCCTACTCTCCCACAGGGTCCCCCCTGCAGTACCATCGGCGCTGTAGAGCTTAGCTTCCGGGTTCGGAATGTAACCGGGC
>NZ_JBVKAT010000011.1:0-63581 GCF_055598485.1 Streptomyces sp. NPDC107521
TTGGCGCGGGCCTTCTCCTCGTCGCGGCGTCCGCCGCCGAAGACGGCGTCGAAGCGTTCGGTCCGGATCCGCTCGGTGAGGGGGAGGGTCTGGAGAGGGTTGCGGGTGCCGTCGGGGCGTTCGCGCAGAACGCCGCGGTCGATGTAGTCCTGGACGGAGGCGACGTGCAGGCGCAGCTGGTGGCGTTCGGCGGTGCGGTCGCGGTGGGCCAGTACCTCGGGGAAGTTGTGGCCGGTGTCGACGTGGAGCAGGGAGAAGGGGACCGGGGCGGGGGCGAACGCCTTCAGCGCGAGGTGCAGCATCAGGATCGAGTCCTTGCCGCCGGAGAACAGGATCACCGGCCGCTCGAACTCACCCGCCACCTCACGGAAGATGTGCACCGCCTCGGACTCCAGCGCGTCCAGGTGGGAGAGGCCGTGATCGCTCACACCAGCCCCCGCTCCGCCAGGACCGCGTACACGGCGTCCGCCGACTCCGGCACGGTCCGGTGCCCCGACTCGACGCGCAGATCCGGCGAGACGGGCTCCTCGTAGGGGTCGTCGACCCCTGTGAGGCCGGTCAGTTCACCGGCGGCCTGCTTGGCGTACAGGCCCTTCACGTCCCGCTGTCTGCACACCTCCACCGGCGCCGCCACATGGACCTCCACGTAGTCCGCGCCGGACGCAACGTGCCGCTCCCGCACGGCGTCCCGGCTGTCCGCGTAGGGCGCGATCACCGGAACCACCGCCTTGACCCCGTTGCGGGCGAGGACCTCCGCGACCAGGCCGACGCGCCGGACGTTCGAGTCCCGGTCGGCCCGGGAGAAGCCGAGGCCGGCGGAGAGGAACCGGCGGATCTCGTCCCCGTCCAGCACCTCGGCACGGTGTCCTTCCGCGCGCAGCCGCTCGGCCAGCGTTCTCGCGATCGTCGACTTCCCCGCGCTCGGCAGCCCGGTCAGCCAGATCGTGGCCCCGGCGTTCCGCGGTGTCCGACAGGTGCACCGTATGTCCGTCATACCCGTCTGCTCCTCGCTGCGGTGGGCCGGGGGCCTGTCAGACACCCAGCCGGTGCCGGCTCAGCTCCCGGTAGAACGGGAGGTGGTGCTCCAGGTAGGAGGCGAGCACCGGATGGCCGCGCACCTCCACCCGGTCGCCGCCGGACCTCGCTTCGAAGCCGCGGCTGCTGCTGACGTCCCGGTGCCACTTCTCGCTCGGCGCCCACTCGCTGCGGCTGCCCTCGCTCCAGCTCAGCGCCTCGGCGACATAGGGAAGGGACAGCGCCCCGCAGTACGCCCGCACGGTGCGCTCCGGCGCGGCCACGAGGTCGGCGGCCTCCACCACCACGGGGCGCTCCCCGGTGACCTCCCAGACCCGCTGGAAGAGTTCGTACTGCGCCTCGAAGCCGATCTGGTGCATCTTCACGGCGGGGTTGACGGCGTAGTACGACGCGATCGTCTCCTCGGGGTCGCGCACGATGAACGTGTGCCGCGCCTCCCGCAGGAAGTCCGTGTCGGCGAGCACCCCGGGGTAGCGCTCGTCGGTGGTGTCCTTGAAGAACAACGGCCGCTCGGCGGCCCGGCGGCGGACCGCCGCGAGCAGCCCGGACTCGGAGTCCACCCGCTCTCCCGCCACCTCGACGGAGCCGAACTCCGCGAGATAGGAGAAGGGTTCGTGCAGGAGCTGGAAGTCCCCGCGCTCCGCCATCATCCGGAAGAACGCGGTGGAACGGCAGCGCGGCGCGCTCCACAACGCGAGAAGGTGCGGGAGGTGCGCCTGGCTCATCTGACTCTCCAACCGGGATGCGCGGGATGTGCCGATCGCCTCAAGAGCGGTTCACCTTAGACACAGCCGACCCCCCGAGAGCAATGCCGGACCGGCCCCGGACCGCCGTCAATCCGGGTAGTGAAACGCTTTTGTCAGCGTGCCGTTGAGACGGCGTCAACGCGCCTCGGCATGGCGTTGCCGGACTCAGCGCCACGTTCACCGGCGGCCCCGGACCGGTTCATCAGCGGGGTGGATGCGCCGTCCGGTCCCGCCCGCCTAGCGTTACGGCTCGCTTCCTGGCGCGGTCCCGCCCAGGAGTCCGCGGAAACCGATGGGAAGAGACCAATGACGAACTGTCCGGGCTGCGAGGGCTCCGTCGCCCTGGAGGAGAACCCCAGGGTGAACGAGATCGTCGAGTGCGGCGAGTGCGCCGCCGAACTGGAGATCCTCTCGGTCGACCCGCTCGAACTGGCCATCGCGCCGGAGGTCGAGGAGGACTGGGGCGAGTGAGGCCGGCCGGGCCGCAGGCGTCCCTGCTCCTGCTCGCCTCCCGGGTCCGCGCCGACGAGAAGCGCCTGCTCGACGCGTTCGACCGGCGGGGCGTGCGCTACGAGCACGTGGACAGCCGGACGGCGTGGACCCCGCTCGACCGGGCACCGCGGCGGCGCCTGGTGCTCAACCGGGAGATCGGCCACGCCCGCGCCCTGTACGCCGCCCGCGCCCTGGAGGCGGCCGGCCACCACGTGGTCAACTCGGCGGCGGCGACCGACGTGTGCGGCGACAAGTGGCAGACCTCGGTGGCGCTCGGCGCCGCCGGACTGCCCACTCCGCGCACCGCGCTCGGCCTGACCCCCGAGGCGGCGCTGGAGGCACTGGAGACCCTCGGCTACCCGGCGGTGGTCAAGCCGCTCGTCGGCTCCTGGGGCCGGCTGGTGACACCGCTGCCCGACCGGCGCACCGCCGAGACCGTCATGGAGTACGTCGCCGCGCTGCCCTCCCCGCAGTCGCACATCGTGTACGTGCAGGAGATGGTCGCCAAGCCCGGACGCGACATCCGCGCGATCGTGGTCGGCGGCGAGGTCCTCGGCGCCGTCCACCGGCGCGGCGAGCAGTGGCGCACCAACGTGGCGCGCGGCGCCGCCACGGAGGCGTTCGAGCCGTCCGAGGACGTCGTCGGCCTCGCCCTCGCCGCCGCCCGGGCGGTCGGCGCGGACATCGCCGGGGTCGACCTGATCGAGGACGCCGACGGGCGGCCCCTGGTACTGGAGGTCAACCACGGCGTGGAGTTCTCGGGCTTCCAGCGTGCCGTGGGCGACCGCGTCGACGTGGCGGACCGCATCGCCGAGTTTCTGATGACAAGGGCCCACACATGCTTCGAGTAGCGGTCGTCGGTGCCTCCGGGTACATCGGCGGCGAACTTCTAAGGCTCCTGCTGGGGCACCCCCGGGTGACGGTCGCCGTCGCCACCTCCGGCCGGTACGCCGGCAAACGGGTGGACGGCCCGCACCCCAATCTGCGCGGCACCACCGACCTGACCTTCCTCGACCCCGCCCGTCTCGCGGAGGCCCGGGACCAGTACGACGTCCTGTTCCTGGCCACCCCGCACACCGAGACCATGGGACGGATGCCGGAGTACCTGGCACTGGCCGACCAGGTGATCGACCTGTCCGGCGACTTCCGGCTGCGCGACACCCGCGTGTACGAGCACCACTACCAGATGCCGCACACCGCACCCGGGCTGATCCCCGGATTCGTCACCGGGCTTCCCGAGTGGCACCGCAAGGAACTCCGGGAGGCGGACCGCATCTCGGTGCCGGGCTGCATGGCGACGGCCGCCGTACTGGCGCTGCGCCCGCTGTCCGAGGCCGGACTGGTCCACGGGGAGGTCCAGGTCGACGCCCGCACCGGATCGAGCGGTTCGGGCGTCTCGGCCGGGTCCGCCAACCTGCACGCGGAACGCAGCGGCGCCCTGCGGATCTTCGCCCCCAACGAGCACCGGCACCAGGCGGAGGTCACCCAGTCCACCGGGCTGCCGGTCCGGATGACCGCCACCGGGATCGAGGCCGTGCGCGGCATCCAGGTGCTCTGCCGGGTCGCGCTCACCGACGGCACCGACGAGCGCGCGGTGCGCCGGGCCTACCGCGAGGCGTACGCCGACGAGCCGTTCGTCCGCGTGGTGGCGCAGAAGCGCGGGCTGTACCGGCTGCCCGAACCCAAGATCCTCTCCGGTTCCAACTACTGCGACGTCGGCTTCGCGGTCGACGCGGAGTCGCGCACGGCACTGGTCGTGGGGGCCCTGGACAACCTCGTCAAGGGCGGTTCCGGCAACGCGGTGCAGTGCCTCAACGTCCGGCACGGCTGGCCGGAGCGGCTCGGCCTGGAGTTCACCGGCCTGCACCCGAACTGAGGCCGGGGCGGGCACGACGACATCCGAGAGGGCACAGATGCAGGACATCACGGTGGTCAAGTGCGGCGGCAACGCCGCGGTCGACCCCCTGGCCGTCTGTTCCGATGTCGCCGGCATGGCGGGCGACGGCGAACGGGTGGTGCTGGTGCACGGAGGCTCCGCCGACATCGACGCCCTGGCCGGGCGGCTCGGCGTGCCGACGCGCAGACTGGTCTCCCCGGACGGCGTGTCCGCGCGGCACACCGACCCGGCCACCCTGGAGGTGGTCCACCTGGCGCTGGCCGGACTGGTCAAGCCGCGCCTCGTGGGGGCGCTCGTCGCGGCCGGGATCCCGGCCGTCGGGCTGACCGGCCTGGACGGCGGCCTGCTGCGGGCCCGGCGCAAGGGCGTCCACCGCGCCCTGGTGGACGGCCGCCGGGTGCTGGTGCGCGACGACCACAGCGGGCGGGTGGACTCGGTGAACACCGCGCTGCTCGGCACGCTGCTGTCGTCCGGCGCGGTCCCGGTCGTCTCGCCGCCCGCGCTCGCCGAGGACGGACGGCCCGTCAACGCCGACGCCGACCGGGTGGCCGCCGCGGTCGCCGGTGCCCTGGGCGCCCGCACCCTGGTGCTGCTCACGGGCGCCCCCGGGGTGCTCGCCGACCCGGCCGACGAGGACTCCGTCCTGCCGGTGTGCGCGATGCCCCGCTCGGGGCCGCCGCCGTACACCGGCGGCGGCATGGGCCTGAAGCTCGTCGCGGCCCGCGAGGCGCTGCTCGGCGGGGCCCGCCGGGTGCTCGTCGCCGACGGACGGCGGCCCGGCCCGGTGCGCGCGGCACTGTCCGGCCGGGCCACCGAGGTGACCCTGCTGCCCGAGGAGGACGACGCATGACCCCGCTGACGGTGTGCACCTCCCCGCCGCCCCGGCCCACCGAGTCCTTCGCGGTGGGACTGCTGCGCCGCATGCTGGAGATCCCCTCGCCGTCGTACGAGGAGGGGCCGCTCGCGGACTTCCTCGTGCGCAGCATGCGCGAACTGGGGCTGGACGCCCGGGTCGACGAGGCGGGCAACGCCGTCGGCCGGATCGACCGCGGCGGCCCCGGGGCCGCCGACGGGCCCACGGTGATGCTGCTGGGCCACCTCGACACGGTCTCCGGCGAGGTGCCGGTGCAGGCCCGCGACGGGCTGCTGTACGGGCGGGGAGCGGTCGACGCCAAGGGACCGCTGGCCGCCATGGTCTGCGCCGCCGCCGCGGCCGACCGCTTCCGCGGCCGGATCGTCGTCGTCGGCGCGGTGGAGGAGGAGACCGCGCTCTCCCGCGGCGCCGTCCACATCGGCCGCACCCACCCCCGGCCGGACGCGCTGGTCATCGGCGAGCCCAGCGGCTGGGACACGACCGTGCTCGGCTACAAGGGCAAGCTGGACCTCGTCTACGAGGTGGAGGTCCCCGCCACCCATGGGAGCAACCCCGAGCCGAAGGCGTCCGAACTGGCCGCCGCCTGCTGGGCGGAGCTGCTGGACCTGCTCGGACCCGGCGCGGGGCACGGCTCCTTCGACACCCCCGGCGCGACCCTGGAGTCGGTCACCGGCGACCTGGTGACCGCGCGCGCCGAGATCAGCGTCCGGGTCCCGCCCGGCTTCGACCACGAGGACCTGGTCGCCCGGCTGACCGGGCGGATGCCCCTCGGCCGCGTCGAGGTCGTCAACGCCGTCCGGGCCGTCCGGGTCCGCCGGACCGACCCGGTGGCACGGGCCCTGGCCGCCGCCGTCCGCCGCCGGGGCGTCCGGCCCGGCGCCAAGGTGAAGACGGCCACGTCCGACATGAACACCCTGGCCGAGGGCTGGCACATCCCCATGGCGACCTACGGCCCCGGGGACAGCAGGCTCGACCACTCCGACCGGGAGCACGTCGTCCTGAGCGACTACCTCCAGGCCATCGGGGTGCTGACCGACGCGCTCCACGAACTGAGCGACACCCTGCGGCCCGCGCCGCCCGGCGCGGCCCGATCCGAGCCCACCCCCGGGGACGACGATGACTGAACCGACCGACACCGCACCGGCCGCCGGTGCCTGGCACGGCGGCCCGCCCGCGGAACACACCCTCAGGGTGCGCGAACTCGTCGTGGAGATGTGCGGGTCGGCGGGCGGCGGCCACCTCGGCGGCTCCCTGTCCCTGGTGGAGATCCTGGTGACGCTCTACCGGTCCGCGCTGCGGATCGACCCGACGGCGCCGGACGACCCCGGCCGGGACATCCTGCTGCTCAGCAAGGGGCACGGGGCGATCTGCCTGTACGCCGTCCTCGCCGAGCGCGGCTTCTTCCCCGAGGAGGAGCTGGCCGCCTACGGGCAGCCCGACAGCCCCTACTCCGCGCACCCCAACCCGGCGGTGCCCGGAGTGGAGATGCCGACCGGGTCCCTGGGGCACGGACTGCCCCAGGGCGTCGGATTCGCGCTGGCCTCGCGCTTCGACCGCAGCGGGCGGCGCTGCTTCGTGGTCCTCGGGGACGGCGAACTCCAGGAGGGCTCGGTGTGGGAGGCCGCCATGGCGGCCGGCTCCCTGGGCCTCGGCGGACTCGTCGCCGTCGTCGACCGCAACACCCTCCAGATCACCGGCCCCACCGAGGACGCCGTGGGCCTGGAACCGCTGGCCGACCGCTGGCGAAGCTTCGGCTGGACGGTCCACGAGACCGACGGCCACGACATCGACGCGCTGCGCGCCGTCCTCGACGCGATCCCCGCCGACGCCGACCGGCCGACCGTGGTGATCGCCCACACCGTCAAGGGGCGCGGCCTGCCCTACATCGAGGGCCAGACCCGCAGCCACTTCGCCCGGCTCACCGAGCGTCCGAGGAAACGGGCGCTGGCGACCCTGCGCGCCCAGTACAGGAAGGCGGCCCGGACATGACCG
The DNA here is from genome assembly GCF_055598485.1 of Streptomyces sp. NPDC107521. Lineage (NCBI taxonomy): Bacteria > Bacillati > Actinomycetota > Actinomycetes > Kitasatosporales > Streptomycetaceae > Streptomyces > Streptomyces sp. NPDC107521. The sequence goes on from NZ_JBVKAT010000011.1 coordinate 7,037, forward strand.
GCCCCGTCACCGCGCCCACCGCCCCCCGCCCGGACGCGGCGCCGATCCCCTCGGGCCGCGAGGTGTACCGCGACCTGCTGGTCGAGTTCCTCGGCGCCGACGAGCGGGTCGTCTGCCTCGACAGCGACACCGGCCTGTTCAACGGCGTCGACTTCGGCAAGGGCGCCGAGCGCTACGTCAACCTCGGCATCGCCGAGCAGAACCTGATGGGCGCCGCGGCCGGACTGGCCCGCTCGGGCCGGATTCCGTACGTCAACACGATGGCGACGTTCGCCACCACCCGGGCCCTGGAACAGCTCAAGCTCGACATCGCGCTCAACGGTCTGCCGGTGCGCGTCGCCGCCACCCACGGCGGGCTGTCGGCCGGGCACCTCGGGGCCACCCACCACGCGCTGGAGGACCTGGCCGTCACCCGGCTGCTGCCGAACCTGACCGTGGTGGTCCCGACCGACGCGGCCACCACCGCGGAACTGCTGCGCCAGGCGCAGGAACTGCCCGGGCCCGTCTACATCCGGCTCGGCCGCGACGCCACCCCGGACCTGCCTCCGGGCGCCCCGACGGTGCGCCTGGGCAGGGCCCAGCGCCTGCGCGAGGGGGACGCCCTGACACTGGTGGCCACCGGTCCGCTCCCGGTGCACCTGGCCCTGGAGGCGGCCTCCGCGCTGGAGACGGCGGGAGTGGCCACCACGGTGCTGAACCTGCACACCGTCAAGCCCCTGGACACCGGTGCCCTGGTGGCCGCGGCCCGCACCGGCCGGGCGGTGGTGACGGTGGAGGAGCACTGGGCGAGCGGCGGTCTCGGCTCGGCGGTGGCCGAGGTGGTCGCGGAGCTGGGCCTGCCGGTGCCGGTCCGCCGCGTCGGCGTCGGCGACGGCTTCGCCGCGGGCACCGGCGGCCACCGGCATCTGCTCCGGCGCAACGGCATCACGGCGGAGGCCGTCATCGCGGCGGCCACGGAGGCGCTCGGGCTGTAGCCCGCGGGGCGGGATTTCCCGGCAGGGGCGCGGCGCGGACGTCCCGGCGGGTTCGGGGCGGGCGGTCCGGCGGGGACGGAGCGGGCGGTCCCGGGAGCGGGAACCGGAGGCCGGGAGCGGGCGCGGGAACCGGAGGCCGGGAGCTGAGGCCGGGTGTCCGGAGCCGCTCGCGGTGTCCGGGGCCGCCCCGGGGGCTGGGCGCCGTGGGCAACCGGGTTGGCGGTGCGGTGCGCGGTGTCGGCGGCTCGGTGCGGCCTGCGCGGCGCCGTGCGCGGTGCCCACCGGGCGCCACGGCGTCCGGCCCGAAGCCGTTCGGTAGCGGCCGGCACCGCGCGAGGGGCGGAATCCGGCCACCTCCAGGGGGTTCGGTCGATGGCGGCGGAGCGTCGTATTCCGGTGTCAGGAAGCGTCGTCGGGCGCATCGGCCGCGGCAGGGAACCGCCCCGGAACGGCCGGTTTCCGAAGCCCTTCGCGTCGGAACCCGACCGTTCGGGCGGTCCGGCCCGCTCCGCGCGGAGGGCTTCCGGCGGGACAAACCTCTCATCCTACGGGTCAATTGCCGTCGGTCCGCATCGGAATCCCCGCCTTGACGCATGGAATTCGGCCACGGGATCCCGCGTTCCGAAACGAAAGGGCGGGACGGGCGAAGGTGTGGTCAGTGCCTGCCCTGGAGTAATTGTCCTTTTGTTGACCTTTGTTACCTCTTGTAACCACATCATGATGAGTGCTCCTGCGCGGTGTCCGTGAGGGAAGAGGGACGCCGCAGAGACCATCAGGAGGCAAGAGTGACCATGTCACCACGGAGGATGCTGGCCGCCCTGACCACGGCGGTGGCGCTGATCGCGGGCCTGGCCCTGGCCGGCACCGCGTCGGCGGAGCCCGGACAGGCCCGGTCGGTCCGGATCCAGCAGAGGATGGACACCTATCTGGCCGCCCACCCGGACGCGCGCCGGGTCGCCGCCAACGAGATCGCGATCCCCGGGGGCAGCCTGACGTTCGCCGCCCCCGGCAGTGAGAACGCCGCGTCCGCGCTCGCGTGCAGCAGCGGGCACCTGTGCATCCAGGACGGCACCGGCGCCAAGTACGACTACTACTACTGCGGCTACTACTCCTTCGACGGAGTGGGCGACGGCACGTTCAACAACAACCAGACCTCGGGCACCGTCGCCAAGTTCTACAACTCCGACGGCAGCCTGCGGTGGAGCAACACCGCCAAGGACACCGGCACCGCGTCATGGACCCCGGTGTACTACATCCGGCCGTGCTGACCGGGCCGGGAGACCACGCGTAACGGAGACACGACCAGGGCCGGGCCCGGACCCCCCGACGGGGGGACCGGGCCCGGCCCCGGTCCGTCCACCCCCACGCGTTCCGGACGACGCAGCCCGCCCCGGTGCCGCCCCGGCTCAGCGCCGGCCGGCACCGGGGCCCGCACCGGGAGCGGCCGGTGCCCTGCCGCCCGGTGTCCGAGCTTCCTCCCCCCGCCGATCACGGCCCTGATCTACAGGTCGGGTCCACCCGGAATTGGGTGGCGTCCCCAATGGCCGGGGCGGCGGGTTTCGGGCGAGGGTGTAGGCATTCCCCCTTTCCGGCCCAGTGAGCGTCGTCGCGGCTCCGCCGCCTCGTGACGCCTCGTCTGGTGCTCCCCGGTTCTCGACGGCCGTACCGCCCGCGGCCCGCCTCCCCTCGCGGGAGGCGCGCGGGCGCGGCTCGCCGGCGGGCGTGAGACGCCGTCGGCCGGTCGTTCACGAGAGGAGCTGGGCCATGTCGACAACGCCGCAGAAACTGGGGTGGACCGAGGCGGTAGACGAACCGGGGCCGCGCCGCGCGGGGTCCCCCTGTGCCGTCGCCGCGTCCGGGGCGCGTCCGGCCGGTGTCCTGACGGCCGGCCCGAACGGGGCCCGCGCGGGGGAGGACACTGGGTGAACATCACCACATGGCTCGCCGTGGCGGTGTTCACCGTCGTCTTCGTCCTGATCGCGACCGAGTGGGTGCACCGGGTCGCCGCCGCGCTGGGCGGCGCGGTCGCCATGCTGCTCATCGGCGCGACCGAACCCGACCACGCCTTCTTCTCCGCCGACTCCGGCATCGACTGGGACGTCATCTTCCTGCTGCTCGGCATGATGCTGATCGTCGCCGTGCTGAAGCGCACCGGTCTCTTCGAGTTCATCGCCATCTGGGCCGCCCGCAAGGCCCGCGGCAGACCGTACCGGCTGATGGTCCTGCTGATCCTGGCGACCGCGATCCCGTCACCGTGGCTGGACAACGTGACGACGGTCCTGCTGATCGTGCCGGTGACGATCTCGGTCTGCCGGCAGCTCGGTCTGCCCGTCATCCCCTACCTGATCGCCGAGGTGATGACCTGCAACATCGCCGGGGCCGCCACCCTGATCGGCGACCCGCCCAACATCATGATCGGTTCCCGGGCGGGGCTGTCCTTCAACGATTTCCTCTACCACATGACGCCGATCGTCGTCGTGCTGACGGTCGTGTTCATCGTGATGAGCCGCTTCCTGTTCCGCGACGCCTTCCGGCACGACCCCGAACGCGTCGCGGCCGTGATGGAGATGAATCCGCGTGAGGCCATCAAGGACGTCCGGCTGCTGATCCTCAGCGGTGTGGTGATGGCGCTGGTGATCGTCGGCTTCGTCCTCCACACCACCCTGGGCATGGAGCCCTCCGTCGTCGCGATCTGCGGCGGTCTGGTGCTGCTGGCGGCGTCCCGGCTGAACGCCACCGAGGTCGCCAAGGACGTGGAGTGGGACACACTGGCCTTCTTCGCCGGTCTCTTCGTCATGGTCGGCGCGCTGGTGCAGACCGGCGTGATCGGCGACCTGGGGCGGGCGGCGGCCGAGGCCGCCGACGGGCGGCTGCTCGGCACCTCCATGGCCCTGGTCTTCGGGTCCGTCATCCCCTCCGGCCTCATCGACAACATCCCGTTCGTCGCGTCGGTCAGCCCGATCGTCGCCGAGATCGTGGAGTCGGCCGGCGGCCTGGAGGAGGCGGGCATGCTGTGGTGGGCCTTCGCGCTCGGCGCGGACCTCGGCGGGAACGCCACGATCATCGCCTCCTCGGCCAACGTCGTGGTCGTCGGGATCGCCGCGCGGGAGGGACACCACATCTCCTTCTGGCAGTTCAGCCGCTACGGCCTGGTGGTCACCGCCACCACGGTCACCATCGCGGCGGCCTATGTGTGGCTGCGCTACTTCGTGCTGGTGTGACGTGATGCCACCCACCACGAGGAGACCGGTGAACCGCGGGGCGGACCGTCCCGTCCGTTCCGCCCGTCACGCGCACCCCACCCGGTCCGTCCGTTCCACTCGCCCCACCCGTTCCGCCTGCCTGCGGCCCCGTGCCGGAAGGGAGGAGCCGTGCCCCGGTCACCCGACGACCGGCTCGCCGAGATCGAGGCGCGACTGCGCCGCGAGGATCCCCGTCTCGCCCGCGCCCTGGCGCGCGGCCTGCCCCGCCGCTCCCGCGACCGGCGCCGCCGGTGGCTCCGGCTGCTGCTGGCCGTCGCGCTCGGGCTGCTCGGCCTCGGCATCGTGCTGCCGCACGGGCTGCTCATCGCCGCCGGGCTCGTCCTGGCCGGGGTGGCGGGGGAGTTGCTGTCGCCGGGACCGGACACACCGTCCGGGCGTGCCTCCCGGCCGCGGCGCTGAGCGGGGGCGCGGCAGGTCCTGAGCGGCCCGCCGCGCGGGACGCGCCGGTGAGGACTCCCCACCGGCGAAGCCCATCGCCCTGCTCCGGCCAGGACGGGCCACGGCCCGGCCCGTGGGAGGCCACCGCGCCCCCACCGGGCCGGGCCGTCGCGTACGGTCCGGCCCCGGCGGGGGTCCCCCCCCCGCCTCGCCCACCCGGACCGCCCGGACCACCCGGGCGGTCCGGCCCCGGCGGCCGGGTCCGTCCGGCGGTCCTGGTGACCGAGTCACCCCTCCGCCGGTCGGCGGGGCCCCTCGAAGCGGCCGGTGGCGCGGAACCGGGCGCGGCGGGCGGCGCGCCGGAAGGTGGTGAGTACCGCGGGTCCGGCGAGCGCGACGCAGACGAAGTTGGTGACCGCGCGACCGGTGTCCCAGCCGAGGGACGTGGCGATGTCGAAGGCGACGTAGCGCTGCCACTGCTCCGTGAAGGGCAGGCCGGGCAGGTAGGCGAGGGAACTACCCGGGTCCAGGGAGAAGGGCCAGAAGGAGAGGTTGAGCAGGAAGCCGAAGAGATAGCCGGACAGGGAGCCGTAGACGGCGAGCAGCAGCACCTCCCGCCGTCCGTCCGCCCGGGGCAGGAAGCCCGCGAGCATGCCGACGAAGGCGCAGCCGAACATCTGGTACGGCATCCAGGGACCGACTCCGCCGGTGATCAGGGCGGAGGCGAACAGGGAGGTGCAGCCGAGGGTGAAGCCGAAGCCGGGGCCGTAGACCCGTCCGGCCAGGACCAGGATGAAGAACACCGTCTCGATCCCGGCGGTGCCCGCGCCCAGCGGGCGCAGGGCCGCGTTGACCGCGGACAGCACTCCGAGCATGGCGAGGGCCTTGGAGTCGATGCCGCCCTCGGCGATCTCGGAGAGGATCACGCACAGGACGAGGACCAGCAGGACGCCGAAGACGAGCGGGGGAGCGTAGTTCGATCCGAAGGTGCCCGGTGCGACGACGAACGGCCAGAAGAAGGCGACCAGGCCCAGGAAGGCGGCCAGGGTCATGACCACACCCGTGCGCGGCGTCAGCCGGATGGCGGTGACGGCCCGGTTCACGTGCTCCCCCCGGCCGTCAGTTCCGCCTCGACCTGCGCCACGGTCAGATACGGCAGCGGGGCGAGGATCTTGGCCGTCTGGGGGGCGAAGACCGGGGACGCCAGGATGATCTCCTCCGCGGGTCCGTCGGCGACGATGTCGCCCTCCGCCATCACGATGACACGGTCGGCGGCGCGGGCGGCGAACTCGACGTCGTGCGTGGAGACGACCACGCTGCGACCCTCGTCCGCCAAGGCGGTGACGATGCCGACGAGCTGGGCCTTCGCCCGGTAGTCCAGTCCGCGGGTCGGTTCGTCCAGGAGGATCACCCGGGGGGCGGCGGAGAGCTGGATGGCGAGGACCAGGGCGAGCCTCTGCCCTTCCGAGAGGTCCCGCGGGTGCGTGGTGCCGCAGATGCCCGGGGCGAGACGGTCCAGGAGGGCGCGGGCCCGTGCGACGGTCCCCGACTCCGAGTCCGCCTGCGCGAGTTCCTGCTCGACGCTCTCCAGGTAGAGCAGGTCGGAGGGGGTCTGCGGCACCAGGCCGACCAGCCGGCGGGCCCGGACGGCGGAGACGGTGCGGGGGTCCGCGGTCCGACCGCCGTCCCCGCCGTCCACCCTCACCGTTCCGGCCCGGCGCGGTCCCGATCCCTGAAGGGCCCAGAGCAGCGAGGACTTGCCCGAGCCGTTGCGTCCCATCAGCGCCGACACCTCGCCCGCGGCCAGGTCCAGGTCGGCCTCCCGGACGGCGGCGACCCCACCGTGCACGACGCTCACGCCGCGCGCCGCAAGCAACCGCGGCCGCTCCTCCGTCCCGCGGTCCCTGACCGGTCCGGGCGGGCGCCCCGTCAGCGCCGCGCGCAGGGGCGCCGCCGCGCGGCGGGCGTCGCGCACGGACAGCGGCAGCGGCGACCAGCCGGCGACGCGCCCCAGTTCCACGATGGGCGGGGCGATCGTGGACGTGCGCAGGACGTCGGCGGGCGGACCGATGAGGGCACGGCCGTCGCCGGAGAGATGGATCACGCGGTCCGCGTACTGGACGACGCGTTCGAGGCGGTGCTCGGCCATGAGGACGGTGACGCCGAGGTCGTGGACGAGGCGGGTGACGGCGGACAGCACCTCCTCGGCCGCGGTCGGGTCGAGGGCGGAGGTGGGTTCGTCCAGGACCAGGACTCGGGGGTGGGCGGTGAGGACGGAGCCGATGGCGACTCGCTGCTGCTGGCCGCCGGAGAGCGCGTGGAGCGCGCGGTGCCGCAGATCGGCGAGACCGAGCAGATCCAGGGTCTCCTCGACCCGTTTGCGCATGGTCGCCGGGGGAATCGCCAACTGCTCCATGGAGTAGGCGAGTTCCTCCTCGACGGTGTCGGTGACGAAGCCGTCGGCGGGGTCCTGGCCGACCACGCCGACGACATCGGCGAGTTCCCGGGGCGGGTGGTGGGCGGTGTCCCGGCCGTCGACCGTCACGCGGCCGTACAGGGTTCCGCCGGTGAAGTGCGGTACCAGCCCGTTCACCGCGCCGAGGAGCGTGGACTTGCCGACGCCGGTGTGCCCGACGACGAGGCAGAGTTCGCCCTCCTCCACGGTGAGGCTCACCTCGCGCAGCGCGGGCCCGGGCGCGTCGTCGTACTCGATGGTGACCTGGTCGAAGGTGATCACGCGGAGGCGGCTTTCCGGTCGGGGGGTCGGTGCGCGGCGGGCGGCGGGGAGAGGAAGCCGGCGGTACCGGCGAGCAGGATCGCGGCGGTCGGCACCAGCGGCAGGCCGGGCCAGGTGAGCGGGTGGAACACCGGGTTGAGCTGCGCGGGGTCGTAGCCGAGGCCGGTGAAGAGGAGCGCGGCGGCGAGGACTCCGCTGCCGGCCACGGCCCATTCCGGCAGGCGCCACGGATCGGGGCGGTAGGCGGTGCGGGTGACGCGCCGGCCACCCAGCCGCAGGCCCGCCAGGCACAGCAGGGCACCGGCCCCCATGGCCGGCAGCCCGAGGAGGGCGGGCGCGGTGGCGTCGAGCAGCCCGTACGCCCCCGCGCACAGACCGCACATGCCGAGCAGCATCAGCGCGCCGGTGATCCGGCGCGAGCGGGGCGTTGCGGAGCCGGCCCGGCCGTAGCCCCGGCAGTCCATGGCGGACGCCAGGCGCAGCGAGCGTTCGAGGGCGTCCTCCAGGACGGGAACCACGATCCCGCGCAGCGCCTTCAGCCCCCGGGACCGGCCCGCCCTGAGCCTGCGGGCGCGGGCGACGCGCTGCACGCTCTGCACCAACTGCGGCGCCACGCTCATGGCGACCGTGACGGCGGCCCCGAGTTCGTACAGCGCGCCGGGGAGGACACGCAGCGCGCGCTTGGGGTTGGCCAGGGTGTTGGCGGCGCCGATGCAGCACAGCATGCAGGCGAGCCGCAGCCCGTCGGTCGCGGCCGACAGCACCGCTTCCAGGGAGACCGGCCCGCCGATCCGGATGCCCGCGTACCAGTCCGGTGTGGGGACCCGGGGGAGGGAGAAGAGGAAGTGGTCCCGGGGGGTGATACCGGTCGCGAACACGGCGCGGAAGACGACGCGGATCGCGACGACCGTGAGCGCGAGGTACAGGTAGTACGCGAAGCCGCGTGCCCAGGGTGCCTCGGTGCGGCGGACCGTGACGACATGGCCCAGGACGGCGAGGACGAGGAGCAGCAGCAGGGGGTTGTCGGTGCGGCTGACGGCGGTGGCGAGGGCCAGGGCCCAGATCCACCAGGCCATGGGATGCAGTGTGCGCGGCAGGCGGCGGACCCCCTTGCGGGTCGGCGGGCCGGACACCGCGGCGGGTGGCCGGGCCGTCGCGCTCACCGGGTGCCGCGGCGCCTGTGGGCCGCGTGGACGGCCGCGCCGCCGATCAGGGCGACGAGCGAGGCTCCGGCGACCACCGGCACGATCGACCCGGAGTCGTGGGGGGCGTCGGTCGCCGGGGCCGCGTCGACGACCTCCGGGCCCCGTATCGGTGCCGCGAGCGCGGAGGGGGCCGCCGTGCCGGTGGGAGAGGGCGAGGGTGTGGGGCTCGCGCTCCGGCTCGTCGCGGGGCGGGACGGTTCGGGTTCCGCCGGCCCGGGCCGGGTCCCGGGGTCCCTCGGCTCCGCGGAGGCGGGCGCGGGCTCCGCGGGGGCGGAGGGCGCGGGCTCGGGCGGCGCCGGCGGGCGCCGCTCCGGCGCCGGGCCCGTACCGGCCCCCGGTGGCGGGGCGGGTGCCCGGTCGGTGGAGGGAGGCCGGTCCGTGTCGCCGACCGGCCGGGTGTTGTGGGCGCGCAGCTGGTCCGGGGTGACCGTGGGCCTGCCCTCGGTCCCCCCGATGTCGGTGCCCCCGTAGACCCACAGATCGACGCTGCCGGGCCCGGGCCGGTAGAGCATGGCGCCGAGCCGGCTGTACTCCCAGTCGTTCCGGCCGGGGTCGGCGTGCCAGTACGACCAGTAGGCGGAGGCGGGAGGGGTGAGCACGCAGTCGTCCTCGGCCGGGGTCGGGAACTGCCTGCCGTCCCGGTAACCGCTGTAGCCGATGCGGCAGATGAACGCCGGCCCGTCGTGTCCCGTGCCGGTGGTGCGCCAGCCGCCCTGGTTGAGCAGTTCGTAGCCGGTCGTGGGCGTCGTGCCGCAGGACCGGAAGAGGGGACCGCCCCAGTCGCTGAAGTCGACCGCGAGGACGGCGCCGGAGGTGGTCGTGCAGCGTCCCATGGGCTGCGGTGCGGCTCCGGCCGGGGCCGCACCGCCGGCGACCGCGGCGGCGGTCAGGCCGAGGGCCGCCGCCGCCCGTGCCGTCGTCCGTGCGGAGCGCGAGCGGATCACCGCTCACCCCCCGCCGCGGCCCTGCGGCGGGCCAGGACCGTGCAGCGCCAGCCGGCCAGCACCATGAGGGCGGCGAGGACGGCCAGGAGCCCGGCCTGCGCACCCGTGGAGGCGAGGGCGCCCTTGCCGCCGGACGCGCCGTACCCGCCCCCGGGATCGTCCGGGGTGACGATGTCCGGTGCCCCCGCGCCTCCCGTGCCGCCCGGGGTGACGATCTCCGGGGTGACGATCTCCGGTCCGCCGTCGCCCGGTCCCGGCGTGGGCTGCGGTGACGTACGGGTCAGATCGCGTTCCAGCGTGCCGAAGGAGATGCCGGTGGCTCCGCTCACCGCCTGGGTGGAGGCACGGAGGTCGGAACCGCGCTGTCCTTCCCGGGCCACGTTGAAACCGCCGTCGGGGTTCTGCTGGGAGGCGAGGAAGGCGCGGGCCCGGGCGATCTCCCCGGTGTACGCGGACGCGTCCAGGGAGAGTCCCTGCACCGCGAGCGCGGCCGAGTTGACCGAGTTCCCGGCCGCGCCGGGGAAGCCCCCGCCGGGGAGCTGCTGGGACGCGATCCAGGCCAGCGCCCTGTCCACGGCCCGGTCCGCCCCGCTGCCGCCGGCCAGGCTGAGGGCCATGGCGGCGATCGCGGTGGAGTCCACGTCGGAGTCGTCGGTGGCCGGTACCAGGCTGGGCCAGGCGCCGTTGTCCCGCTGGAGAGCCGTGAGATAGGCGAGCGGTTCGCGGGCCGCTCCGGTCTCGCCCGCGCGGAGCTGGGCCATGACGGCCAGGGACTGTCCGAAGACGGAGGGCGTGTAGGTGTAGGCGCCCTTGGCGGCGCAACTGCGGTCGGGCGCGGTGCTCGGCCCGGCGCACACGGCCCTGCCGAGCGCCGCGACGAGGTCCTGACCGCCGAAGTGCCGCGGGTCGCGGCCGACGGTCTCGGCGAGCAGCGCGGCCTTCCCCAGGGAACCGCCCAGCACGTGGGGCGTGCCGATGCCGGTCCAGTCGTGGAGGGTGCGCCCCTCGCCGTCGGTGCCCCGGTCGTCGAGGAAGTCGACGATGCCGCGCAGCCTGCCGTCGGACAGTCCGGTCGCGGCGAGCGCGTAGGCGCCGTCGATGGTCAGCCCGAAGTCGGCACGGACGGAGCCGGGGCCGGACGTGTAGTACCGGCCCTGCTTCAGGAGGTCGGCGCCGGTGAGGTAGGCGACTCCCTTCGCGAGGTCGGGACCGTCACCCTCCGGCGGGGTGGCCGGGTCCGTGGCCGGGGGCGGCGATGTCGGCGGCCGCGTGGCGGGGGGAGGTGACGTCGGCGGCTGGGTGGCGGGGGGCGGCGATGTCGGCGGGTCGGTCGGACCGGTCCGTTCGGTGGTCAGGGTGACCAGGCTGGTGCGGACTCCCGCCAGGACGGCGGCCGGCGTCGGGTGGAGCGCCGGATCGGTCGCGCCCTCCTCGAAGCCGAAGCCGCCGTCGGCGAGCTGCTCGCGGGAGAGCCAGGCGACGGCCGCGTCGGCGCGGTCCCCGTCGCCGAGGACGCGCAGGGCCTGTGCCGCGTACGCCGTGGCGTGGACGGAGCCGCTGGTGGCGCCGGTGTACCCGGGGAAGGCGCCGTCCTGGCGCTGGGCCCCGGCCAGGTAGGCACGGGCCCTGGCGACGGCGTCGTCGTGGCCGCCCGCCCTGCGCAGGACGAGGGCGACGAGGGCGGTGGTGGCGGGGTCGCCGTCGCAGTACTCGCCGGGGCGGATGAGGATGCCGGTGACTCCGCCGTCACGGCACTGGACCTGGGTGAGCCGCTGCACGGCCCCGGCCGCCGGGGTGGCTCCGGCGCGCAGCAGGGCCAGGACCGACAGCGCCTGCCCGTCGGTGTATCCGGCGTTGCGGAAGTCGCCCCTGGCGGTGCAGCCGGGTGTCGGTTCGCCGGATTCGGGGCCCGCGGCGCACACATGCGCCGACAGGTCGCCGATCAGGTCGTGGCCGCCGACGTCGCGGGGGTCCGTCCCCGTGCTGGAGGCGAGGAGGGCCAGGCGGGCGGCGGCGGTGGCGTCCGGGGCCCCGCCCGCGCCCTCCGGGTAGGCGTACTCGCCCGCGTGGGAGGCGAGGAAGGCGGTGACCCTGCGCAGGGCGGGGCCGCTTCCGGCCGCGGCGAGTCCGTAGGCCACCTCCGTGGTGAGGAGGTGGTCGGGGGTGTCGCCGCCCTCGGGGACGACGTGGTCACCGTCGGTCAGCCGGCTCTCGAGCCAGGCCGCCGCGGCGGCCACGTCGATCGCTCCCGGCGTTCCCGTCGGGGTTCCGGGGCCGGGGGTGCCGCCGGTGCCCGGCCGGACGTCGTCGGGGCTGAAGTCCGGCCTGCCCGTGCCGCCGTACACCCAGGCGTCCACGTCGCCGTCCTTGAGCCTGCGGTCCATGGCTCCGTACTGGCTGTACGACCAGTCGTCGCGGCCCGGTGAGGCGGTCCAGTAGGACCAGTAGGCGTTCGCGGGCGGAGTGAGGACGCAGCCCTCCTGGGCGGGGGTCGGGTACCGGGTGCCGCCGTTGAAGGAGCCGTGGCCGATGCGGCAGATGAACGCCGGACCGTCGTGCTCGGTCCCGGCGGTGCCGAACCCGCCCTCGTGGAGCAGGTCGTAGCCGGTGCTCGGCGTCGGATCGCAGCCCCGCACGACATCACCGCCGAACGGCCCGAAGTCGACGGCGACCACCGCGCCTCGGGTCGCCGTGCACGCTTCCGCCCGGTCCGGCCCCGCGACGGCGGACGTCGTGGTGAGGAGGGTCACGGAGGCGGCCACCAGCACCAGGAGGGCGACAGCCAGCGCGGCCACCGGCCCGGGTGCCGTACCCGCCCGTGCGTCGTGTCGTCGCTGGCTCCCCACCGCGGCCCCCTCGTTGCCTTCCGGCGCGGACGGTGAACGTGGGTGAGGGCTCCCGGGCAGGGGAATCCCCGCGTACGGAAGCCGGTCGCACCACGCCGTAGTCCGCGACGGCGTCTGTTGCTGATGAACGCTCCAGGTGTTCCGGCTCGCCCGGCGTCTGCCGGGCCCACGGTTGCGGGTCAGCGCCGGATTCTCACCGGCTTCCCCTGGAACTCAAGGCGTATCAGCGGGATTTGAGCATGCATCACCGATCGCGTCAAGACGGCCGCGGGCCGGTGCGGCGGTTCTCCTGAGCCGCTGTGGCGGCCCGGACGCCCGTCGGGTACCGTCCCGGTCTGCCGAGTGGGGGAACCCGGTGGGAATCCGGGGCTGACGCGCAGCGGTGTGGAACGGCAGGGGGCCGTTCCGAGCCCGAATGCCCAGGCGGCACAGCACTGGAAGCCGATCCACGCGTCCCGGACGGCGGCCACACCCGCTGCTTCCGCCCGCGCACCGCGCTGCCCGGCGACAGCACGGGGACCGGTCGGCGTCCCCGTCCCAGGAGCAGGCCTTGTCCCGTACCTCTTCTCCCTTCCTCCGTCGCTCGGCCCTGGCCGCGGTGGCCGCGGTCGGCGCCCTCGCGCTGACGGCGCCGCCGGCCGCCGCGACCACGACACCCGCCCAGATCGCCACCTCGAAGACCAACGGCGTCGCTTATCTCAAGTCCCTTCAGGCGGCGGACGGTTCGTACGCCGGCCCGGGGCTCTCCAACGAGTGGGCGTTCAGCGCGCTCGCCGCCGCCGGAACCGCCGCCGTGGACGTGACGCCCGGCGGTGACCCGAGCAGGAACGCGAGGACGGTCTACCGCAACCTCCTGTCCACCGGCGGGTGGCCGTCCGCGTCCCCGGTCGTCACCGACTACGAGCGGGCCGCCCTCAACGCCTACGCCGCCGGTGTCGACCCGGCCCGGGTCTCCGCCTCCCGCAACCTGATCGCCGACATCCACCGCTACTGGCAGACCGCCGAACCCGGCTACTTCGGCCCGTCCGGCAACTTCAACGGCACCGTCTTCGCCGCCCTGGCCCTCAACGGCGCCAGGACCCCCTCCGGTCAGCTCCGTGTCCCGCAGGCGCTCCGCGACGCGATGGCCACCCGGATCCGGGCCAACCAGCACAACGACGGCGGCTGGAACTACGGCAAGGCGGAAGGCAGCGCCACCGAGCTCGCCAAGACCTCGGACATCGACATGACCGGTGCGGCCATGGCCGCGCTGTGCGTGTCGGGCGTGCCGAACACCGACGCCGACATCGTCCGGGCCAGGGCCTTCCTCAAGAGCAAGCTGGTGGCCGGCAGCGGTGCCTTCAACGCCATGTTCGGTGTCAACACCAACTCCAACGGCTGGGCGGTCTCCGGACTGAACGCCTGCGGCATCAACGCGCAGACCGGTGACTTCCTCACCGCCATGGGCAGGACCCCGCTGGACTTCCTGATCGCCCAGCAGTTCAACCCGGGCGGCGGATTCAGGTACCTGCCCAGTGACACGGGCCCGTCCGCCTACGCCTCCAGCGACGGGATGAGGGCCGTGGCCGGCGCGGGATTCACCGCCGCACCGCCCGCACCGGTCACCCCGGGGGCGCCGCAGTGGGTCGGAGAGGGCTCCTTCACCTCCGGTACGGCGGCGACGCTCGCACTGACCGTGGACGACGGTGCGGGGGGCCTCGAGGTGTGCTCCGTCACGCTCACGCCGACCGGGCCGACGACCACCCTGGGCGCGGTCCTCGACGCGGCCCGGACGGCGGCCACCCCCGCGGGCTGTGTGACCTCCGTGGCGCCCTCGTCCGGCACGGGCGCCGTCACCTCCCTCAACGGCAAGGCCGGCGGCGGTTCCGGCACGTGGAAGGCCAGCCTCGACGGCTCGTCCTTCGCCGCCGCGGCCCGGGGCACCGCCGTGGGCGTCGGCGACACGATCGCCCTGCGCTGGGGGGCCTGACACCGGCGGGGCCGCGGGGAGCGCCCGGACCGGCTCCCCGCGGCCCCGCGTCCGCGGGGCCCGCACGGCGGGCTCGTCGCCGGCCCCGCCGTGCGCGCGACCCGGACGGGATGACGTTCCGTCAGAAGGCCGTCCAGGTGAAGGCGACCTCGTCCCCGGCGACGAGCCCGAACTGGCAGCCGCCGACCGGTGTCGAGGTGCCGTTGACGGAGATGTTCCAGTAGGCGCCGCCCCCGCCGCTGACGTTCCCGATGGTGTCCACCGAGAAGTCGTCGAAGGACGGGTACCACGTGCCGTCCCAGGTGAAGCCCCTCCGGTGGGCGGCGTCGTCGAGCGCGGCGGTCGGTGTGGGCACCGCACTGGCGTGGGCGCCGCCGTTGGTGCCGTCGCACGTGTGGGTGCCGCCGGTCGCGGTGGTGACGTCGTGGCCCCGTGTCCGGACCCGGCCCTTGAACAGGAGCCCGTCCGGCCCCTGCACCGTCAGGGACACTCTGACGGGGGCGTTGGTGCCCGTGGTCGCGGCCGTGGCGGCGCCGTCGGCGTGGGCGACGGCCGTCCCGGAGGACAGGGCCAGACCGAGTACGGCCACGGCGGCCAGGTGACGGTGGACGGATGTGCGGCGCATGGCGGAGCCTTCCTGATCGGGCGGTCCGCGGCAGGGCCGCCGGGCCGCCGGACCGCGTCCGGGCGGGCGCTGCGGTGCCGCCCGCCGCAGGGCGGGTCGGACACCGGGCCGTGGCGGCACGGGGGCTCTCGGCTTCACGCTGCAGACCATGACAGTGGGAAGCGGTACGGAGCACGTGCCGGGTTCCCCGACTCGCGGCCCGACGGGCCGCACACGGTTGCAGGTCAGCGCCGGATTCCCACCGGCTTCCCCCGGTCACGCGCGTATGCGGTTGTCGTGCCGTACGCGGTGACGCCCTTCCGCGGTCCGTCGGCCGTGGCCGACGGGCGCCGAAGTCAGCGCAGTCTAGGGCCAGTTGAGGAGAAGGCGCCACAGGCACCTCCGGTGCGGGCGGGGTGCCGGGCCGATGGCGGGGCCCCTTGCCGGGGCGGACGGTCGCGGCACGTCCCGGGGGCCGGGCCCCCGGAGCGCGGCGCCGATGGGTGCCGCCCCGGACAGGGTTCGTGTGTCGCTGGATTTACTAGGACGACCGACTATATAGTCGCGGACACAAGGCCCGCGGTGCAGGGAAGCCGGTGTGATTCCGGCACGGTCCCGCCACTGTGACCGGGGAGCACGCCGTCGAGCAGGACGCCACTGACGAGCTGGATGTCGGGAAGGCGGACGGCGCGCGCTGATCCGGGAGTCAGGATACCGGCCGCGGGACGTTCCGTGTTTTCCACGAGGATGGAGCCGACACGCATGGCACCGGTGTGCACCCATGACCCTGGTGAGCCCTCCCTCTGACGAGGCCGCGGCCCCACGCGATCTCGCGCCCCCGATCTCCGTATGCCGACCGCGTTCGGACGCCGGGCCGGCGCGCCGTCCCCGGATCCCTCCTGACGAGAGCAGGCAGTCATGGTCCGTGAGCACGAACGCGCCTCCGTGCGCGAGTTGACGCACTTCATCGGCGGCAAGCACACCCCGGGAACCTCGGGGGCCTTCGGCGACGTGTACGACCCCAACACCGGCCGGGTCCAGGCCCTGGTACCGCTCGCCGACCGGGCGGAGACCGAGGCGGCGATCAGCGACGCCGCGGCGGCGCAGCCGGCCTGGGCGGAGTGGAACCCCCAGCGCCGCGCCCGTGTCCTGCTGGCGTTCCTGCGCCTGGTGGAGGGCGAGAAGGACGCCCTGGCCCGGCTGCTGTCCGCCGAGCACGGCAAGACGGTGGCCGACGCGCACGGCGACATCCAGCGCGGCCTGGAGGTCGTCGAGTTCGCGGCGGGCATCCCGCACCTGCTCAAGGGGGAGTTCACCGACAACGCCGGCACCGGCATCGACGTCCACTCCCTGCGCGCCCCGCTCGGCGTGGTCGCGGGCATCACGCCGTTCAACTTCCCCGCCATGATCCCCCTGTGGAAGGCCGCGCCCGCCCTGGCCTGCGGCAACGCCTTCATCCTCAAGCCGTCGGAACGGGACCCGTCCGTTCCGCTCCGGCTCGCCGAGCTGTTCCTGGAGGCGGGGCTCCCGCCGGGCGTCCTCAACGTCGTCAACGGGGGACGGGAGGCGGTCGACACCCTGCTGGAGGACCCGCGCGTGGCCGCCCTCGGCTTCGTCGGCTCCACCCCCGTCGCCGCGCACGTCTACGCCACCGCCGCCGCCCGCGGCAAGCGCGCCCAGTGCTTCGGCGGCGCCAAGAACCACATGATCGTGATGCCCGACGCCGACCTCGACCAGGCCGCCGACGCCCTGGTCGGCTCCGGGTACGGCTCGGCGGGCGAGCGCTGCATGGCCATCTCCGTCGCCGTCCCCGTCGGTGAGGCGACCGCCGACGCCCTCGTGGCCCGGCTCAAGGAGCGCGTCGCCGCGCTGCGCATCGGCCGCAGCGACGACCCCGGGGCCGACTTCGGCCCGATGGTCGGCCCGGAGGCCGTCGAGCGGGTCCGCTCCTATGTGGACCTCGGAGTGGAGGAGGGTGCCGAACTCGTCGTCGACGGACGCGACTTCACCCTTCCGGAACACGAGGACGGCTTCTTCGCCGGGGCCAGCCTCTTCGACCGGGTCACTCCCGGCATGCGCATCCACCAGGAGGAGATCTTCGGTCCCGTCCTGTGCGTCGTCCGCGCCGCGGACTACGAGGAGGCGCTGCGCCTGCCCAGCGAGCACACCTACGGCAACGGCGTGTCCATCTTCACCCGGGACGGGGACACCGCCCGCGACTTCAGCCGACGCGTGACCACCGGCATGGTCGGTGTCAACGTGCCCATCCCGGTACCCGTCGCCTACCACACCTTCGGCGGCTGGAAGCGCTCCGGTTTCGGCGACCTCAACCAGCACGGCCCGGACGCCATCCGCTTCTACACCCGGACGAAGACGGTCACCTCGCGCTGGCCCGCCGGCCAGAGGGAAGGCGCCAGCTTCACCCTCCCCACGATGGGCTGACCCGACATGACCGGCACCCTGCTCACCGAGGACCAGCAGGCCCTCGTGGAGACCACCTTCGACTTCGCCCAGGACCACCTCGCCCCGCAGGCCCTCGACTGGGACCGCGACAAGCACTTCCCCGTGGACGTGCTGCGCAAGGCGGCGGGTCTCGGCCTCGGCGGCGTCTACGTCCGGGAGGAGTCCGGCGGCTCCGGCCTCGGCCGCGCCGACGGAGTCCTCGTCTTCGAGACGCTCGCCTCCGGCTGCCCGTCCATCGCCGGATACCTCTCCATCCACAACATGGTCGCCTGGATGATCGACAGCTACGGCGACGACGCCCAGCGCGAGCGGTGGCTGCCGCGCCTGTGCGCCATGGAGGACCTCGCCAGCTACTGCCTCACCGAACCGGGCGCCGGATCGGACGCGGCCGCCCTGACCAGCCGTGCCGTACGGGACGGCGACGACTGGGTGCTCACCGGCGTCAAGCAGTTCATCTCCGGCGCCGGCGCCGCCCGGCTCTACGTCGTGATGGCCCGCACCGGCGGTGAGGGATCCGCCGGGATCTCCGCGTTCGTCCTCGACCGGAACGACCCGGGCCTCGGCTTCGGGCCGAACGAACGGAAGATGGGCTGGAACGCCCAGCCCACCCGCCAGGTGGTCATGGACGGCGTCCGCCTGCCCGCCGACCGGCTCCTCGGCCGCGAGGGCGACGGCTTCCGGATCGCCATGAACGGCCTCAACGGCGGCCGTCTCGGCATCGCCGCCTGCTCCCTGGGCGGCGCCCGCAGCGCCCTCGACCGCAGCCTCGTCCACCTCGCCGACCGCGAGGCGTTCGGTGCCCGGCTCCTCGACGCCCAGGCCCTGAGGTTCCGGCTCGCCGACATGGCGACCGAACTCACCGCCGCCCGCGCGCTGGTCCAGCAGGCAGCGCAGGCACTGGACCGGGGCGATCCGCAGGCGCCGTACCTGTGCGCGATGGCCAAGCGGTTCGCCACCGACACCGGCTACTCGGTCGCCGACCGCGCCCTTCAGCTCCACGGCGGATACGGCTACCTCAGCGAGTACGGGATCGAGAAGATCGTCCGGGACCTGCGGGTCCACCAGATCCTGGAAGGAACCAACGAGATCATGCGCGTCATCGTGGCCCGCGGTCTGACGGAGGCGTTCGGATGAGCGACGTCCTGTTCCGGACCGGCGGCCGGGCCGCCCACATCGTCCTCAACCGTCCGGGGGCCCTGAACTCCCTCACCCGGGGGATGGTGCTCGCCGTCGAGGAGGCGCTCGCGGAGTGGGAGCGCGATCCGGCGGTGGAGGCCGTGGTCCTCACCGGGGCGGGGGAGCGGGGGCTGTGCGCGGGCGGTGACATCCGCGCCATCCACGAGGACGCCCGGGACGGCGACGGCAGCGCGACCGCGGCCTTCTGGCGCGACGAGTACCGTCTCAACGCCCGTATCGCCCGCTATCCCAAGCCGTACGTCGCCGTCATGGACGGGGTCGTGATGGGCGGCGGCGTCGGCGTCTCCGCCCATGGCAGCGTGCGGATCGTCACCGAGCGCTCCCGCGTCGCCATGCCCGAGACCGGCATCGGCTTCGTCCCCGACGTCGGCGGCACCCATCTGCTCGCCCTCGCCCCCGGAGAGCTGGGCACCCACCTCGCCCTCACCGGCGCGGCGGTCGGCGCCGCGGACGCCCTCCTGTGCGGACTGGCCGACCACTACATGCCCTCCGCCTCCCTGCCCTCCTTCGTGGAAGACCTCGACCGGCTGCCGGTGCGCGAGGCACTCGGGCGGCACGTCCAGGACCCGCCGCCGGGCGGACTGGCCGCCCGGCGGGACTGGATCGACGCCTGCTTCGCCGCGGACACCGTCGAGGAGATCGTCCATCGGCTCCACGCCCACGGCGGTCCCGCGGCCGAGGAGACCGCCGGAACCCTGCTCACCAAGTCGCCGACCGCGCTCAAGGTGACCCTGGCCGCGCTGCGCCGCGCCCGGCGGCTCGGGCCACTGGAGCGGGTCCTCGAACAGGAGTACCGCGTCTCCCGCGCCTGTCTGCGCGGCCCCGACCTGATCGAGGGCATCCGGGCCCAGGTCATCGACAAGGACCGGACGCCGCGCTGGTCGCCCGCCACCCTGGAGGAGGTCACCGACGCCGACGTGGAGCGGTTCTTCGCCCCGGCCGACGGGCCCGGACCCGTCCCGACCCCCTCGGGAGCCCTGGAGGAGATCGCGTGGTGACCCGGACCGTCGCGTTCGTCGGACTCGGCCACATGGGCGGCCCGATGGCCGCCAACCTGGCCGGGGCGGGCCACCGCGTGCTCGGCCACGACCTCGTCCCCGAAGCCGTGGAGGCCGCCTGCCGGGCCGGGGCCGAACCCGCGGGGTCCGTGACCGCGGCCGTCCGGGAGGCGGACGTGGTCATCAGCATGCTGCCCGCCGGACGTCATGTCCTGGACCTCTACGACGAGGCCCTGACCGCCGCCCGCCCCGGCACCCTCTTCGTCGACTGCTCCACCGTCGACGTCGCCGACGCGCGGACGGCCCACGAGCGGGCCCGCACCGCCGGGATGCGCTCCCTGGACGCGCCCGTGTCCGGCGGAGTGGTCGGTGCCGAGGCCGCCACCCTGACGTTCATGGCGGGCGGTGGCGAAGAGGAGTTCACCGAGGCGCGCCCCCTGCTGGAGGCCATGGGCAGGAGGGCCGTGCACTGCGGCGGGCCGGGCGCCGGGCAGGCCGCCAAGATCTGCAACAACATGATCCTCGGCGTCTCCATGATCGCCGTCAGCGAGGCGTTCGTCCTCGGCGAGAGCCTCGGGCTGTCCCATCAGGCGCTGTACGACGTGGCCTCCACGGCCTCCGGCCAGTGCTGGGCGCTCAGCGTCAACTGCCCCGTTCCCGGGCCCGTCCCGGCCAGTCCCGCCAACCGGGACTACCGGCCGGGCTTCGCCGCCGCCCTGATGGCCAAGGACCTGCGGCTGGCCGCCAACGCCGCGAAGGCGGGCGGCGTGCACACGGAACTCGGGCACCGCGCGGCGGAACTGTACGCCGAATACGCCGAGGGCACCGGTGGCGCGCGGGACTTCTCGGCCATCGTCGGCACCATCAGGGAACGGAGCGGAGACGCCACGTGAGCGACGAGTACGAGACCATCCTGGTCGAACGCAAGGGCCGCACCGCCTGGCTCACCCTCGACCGGCCCAAGGCGCTCAACGCGCTGAACCTCCGGGTGATGAACGAGGTGGTCGCCGCCACCGAGGCACTCGACCGGGACCCGGACATCGGCTGCCTCGTCATCACCGGCTCGGCGAGGGCCTTCGCGGCCGGGGCCGACATCAAGGAGATGGCACCGCGGGGGTACATGGACATGTACCTCACCGACTGGTTCGCCGCATGGGACCGGCTCGGACAGATCCGGACGCCCACCGTGGCCGCGGTCGCCGGCTACGCGCTCGGCGGAGGCTGCGAACTGGCCATGCTCTGCGACATCCTGCTCGCCGCCGACACCGCCGTCTTCGGCCAGCCGGAGATCAAGCTCGGGGTGATCCCGGGCATCGGCGGCTCCCAGCGGCTGACCCGGGCCGTCGGCAAGGCCAAGGCCATGGAACTGTGCCTGACCGGGCGCACCATGGACGCCGCCGAGGCCGAGCGGGCCGGACTGGTCTCCCGGATCGTGCCGGCCGGTGAACTCCTCGCGGAGGCGCAGGCGGTCGCCGAGTCGGTGGCGGAGATGTCGCTGCCGGTGGCGATGATGGCGAAGGAGGCCGTCAACCGCGCCTTCGAGACCAGCCTCGCCGAGGGGGTCCGCTTCGAACGCCGCCTGTTCCACGCGGTGTTCGCCACGGCCGACCAGAAGGAGGGCATGGCGGCCTTCACCGGCAAGCGGGCGCCGGTCTTCCGGCACCGTTGAACCACCCGGTACGCGGGGCCCCGGGGAACGATCCCGGGGCCGCTCGCGTTCCGGCACGTACGACCAGCGGAACGGGAGGACGGGGTACCGGAATGACCAGACGTCGGCAGCCGCCACGCATCACCGTGGAAGGGGTGGAGGCGGTCGCCCTGACCGTGGCGGAGTACGAGCAACTCCTCGCGTGCAGAAGGCAGGTCGGCGGCCAGAGCGCCCGGCTCCGGGCCCTGGGCGACCGGATGCGGCGCACCGAGCGGCTCCTGGAGGACCTGGCGGAACTGGTGGCCGACCCACCGGAGGGCCGTCCGGCACCCCCGGCGCCCGGGCCGGACCCGGCGGGCCACGGACGAACCGGCCGCCCGGACGGACCGCCGGACACCGGGGAGGACCCGGAGGGGGAGGCGGCGCGCCTGCGCCGTGCCATCTCCGTGCTACTGCGCGGGCACCGCGCCGAATCCGGCTGATCCGGGTTCCGCCGCCGGCCCCGGACCGCTCTCGACCGGATACGGCACATACGTCCGCCGGTCGGGGTCGACGGCCAGCCGCCCGCCCGCCGGGGGGCGTGCCCGCTGCGCGCAGTCGCGGCGTTCGCAGATCCGGCAGCCCAGCCCGATCGGGGTGGCGGCGCGGGAGTCGTCGAGGGCGACGCCCTCGGCGTAGACGAGCCGGTGGGCGTGGCGCAGCTCGCAGCCGAGGGCCACGGCGAACTCGGCGCGCGGGGCGCGGTGGCCGAAGCCGCCCCGGGTGATGGTGCGCGCCACCCAGAAGTACCGCTTGCCGTCCGGCATCTCCGCGACCTGGGTGAGGATCCTGCCGGGCGCGGAGAACGCCTCGTAGACGGTCCAGAGGGGGCAGGTGCCGCCGAGCCGGGAGAAGTGGAAGTCGGTCGCCGACTGCCGCTTGGAGATGTTCCCGGCCCGGTCGACGCGGAGGAAGGAGAAGGGGACCCCGCGCCGCCCGGTCCGCTGGAGGGTGCTGAGGCGGTGGCAGACGGTCTCGAAGCCGACGCCGAAGCGGGCCGAGAGCAGCTCGATGTCGTAGCGCACCTCCTCGGCCACCGTGTGGAAGACGGAGTACGGCATCAGGAGGGCGCCCGCGAAGTAGTTCGCCAGGCCGATGCGGGCCAGCGCGGGGGACCTCGGCGAGGTCAGGCCCGTGGCGCTGTCCGCCAGCAGGCCGAGGAGCGGCCCGTGCTCCAGCAGGGCGAGCTGGGTGGCGAGCTGGAAGGCCCGCTGGCCCTCGCTGAGCCAGGGCGACAGGAACAGCAGACCGGTGTCGGGGTCGAGTCTGCGGGCGTCACCCGAGCGCCCGGGAGCCGCCCGGACGACCCTGATCCCGTGCTCCTCGCCCAGGCGGGCGACGAGGGCGTCGGAGACCCGGCCCGGGCGCAGGCGCATCGCCCCGGCGAGGCGTTCGGCCTCGGTGTCGAGCGGCTCGAAGTGGTTGTGGTGCGTGTAGAAGAAGTCCCGCACCTCGTCGTGCGGCTCGGTGGCGGGCAGCAGACCGTCCGCGGCCCCGGGGGAGCCGAGGGCGGCGGCCCGCTCCACCGTGTCCCGGTAGCGCCGGTGCAGGGCGACCAGGGCGCGCGCCACCTCGGGGTGGTCCCGGGCCGCCTCGGCGATCTCCTCGGGAGCGAGCGGCGCCGCTCCGCACGCCTCGTCCGCGACCGCGGCCCGCAGGTCGGTGGCGAGCCGGTCCTCGTCGGCCTCGGAGAAGAACTCCGCGTCGACCCCGAAGACCTCCGCGATCCGCAGCAGCACCGACGCGGTCAGCGGGCGCCGGCTCTGCTCGATCTGGTTGGCGTAGCTGGTGGAGATGCCGAGGGCGCGGGCCATGTCGACCTGGTTCATCCCGTGCTCGCGGCGCAGCCGCCGCAGCTTCGCATGGGCGTGGATCTTGCGGTCGGCTGCTCCTCGGGGCACGGCGCACATCCTTGTCGCAAGCCGGGAAGGGGAGGCGTTCCGGCGGGCCTGCTTGCGAACATAGCATCCGCGACCTTCGCCAAATTCGCAGATTCGCAGCTCCCGGATGGCGGGATTCCACAGACTGGAGAGGTGGCCGGACCGGTGCGGAACGGGCACCGTCGATCACGTCAGCACCGGCAAGGACCGTCCGCACCCCGCGAGGAGCCCCGTGATCGAGCACCACGTCCGTGTCCACCCCAGCGCCGACCGGCTTGCGCGCGAGGACCAGCTCGCCTGGAAACTGGCGGACGTGGCCACCGGTACCGGGGAACCGGATCCCGACAGCGCCGGCATGGTCGTCAACCGGGTGATCGACAACGCCTCGGTGGCCGTCGCCTCCCTGCTGCGCCGCCCGGTCGCGGTCGCCCGTGCCCAGGCCACCGCCCACGGCGCCGCCGCCCCCGGAGCCTCGGTCCTCGGCGCGGCGGTCCGGGTCTCCCCGGAGTGGGCCGCCTGGGCGAACGGCACGGCCGTGCGCGAGCTGGACTACCACGACACCTACCTGGCCGCCGACTACTCCCACCCCGGCGACAACATCCCGCCGCTGCTCGCCGTCGCCCAGCACACCGGCCGCACCGGCGCCGACCTGCTGCGCGGCATCACCGCCGCCTACGAGATCCACGTCGCGCTGGTCAGGGGCATCTGCCTGCACGAGCACCGCGTCGACCACGTGGCCCACCTCAGCGCCGCCACCGCCGGCGGTCTGGGATCGATGCTGCGGCTGCCGACCGCGACGGTGTACCAGGCGGTGCAGCAGGCCGTGCACACCACCACCGCCACCCGTCAGTCCCGCAAGGGCGAGATCTCCAGCTGGAAGGCGTACGCGCCGGCGTTCGCCGGGAAGGCGGCGATCGAAGCCGTCGACCGGGCCATGCGCGGCGAGACCTCCCCGTCGCCGATCTACGAGGGCGAGGACGGCTTCCTCGCCTGGATGCTGGACGGCCCGGGCTCCGACTACACCGTCGCCCTCCCGGGGGCGGGCGAGCCGCGCCGAGCGATCCTCGACACCTACACGAAGGAGCACTCGGCCGAGTACCAGGCCCAGGCGGTCATCGACCTGGCCCGGCGTCTGCGGGCGAAGGCCGGTCCCCTGGACAGGGTGCGCTCGGTCGTCCTGCACACCAGCCACCACACCCACCACGTGATCGGCTCGGGCGCGAACGACCCCCAGAAGTACGATCCGGCCGCCAGCCGCGAGACGCTGGACCACTCGGTGCCCTACATCCTCGCCGTCGCGCTGGAGGACGGGACCTGGCACCACGAGCGCTCCTACGCCCCCGAACGCGCCCGGCGCCCGGAGACCGTCGAGCTGTGGCGGAGGATCACGACGGTCGAGGACCCGGAGTGGACCCGCCGCTACCACGACCCCGACCCGGACCGCCGCGCCTTCGGCGGACGCGCGGTCATCACCCTCGACGACGGCTCGGTGATCGAGGACGAACTCGCCGTCGCCGACGCCCACCCCGCCGGAGCCCGCCCCTTCGACCGCCCCGGATACACCCGCAAGTTCCGCACCCTCGCCGAGGGCATCGTCACCGGGCCCGCGCAGGACGCCTTCCTCGACTCCGCCGCCCGCCTCGCCGAGCTTCCGGCGACCGGCCTCGACGGCCTGTTCCCGGCCGTGGACACCGAAGCCGTCGCCGCGTACGACGCGGAGCTGCCCGAGGGGCTGTTCTGATGGTGCTGCACACGCGGACCACGCCCGCCGAACGCCGCCGGTCCTTCCGGGAACAGCTCGGCTCGGGACGCCTGCTGCGCGTCCCCGGCGCGATCAACCCGCTGTCCGCCCGCCTCATCCAGGACACCGGCTTCGACGCCGTCTACCTGTCGGGAGCGGTCCTCGCCGCGGACCTCGGACTGCCCGACATCGGCCTGACCACCTCCACGGAGATCGCCGCCCGGGCCCAGCAGACCACCCGGGCCACCGACCTGCCCGTCCTCGTCGACGCCGACACCGGCTTCGGCGAACCGATGAACGCCGCCCGCACCGTCCAGCTGATGGAGGACGCCGGGCTGGCCGGACTCCACCTGGAGGACCAGGTCAACCCCAAGCGTTGCGGCCACCTCGACGGCAAGACGATCGCGCCCCGCGAGGAGATGGTCCGACGCCTCCGTGCCGCCGTCGACGCCCGCCGGGACCCGGACTTCCTGCTCATGGCCCGCACCGACGCCCGATCGGTGGAGGGCCTGACCGCGGCGGTCGACCGCGCGAAGGCGTACGTGGACGCCGGGGCGGACGCGGTCTTCCCCGAAGCCCTCGCCGGTCTCTCCGAGTACGAGGCGTTCCGCGGCGCCGTGGACGTACCGCTGCTCGCCAACCTCACCGAGTTCGGCAGGACGCCCCTGCTCGACGCGGCCACCCTGGAGGACCTCGGCTACAACATCGCCCTCTACCCGGTCACCCTGCTGCGTCTCGCCATGGGAGCGGTCGAGGACGGATTGCGCACCATCGCCGCCGAGGGCACCCAGAGCTCCCTGCTGCCGCGCATGCAGACCCGCTCCCGGCTCTACGAACTCCTCGGCTACCAGGAGTACTCGGCCTTCGACACGGCCGTCTTCGACTTCACCCTTCCCCCCGGCACCTGACCCAGCGAAGGCAGGCACCCATGACCACCCCCGCGCCCACGCCCGCGATCCACCGCGGACTCGCCGGTGTCGTCGTCGACACCACCGGGATCTCCACCGTCATCCAGGAGACCAACTCCCTGACCTACCGGGGCTATCCGGTGCAGGACCTCGCCGCCCGCCGCTCCTTCGAGGAGGTCGCCCACCTCCTCTGGCACGGCGAACTGCCCGACGAGGGCCGGCTGCGCGAGTTCCGGGCCCGCGAACGCGCCCTGCGCCCGCTGGACCGCACCGCCCTGGAACTGCTGGCCCGGCTGCCCGAGACCTGCCACCCCATGGACGTGCTGCGCACCGCGGTCAGCTTCTTCGGCGCCGAGGACCCGACCGAGGACGACGGCAGCCCCGCCGCCCACCGCGCCAAGTCCCTCACACTGCTGGCCAAGCTGCCCACCGTGGTCGCGGCCGACCAACGCCGCCGCCGCGGGCTCGCCCCCATCCCTCCCGACCCCTCCCTCGGGTACGCCGAGAACTTCTTCCACATGTGCTTCGGCAGCGTCCCCGCCCCGGACGTCGTCCGCTGTTTCGAGATCTCCCTCATCCTCTACGCGGAACACAGCTTCAACGCCTCGACGTTCACCGCCCGCGTGGTCACCTCCACCCTCTCCGACCTCTACAGCGCCGTCACCGCCGCCATCGGCGCCCTCAAGGGGCCGCTGCACGGCGGCGCCAACGAGGCCGTGATGCACATGCTCCTGGAGATCGGCGACCCGGCGCGTGCCGGGGAGTGGCTGGACGGGGCGCTGGCGTCAGGGCGCAGGATCATGGGCTTCGGGCACCGCGTCTACAAGCACGGCGACTCCCGCGTCCCGATCATGCAGGACGCCCTCGACCGGCTCGTGGCCCGCGCCGCCGACCCCGAGGTCACCCGGCTCGCCACCCTGCACGCCGCCCTGCGCCACGCCATGGCCGACCGCAAGGGCATCCACCCCAACCTGGACTACCCGGCCGGCCTCGCCTACCACCTCATGGGCTTCGACATCCCCGCCTTCACCCCGGTCTTCGTGATGAGCCGCATCACCGGCTGGACCGCCCACATCACCGAGCAACTGGCCCACAACGCGCTGATCCGCCCGCTGGCCTCCTACGACGGTCCCGGACAGCGGACGGTTCCGGGCGCCGCGTAGCCCCCGCCACCCGGCTCGGGACGGCCCCTCCGGCCGGGCGGCGGCTCACCACCGGAGAGCCCGCCCGGTCACGTCAGGACGACGCACCCCCGCTCCTCCAGCCGGGCGAGCAGCGGCAGCGAGGGGTCGATCCCGTTCCACCGCAGGTCCAGCTTCTCCAGCGAGGGCATCCGGGCGAGCCAGCCGGGCAGGCGGCCCAGGCGGTTGCTCCGCAGGTCGACCTGGCGCAGCAGGGGGAGGTCCGCGAGCGGTTCCGGCACCTCGGCCAGGGCGTTCTCGCGCAGGTCCAGGTGGCGCAGCTCGCGCAGCCCGGCCACCGACGCCGGGAGGGACCCGATCGCGTTCCCCCGCAGCCACAGTTCGCGCAGGGCCCGGAGCCCGCCGACGGCATCGGGCAGGCCGGTGAGCCGGTTGTGCCCCGCCCTGAGTTCGACGAGGCCGGTCATCCCGCCGATGGTCTCCGGCAGGGCGGTGAGGGCGTTCTCCCCGACGTTGAGGTAGCGCAGCCGGGTCAGGTTCCCCAGGGAGCCGGGAAGCTCCGTGAGCCGGTTGTCGTGCAGATAGAGGCAGCCGTCGAGCCCGGTCAGCCCGCCGATCTCCGGGGGGACGGAGGCCAGCGCGTTGTGTCCGAGGTCCAGGGTGGCCAGCCGGCGCAGTCGCCCGATGTCCGGCGGGACGGACGTGAGCCCGTTCTCCGCGAGGATCAGCACGCGGAGATCGGTCCGTCGCCAGACCGGGTCGGGCACGGTGCCCAGCCCCTGACGCCACAGGTCCAGTGTGTGCCGCACGGCCGTCTCCTCCTCGTCGGCGGTTCCCGTGGGAATTCTCCGCCCTCCCGGATCCGGCCCCGTCGGCAACGCGGCCGGACACCCCCCGGCGGCGCCGGAGTCCGGCGGACCGGCCCCGGTACGTCACCTCGCACCGCCCGCGGGCCGCCTCGTCCCGGGGCCCGTACGCGACCTCTCCCCGGCCTTCCGGACCGCCCGCCGCCGTCGTCTCCGCGCTCCCGTCGTCACCCGTACGGATGTGCCGTGCCGTGGCGGCGGTCCGCACCCGGGGAGCGCCGCATACGCTGCCGGAGGCGGTCCCCGAAGGGCACCGCGGGATCGATCCGGTACGTGAACCAGGAGCTCCGTTATGCGATTTGACGATCACCGCGTGGTCATCACCGCGGCCGGCCGTGACTTCGGCCGCACCCTGGCCCTCCGCTTCGCCGACCTCGGTGCCGAGGTCCTCCTCTCCGCCCGGACCCTCGCCGCCGCGGAACGCGTCCGCGACGAGATCCACGACCGGGGGAACGCCAAGGCCCACGCCTTCGCCTGCGACCTGACCGATCCGGCCTCGATCCGCGCCTTCGCCGACGACGTGGCCGGGCACACCGACCGCGTCGACATCCTGGTCAACAACGGCGCCCGCTACCTCGAAGGGCCGGACCTCGGGTCCGCGTCCGACACCGACGTCGTCGACACCATCGCGTCCGGCGCCACCGGAACCGTGCTGACCGTCAAGAACTTCCTCCCCCTGCTGCTCCGTTCGGAGCGGCCGGACGTGGTGACGATGGTCTCCGCCTGCGGGACCGCCGGCCACCACCGCTCGGAGGCCCACGACGCCTTCTACGCGGCCAAGAGCGCCCAGGCGGGTTTCGTGGAGATCCTCTCCAAGCGCCTGCGGCCCCGGGGAGTGCGGGTGATCTCCCTCTACCCGCCCGACTTCGACAACTGCGACCCGCTCTCCGGGCAGTGGGGGACCACTTCGCGCGCGAGCGACGACAACCTCACCGCGCAGTCGCTCGTGGAGTGCGTCTTCTTCGCCGTCGCCCAGCCCCGCGACTGCTTCATCAAGGCGTTCCACTTCGAGCAGGTCTGACCGTCCCTTGGTGCCCTCGCGCTCCGTACATCGGTCGACCGCCTGTCGGTTGGCGCGCGGAGCGGGGTCGGTGGACCCGGGAGGGGGCGAGGGACCGCGAGGCGGCGGACGGGACGGCGTGCGACGGGCGGGGTCCTAGGAATCTCGGATACCGGCGGCCGTGCGGACGCTGACAAGCTGGGCGCGGCCGACCGTGCGGAGGGTGTCCGTCCCCCTCGCGCCGTGCGGGCCATCCGTTCACGCCCTTGTCGTCTCCTCACCTGGAGATCCCATGCGTTCAACCGTCCGGCGCATCGTCCTCTCGGCCGTGCTCGCCCTGGCGGGCCTGCTGCTGGCGCCCACCGGCGCCCAGGCGGCCGCCGCCCCCTCCTCGGTCCTGTTCAACCAGGCGTCCGAGCGCTGTCCCAACGGCGCCACGTGGGGCTCACTGGACCTGCGTCCCTGCGCGCCCTCCGACAACCCCGTCCAGTGGGTGTTCACGCCCGTCGCGGGCATGCCGAACGTCTACACCCTCAACTACGCCGCCGACCAGCGTTCCTGCCTGACGAACCACGACGGTCCGACCGGCGCGCAGTGCACGGGCGAGGCCAAGCAGATGTGGAGGGTCACCCCCTTCAACGCCACCGGCCAGGCGCCGAAGTACGACATGCTCGGGGTGCGGGTGCAGAACATCGCCGACTCCCAGTGCCTGGACAACACCAAGAGGAACTTCGGCGGCTACAAGCTCTACATGTACCCCTGCAACAGCGGCACCTACCAGCAGTGGAACATCTACCGCCCGACCTACGAGGCCCTGTTCGGCGGCGTCGCCACCCACAACGGCATGACCTGGGCCACCCTGGAGCAGCGCCCCGACAACGTGGTGCACGTCGGTTACGACACCAGCAGCGACCCGTACTCCGGCGACAGCCCCGCCTCGTCCGTGCTGCCCGTGCTGTGCATCCGCCAGGACGGCCGCCCCGCCCCGGCCGGGGTGCCCGCCGCCGGCTTCCACAGCTGGGCCGGCGGTGAGGTGAAGGCCACCGTCCCCGTTTCCGGAACGCAGCTCTCCAGCCGCGCCGCCGCCGACCAGCTCTGCGCCGGCCACTTCGGCGCCGGATTCCGCATGGCCGAATTCCACGACGGCGAGGGCTGGGGCCTCTGGGCCAACGGCACCCTGCCCGCCGGCACCCGCTTCTGGACCGCCATCGACGACCAGCGGGCCAACCCCTGGAACTGACCGCACCGGGAAGACCGGGGTGGGCGCCGGTCCCGGCGCCCACCCCGGTCTTCCGGCCATTCTCGGACGCTTCGTCCGGCCCGGTACCTGGGCACCCACCGGAATCCGTAGGCTTGCGGTCCGTGGCCGGACGACGTGACACCGAACGGGAAGTCCTGGGCTCCATAGCGGAGTTGGCGGTCGGCGGGCTGCGTCCGGTCGAGCTGTTCCACGAGCTGCACCGTCTGCTCGCGGGCCCCCTCGGATTCGACGGCGGCTGCTGGCACGGCAACGACCCGGTCACCGGCTTCCCCACCTCCACCGTCTCCGACGGTCTCGACCCCGCCCTCTTCGAGCAGGCCGTCCACCTGGAACTGCTGAGCGAGGACACCACCACCTTCACCGCGATCCGCACCGCCGGGCACCGCGCCCAGAGCGTCGGCCGCGCCACCGGGGGCCGCCCCGAGCGGAGCGTGCGCTACCGGGAGCTGCTCCACCCCAGCGGCTACGGTGACGAGCTGCGGATCAACTTCGACCTCGGCGGCGGCCGGTGGGCGAGCGCCGCCTTCATGCGCGAACGCGCCCGGGGCCGCTTCGACCGGCCCGAACTGCGGCTGGCCGAACGGGTCGCCGCCCCCGTCGGCGCCGCCCTGCGCCGCGTCCACCTCGCCGCGCTGCGCCGCGCACCGGGCGCGCGGCCCCTGGACGCCCCGGCCGTGGTGACGCTCGACCGGCACGGACGGCTGCTCCACACCGACGCCGCCGCCCGCGAACTGATCGGCCGGATGGCCGAACCCACCGCCCACACCGGCGGTGTGCCCAGCGGCTTCCTCACCGTCGCCCGCCAGGCCGCGTGGGCCGGCGGCCCCGCCGAGGTGCGGGTGCGCACCCCCGACGGGCAGTGGCTCACCCTGCACGCCGCCCCGCTGGAGGGACCCGGCGGGGGCGTCGCCGTCGTCGCCTCACCCGCCTCCCCGGCCCAGCGGCTGCCGCTGGCGATCCTCGCCCACGGACTGTCACCGCGCGAGCGGCAGGTCGCCCTGCACGCGGTGCGCGGCGCCAGCACCAAGGCCATCGCCGCCCTGCTCCATCTGACCGTGCCCACCGTCCAGCAGCACGTCACCGCGATCCTCGACAAGACCGGGGTGCGCAACCGCCGTGAACTCGTCGCCCTCCTGATGACGGACCACCTGCCGACCCTGGGTCTGCCTCCGGAGTAGCCGGGGGACGTGCGGCGCCGCAGCCCGCTCCGGCGGGGCGTCCGGGGTGCCGTCGGCCGGACCGGGCGGCCGACGGACAGCCGGGTACCGGCCCCCGTCACCGGTGGGGCACCGCTCCCGGAACGGCCGGCGCCGGGAGCGGGTGCCCCGCCGATGCCGGGCGTGCCTTCCCGGAAGGGACGCCGACCGGCCGGCGGGTGCGCGGACCGGGCGCGGGCGGTGCGGCGCACCCGGAGTCCGGGGTCACCCGCGCCGCGCACCGGACGACGCGCGGCGCGCACCGGACGGCGAGCGGCGGGCGCGCCCGGTCCCGGCGGCCGGGAGATCCGCCGGGACAGTGGCGGAGGATCAACGCCTATGCACGCAAAGGGACTTGGAGAAGTTGCGTGGCTGCTGCATCGGCCCAGTTCAGGGCGCTCGCCCGGGCGGCGCGGGAGGTCCCGTCCCCTCCGCTTCTCATTAGTCTGGACCTCTTGCCCCGCCCGTGATCGGCGGGCTACGTTTCGCGCTGTTGGGAGTCCTTCACGTTTCCTTCAACTCCCTTGACCCGCAAGGCCGGAAGGAGCATGTCCCCATGCAGCAGCGGAGCCTTTCCAGGCGATCCGTCCTCGCCTCGGCCACCGTGGTGGCCGCGGGCGCGACGGGCGTCGTCGGGGTGGCGGCGACCCCCGCGGTCGCGCGGAAGCGCGACGACCGCCTCAAGAAGATCATCTCCAGGATGAGCGTCGAGGCGAAGATCGGCCAGCTGTTCGTCCCGTACTTCTACGGCACCTCGGCGACGTCCCCCAACCAGTTCGACCAGGAGCGCAACCTCGCCGAACTCGGCGTCCGCACCCTGGCCGAGCTGATCGCCAAGTACCACATCGGCGGCGTCATCTACTTCTCCGGCTGGGCCAACAACATCCAGGACCCGCACCAGATAGCGGACCTGACCAACGGCGTGCAGCGGGCCTCGCTCGCCCTGCCCACCCCCATCCCCTCGCTGATCTCCATCGACCAGGAGCACGGGGCCAACGTCCGCATCGGCAGCGGCGCCACCCAGCTCCCCGGGGCGATGGCGCTCGGCGCGGGCCGCTCGCTCTCCGACGCGCGCGCCGCCGGACGGATATCGGGCACCGAACTGGCCGCCCTGGGCATCCACCAGAACTTCGCCCCGGTCGCCGACGTCAACGTCAACCCGGCCAACCCCATCATCAACGTCCGCTCCTTCGGCGCCGACGCCCGCGACGTCGGCCGCATGGTGGCCGCCCAGGTGACGGGCTACCAGCAGGCCGGGGTGGTGGCCTGCGCCAAGCACTTCCCGGGCCACGGGGACACCGGCGAGGACAGCCACACCGGACTGCCCGTGATCACCCACACCCGCGAGGAGTGGGAGCGCATCGACGCCCCGCCCTTCCGGGCCGCGATCGCCGCGGGCGTCGACTCGATCATGACGGCGCACCTCCAGGTCCCCGCGCTCGACCCCAGCAACGACCCGGCCACCCTCTCGGCCCCCATCCTCCAGGGCGTGCTGCGCGGCGAACTCGGCTTCGACGGCGTGATCGTGACCGACGCCCTCAACATGCGGGGCGTGCGCACCAAGTACGGCGACGACCGGGTACCCGTCCTCGCCCTCAAGGCGGGCGTCGACCAACTGCTGTTCCCGCCGAACATCGACGTCGCCTACCACGGCGTCCTGGCCGCCGTCCGCGGCGGTGAGATCACCGAGGCCCGGCTCGACGAGTCGGTCCTGCGCATCCTGCGCCTCAAGGACAAGGCCGGCCTGCTCGACGGCAGCCCCTACGTCTCCTCGAAGCAGGTCGACCGGGTCGTCGGCGCCCGCAAGCACCTGAACGAGGCCGCCCGGATCGCCGAGCGCACCACCACCCTGCTCGTCAACCAGCGGGAGACGCTCCCGCTGCGCCGCAAGCAGAAGAAACTGCTCGTGGTCGGCGCCAGCCCGGCCTTCCCGACCGACGGCACCCGCACCACCGTGCCCGAACTGGCCAGGGCCTTCGACGAGCTGGGCTACAGCACCACCCGGCTCGCCACCGGCCGGACGCCCGACGCGGCGGCGATCGACGCGGCCGTGGCCGCCGCGCGGGGACGGGACGCGGTGGTGGTCACCACCGACAACGTCAACGCCACCAGCGCCCAGCGCACCCTGGTGTCCCGGCTCCTCGCCACCGGTGTCCCCGTCATCCACCTCGCGGTGCGCAACCCCTACGACATCGCCCACCTCCCCGGCGTCCGGGCCTCCCTGGTCTCCTACTGCTGGACCGAGGTCGAACTGCGCGCCGCCGCCCGGGTGATCGCCGGCCGGGTCGAGCCGCGCGGCAAGCTGCCCGTGCCGATCCAGCGGGCCGACGACCCGGCCAAGGTCCTCTTCCGCTCCGGGCACGGCCTGTCGTACTGCGACTGACGCCCGCGCCCCCGCCCGGCCCCCGGCCCCGGTGCCTCCCGCAGGGGAGCACCGGGGCCGTCCGGTCGCGGCGGGCACCGTTTCGGCCGGGTGCCGCTCCCGGCACCGGGCACCGGGCAAGGGAAGCGAAACGGCGGCCCGCCGGGCGCGCGGGCGCGGGGCGGGCGGAGGCCGTGCCGCTCTCCGCCCGTGGTCCGCGGCCAACTCCGCGACCAACAGGGACAGGGGCGAAGGGCCGGGCCATCGGCCCGGGCACACGGCCCCGGGGCCGCCGGGCCGGGGCCCCTTCCCGCGCGGGCAGCAGCCGGCGGGAAGCGGTCGGCGACGGCGTCGGGCCGGGCCGGTGATCCCGCGAACGGGCGGGACGGCGGGGCCGGGCCCCTCGCCGGAGCCCCGGTGCCGAGCCGCCCCGAGCCGGACCAAGGCGACACCGGGGCGTCGCTCCGCCGCCGTCACCGCGTCGCCTCCGGCCGCCCCGATCGGGTGATCGCGGCCCCCGGCAGCACCTCCCGCACGGGCCGTTCCCCTCGTCCCCGAAATAAACCCCCACGCGCAGCACTTCCCCCTTTCCGGTGATTCAGGAGGGCCGGACGGGTGAATCGGGCGCACCCGCCCAAGAATGCTGCCGTGACCCGTCCCACCGGCGCACCGCCGCCGACCTATCCCGTTCTGCTGGGGGGTGTTCCCGTGCCCGGCGAGGGCTGGGTCCACTGGCCCCGCGGCAGCGCCCTGCTCCAGGACACCTACGACGTGCTCGCGCTCAAGGCACGCCTCGACCACGGCCGCGCCGCCCCCGGCGACGGGACCGACCCCCGTCTCGCCGGAAGGGTCGCCCGCTCCACGCCCGAGCAGGTCACCGCCGCCCTCGCCGCGGCCCGAGCCGCCCAGCCGGTCTGGGCCGGGGTGCCGCTGGAGAGACGGCTCGACTTCGTCCTCGCCGTCCACCGGCGGCTGCGCGAGCGGGCCGACGACTTCACCGGCATCCTCGTCGCCGAGGGGCATCCCTTACGCGTCGCGGAGTGGGCCCTGTCCGCCGCCCTCGCCCTCACCCACCCCGACACCGTCGACCACGTCCGGCCGCTCCTGCGCTGGGAGGGCGAGCGGTCCGGCCGCCGCATACGCCTCGTGCGCAAACCCGACGGCGTCGTCTGCCTCGACCCGGCGCGCAACGCCCCCCTGCTCACCGCCCTGGCGGCCGTCCCCACCCTGGCCGCGGGCAACGCGGTCGTCCTCAACGCCCCGCCCTCCGTACCGCTCGGCACCGTCCACGTCTTCCACACGGTCATCGCCCCGCTCCTCGCGGAGCACGGGGCGCCGCCCGGCACCCTCAGCGTCCTGTGCGCCCCGGCCCGGCCCGTGCTGCGCGCCTGGCTCGCCTCGCCCGACTGCGACGACGTCTTCTTCTTCGGCGGCTCCCGCGAGGGCGCCGAACTCACCCGCTCCTGCATCGACCACGGCAAGAAGCCGATCATGGAGATGGCGGGCAACGACGCCCTCGTCGTCTGGCGGGACGCCGACCTCCCCCGTGCCGTCGACGCCGCGCTGGAGCGCTACCACGGCTCCGGGCAGCTCTGCTTCGCCCCCAAGTTCGCCCTGGTCCACCCGGCGGCGGCCGACGCGTTCACCCGCCTGCTGCACGAGCGGGTCGCGGCGCTCAGGGTGGGGCCGCCCGAGGACCCGGACGTGGTGCTCACCCCCGTGGTCAAACGCTCCCAGTGCCAGGACGTCCTCGACGACGCCCTCGCGCACGGGGCCGAGCTGCTCTGCGGCGGCGAGCCGGTCGGGGTGGACGGCGCCCCGTCGCGCCGGGGGCCCTTCGTCCGGCCGGTGCTGCTGCGCGTGCGCGGCCTGGACGCGGCGGCACGGATGCGGGCCGTCGCCGAGGAGACCTTCTTCCCCCTGATGTGCGTGATCGTGCCGGAGGACGCCCCGGCCGAGGGGCCGGACGCGGACGGCGACCTGCTGGACACCGTCCTCTCCTTCGTCAACGCCAACCGCTACGGGCTGCGCAACTCCCTCTGGGCCCGCGACCCGCACGTGATCGACCGGTTCGCGGACGAGGTGACCAACGGGGGAGTCCTCAAGGTCAACGACAGCCACATCGGCGCCCTCCCCGTGCTGCCCGTCATCGGCGGCACCGGACTCACCGGCGGGGTCTTCGGCGAGGCCAACATCCCCTTCCTCCGGACCACCCGGCTCCAGGGCGTCAGCATCGGCACCGGGCGGCCGGACCACTTCGACCACCTCGCGACCGCGGGGCCGCCGCGCCACCCGTGAGCCCGGCACCCGCGCGGGCGCCCACCGGCGTCGCCCGCGCCCCACGTCCCCCGTCCCACCGCGCCGTCGCGGCACCGCGACGCCCGAAGAAAGGCACTCCATGACCACGCTCTCCGGCACCGACCTGCTGCACCACAAGATCGACGTCTGCTTCCGCCACTTCGACACCGACGAGAACGGCTCGGTCGACCGGGAGGACCTGCTCACCCTCGGCTCCCTCCTGCTCTCCCGCTTCGGCGAGCCCGCCACCTCCCCGAAGGGCACCGCCCTGATGGACGGCATGGCCCGCTTCTGGGACGCCCTCGTGGCCGTCGCCGACGAGAACGGCGACGGGGTGCTCTCCCGCGAGGAGTACCGGACGTGCATGACCGGGGCCTTCGTCACCTCGTCCGACGGCTTCGAGAACTCCTTCCGGCCCCTGGCCGAGGCGGTCGTCGGCCTCCTCGACACCGACGGCGACGGCGAGGTCGACGAGCGGGAGTTCGAGGCGTGGCAGGACGTCTTCCGCACCGCGCCCGAGGACCGGGCCGTCGCCTTCCGCAAGCTGGACGCGGACGGCAGCGGAAAGCTCACCGTCGACGAACTCCTCACCGCCGTGCGCGAGTTCTACGTCAGCCCGGACGCCGACGCGGCGGGCAACTGGCTCTACGGCCCCGTCGGCTGACCCCCCGCACGACCCGTCGCGGAGCACCCCGCCCCCGGCCCGCGCCCGGTCGCGTCGAGGGCGCCCCCGCCCGGCCCGGCCACGCACCCCGCGTGGCCGGGCCGGGCGGGGTCCACGGCACCGGGGTCCGCCCGGGTCAGCGCGCCGCCCCGGGCGGACCGAGGCGCCCGTCGCGGACCTCGGTGATCCGGTCGGCGGTGGTGAGATGGGTGCGGTCGTGGGTGACCAGCACGGTGGCGATGGCCCGCTGACGGGTGAGACGGGTCAGCAGGGCGACGACCGCGGCACCGCGGTCGTGGTCCAGGGCGCTGGTGGGCTCGTCGACCAGGAGCACCGTGGGGTCGTTCATCAGGGCGCGGGCGATGCCGACGCGCTGGCGCTGGCCGCCGGAGAGCTGGTGGGGGCGGCGGTGCGCAAGGTCCGCGAGCCCGACCGCGTCCAGCAGCTCGCCCGCGCGGGCCCGCGCCGTCCGGGGGGCGCGGCCGTCGATCCGGGCCATCACCTGGAGCTGCTCCGCCGCCGTCAGGGAGGGCAGCAGGTTGGGCTGCTGGAAGACGATGCCGATCCTGCGGCGGCGCAGGGCGGACAGCTCACCGCGGGACATGCCGGTGGTGCGCACGCCGTCGACGGTGACGGTGCCCGAGTCCGGTGCCACGAGGGTGGCGGCGACGGCCAGCAGACTGGACTTGCCGGAGCCGGAGGGCCCGACCACGGCGGTCAGGGTGCCCCTCGGGACCTCCAGGCAGACCCGGTCGAGGGCGGTCAGCCGGGAGTCCCCGTCGGGGTAGGTGAGGGTGACATCGGTCAGGTCGAGGCTCATCGGGCGCTCCCCAGGGCGGTCAGCGGGTCGACGGCGGTGATCCTGCGGACGGCCAGCGCCGCTCCGAGCACGCCGAGCAGGATCATCACCGCGGCCGGGACGAGAACGGTGGCGGGCGTGAGGAGGAACGGCACGGCGGAGCCGGACACCAGGGCTCCGAGGGCCGCGGCGAGCCCGGTGCCGATCAGTGTGCCGCCCACCAGCAGGACGGCGGCCTGGCCCAGGGCGTCCCGCATCAGGGTGCCGGTCGAGGCGCCCAGGGCCTTGAGGACGGCGACGTCACCGGCCCGCTGGATGGTCCACACGGTGAAGAAGGCCCCGATGACCAGGGCGGAGATGGCGAAGAGAAAGCCGCGCATCAGTTGCAGGGAGCCGTTCTCCGAGGTGTAGGAGCCGATCGCGGACAGCGACTCCCCGACGGCCACCGTCCTCGTGCCGGCCCGCCGGTCGGTCCCGGCCACATCCGTGCCCGAGGCCGTGGTCAGGGCGATGACCGTGGCGGTGGCCCCGCCGTCACCGGCACTCCCGTCACCGGCACTCCCGTCACCGGCACCCCCGGCGGCGTCACCGGCCCCCGCGGAGGTGCCCCCGGCGGCCCCGTCCGGCCCCCCGTCACCGCCGGTGCCCGGAGCCGTGCCCGTGCCCGTCGAGGCGTCCGGACCGGCCGGGGGTGCGATCCGCCGCCAGAGGTCCAGCCCCGTCCACACCACCGGGGTGTGGCTGAAGTACGCGTCCCCCCGCACCGCGGCCACCGTGAGACGGTGCCCCGCCAGTGTGAACGCGTCACCCGGGCGCACCCCCAGCTCGTCGGCGGCCGGGGCGGACAGCACCGCGGCGCCACCGCCCAGCAGAGCGCCCTCCGGCGCCAGACGGGAGCCGGGCCGGACACCGAAGACCGAGACCCCGCCGCTCCGGTCCCCGGCGGCCGCCCGGGTCATGGTGATCCCCAGCGGCTCGGCGCTCTCCACCCCGGGCGCCCCGGCCCACTCCCGCCACTGCCGCTCGGTGACCGCGGAGTCGGCGTACGACGGGGCGCCCCCGCCGCCGGGCGCCCCGAAGGCGATCAGATCGGCGGGGAGCCCGGTGATCGCCGAGGTGTTCTCCCGGCCCAGTCCGGCCGTCAGCCCGGACAGCAGCCCGACCAGCAGCGTGATCAGCACGATCACGCTTCCCATCAGGCCGAAGCGCCCCTTGGCGAACTTCAGGTCTCTCCAGGCGACGAACACGGCCCGGCCCGTCCTCTCCCTCGGCGAACGCTACGGCTCCACCCTCGCCGCCGGACCCCCTCGGCCGCGTCCGGCGCAGGAGGGCACTTCCCGGGCCGGAAGGGGGCGGGCGGCTTGCACCTTTCGATGGAGGCCCCGGAGCGTCTGCCTCCGTAACCTGGGAGGCACTGTGAACACCGCCGCCCCCGCTCCGATCCCGACCACCCGGGCCCTGGCGTGGTGCCTGCACCTGCTGATCGCCGGACTGCTCGCCCTCACCGCCGGCCGTGCCCTGGCCGACGGACGCCCCGACGCCGGGCGGACCGCCGTCGCGGCCGCGGTCTGCGGCCTGGTGTACGCCGCCGGTCCGCTGCTGCCGGGGGTCCGCCGCTCCCGCTCCGCCGCGGCCTGGTGGCTGGCCGCCGTGGGCGCGGCGTGGCTGCTCCTGCTGGTCCTCACCCCGGACGCCGTGTGGGTGGCCTTCCCGCTGTACTTCCTCCAGCTCCACCTGCTGCCCCGCCGTGCCGGACCGGCCGCCGTGGCCGCGACCGCCGTCGCGGCCGTCGTCGCCTTCGCCGCCCACGCCGGGTCCTTCGGCCCGGCCATGGCGCTCGGTCCCGCGCTCGGCGCCGCCGTCGCGGTCGCCGTCGTACGCGGCTACCAGGCCCTGTACCGGGAGAGCGAACAGCGCCGACGGCTGATCGAGGAGCTGACCGCCACCCGGGCCGACCTCGCCCGCGCCCAGCACACCGCGGGCGTGCTCGCCGAGCGCGAGCGGCTGGCCCGCGAGATCCACGACACCCTCGCCCAGGGCCTGTCCAGCATCCAGCTCCTGCTGCGGGCCGCCGAACGCGCCCTGCCCGCCCGGCCCGACACCGCCGCCCGCCACGTCGACGCGGCCCGCCAGGCCGCCGTGGACAACCTCGCCGAGGCGCGCCGCTTCGTCGCCGCGCTGACCCCGCCCGCGCTGGAGGACACCACCCTGGCCGACGCCCTGGAACGGCTGTGCGCCACCACCTCCGCCCGGCACCGCCTCACCGCCCGCTTCCACCCGGCCGGCGCGGCCGTACCGCTGCCGACCGCGTACGAGGTCGCGCTCCTGCGCGTCGCCCAGTCCGCCCTCGCCAACACCGTCCGCCACGCCGGGGCCACCCGCGCAGACGTCACCCTCGGCCACTCCGGCGGCCGGGTCACCCTGTCCGTCGCCGACGACGGACGGGGCTTCGACCCCGGGGGACTGCCCGCCCCGGACCCGGCGAGCGGCGGCTTCGGGCTGGCGGCCATGCGCGCCCGGGTGCACGCCCTCGGCGGCGACCTGGCCGTCGAGTCCGTCCCCGGCCGCGGCACCGCCCTGACCGCCAGCCTGCCCCTCACCCCGCCGACCGAGAACGATCCCGAGGCCCGCCCGTGACCCACCCCGCCCCCATCCGCCTCCTCCTGGCCGACGACCACCCCGTCGTGCGGGCCGGGCTGCGCGCCGTACTGGAGACCGAACCCGGCCTGGTGATCACGGCCGAGGCCGCCACCGCCGAGGAGGCCGTCGCCCGTGCCGCCGGGGGCGACATCGACGTCGTGCTGATGGACCTGCAGTTCGGCGGGGGCATGGGCGGCGCCGAGGCGACCGCGCTGATCACCGCCCGGCCGGGCGCGCCGCGGGTGCTGATCGTCACCACCTACGACTCCGACGCGGACACCCTGCCCGCCATCGAGGCCGGGGCCACCGGCTACCTCCTCAAGGACGCCCCGCCCGAGGACCTGGCCGCCGCGGTGCGCACCGCCGCGGCGGGCCGGACCACGCTGGCGCCCGCCGTCGCGGACCGGCTGATGAACCGGCTGCGCACCCCGGGCACGACCCTGACCCGGCGCGAGACCGAGGTCCTCGCCCTGGTCGCGGAGGGGCTGTCGAACCAGGCCGTCGGTGCCCGTCTCCATCTGACCGAAGGCACCGTCAAGTCCCATCTGGCCCGCGTCTACCTGAAGCTGGGCGTCGACTCGCGCACGGCCGCCGTGGCGTCGGCCACCGCCCTCGGACTGATCCGCCGCTGACCGGCCGCGCCGTCCGGCCGGGAGCGGACCCACCGGGTGCCGGTCCTCGGGGCGGCCGTACGGAGTGGGGGACGGCCCCCGGCGAACACCCCCTCCGCTCCGTCGGTGCCGGTTGCGGGCGGGACCGGGCCGGGTGGCCGGGACCACCGTCCCTCCCGGAAACGGGCGGCGGCGCGCCCGTCCCCGGGAGGGAGCCGGGGTCAGCGCGCCGGGGCCGTCGCCGTGATCCGCGCCCCGCCGCGGGCCAGCTCGGGAACGAGGGAGAGCAGACCGAGCACGGCCAGCCCGGCGCCCAGCCAGAGGGGCGCGCGCAGTCCGAAGGCGTCGATGAGCAGCCCGCCCACCGAGGAACCGATGATCACCCCGAGGGTGATGAAGGAGGCGTGGACGGTGTTGACCAGCGGCCCCGGATCGCCCGCGCGCTGGACGCGCACGGCCATCGCCGGGTTCATCGTCACCCCGACCAGCCCGATGCCCAGCAGGGCGAGCACCGCCGGGACGGGCAGATGGGCGAGGAGCGCGAAGGCGGTGAGGAAGACGGTGTTGAGGACCAGCCCCGACACCAGGACCGGGAGCGCGTGCCGGTCGGCCAGACGCCCGACGACGTGGTTGCCGACGACGGTGGCCGCGCCGTAGGCGACGAGGAGCAGGGGGACGGCCCCGGAGGAGAAGCCGGTGACCCGGGTGAGGATCGGGCTGAGGTAGCTGAAGGCGGCGAAGGTGGCGCCGATGATGAGGGTGCTGGTCGACAGCGCCAGCCACAGCCGGCCGTTCCGGAAGACCGCGGCCTCCCGGCGGAGGTCGCCGCCCCCGTCGGGGCGGTCGAGCCGGGGGACGCCCTTCACCGTGGCGAGCGCGGCGAGGACGGTCAGGGCGCCGACGGCCCAGAAGGCGGCCCGCCAGCCGAACCGCCCGCCGATCAGGGTGGACAGCGGCAGCCCGAGCAGGGTGCCGAGCATCAGCCCGTTCAGGACGACGGCGAGGGCGCGCCCGCGGATCTCCGGCGGGCTCAGCCGCACCGCCACGGAGATGGCGACGCCGAAGAAGGCCTGGGAGGCCACGCCCGTGATGACCCGCGCGACGACCATGACCGCGTAGGAGGGCGCGACGGCCGCGAGCACGTTGCCCGCCAGGAAGACGGCGAACAGCAGCATCAGCGCGGGCTTCGGGCGTATCCGCACCAGCGCGACGGTCATCAGCGGCCCGCCGGCGGCCATGGCCACCGCGAACGCGGTGATCAGATAGCCGATCCGGGAGATGGTCACGCCGAGTCCGCCCGCCATCTCGGGCATCAGACCTCCGACGGCGAACTCGCTGGTCACCATGGCGAAAATGCCGACGGCCAGGACATGGACGGCTCTGGGCACGGGAGGACTCCTTTTTGCATCGATCGGTGCAGAACGTGGGCAGAGAGGGGCGCGGAAGGCGGAGAGGGGTGGAGGAGCGCGGAGAAGGGCGGGAAGGGGTTGCGGGCGGTAGCGGTCGGGGCGGTGCGGGCCCGGGCCGGGCGCAGCGTGGCCGGAGGTGGGCGGGGTGGCGAGGCGGGGTGGCGGAAGGGGGAGAGGGCGCGGGCGGCCGTTCGCGGTGTCCGGGTCAGGTGAGGGCGTCCATCGCCGTGGCCGCGATGGCACCGACGGTGGCGTCGTCCGCGCCGGCCTGGGCGGCCACCCTGATTCCGGCGATCACGGCGTTGAGGTAGCGGGCCAGCTCGGCGGGGTCGCGGGGGGAGGTGATGTCGCCGTCGCCCTGCCCCCGCGCGATGCAGGCGCTCAGGCTCTCGACGCGCCGCTCGGTGTCCCGGGCGAGCATCCGCGAGATCTCGGGATCGCGGGCGGCCAGCTCCATGGTGGTGTTCACGGTCAGGCAGCCGATGCCGTGGCCGTCGCGCCGGTTCTCCGCCTCCGTCCGGAGGATTCCGGCGAGCAGGGCGCGCAGGCGCTCGGTCGCCGGGA
Organism: Streptomyces sp. NPDC107521; assembly: GCF_055598485.1. NCBI lineage: Bacteria > Bacillati > Actinomycetota > Actinomycetes > Kitasatosporales > Streptomycetaceae > Streptomyces > Streptomyces sp. NPDC107521. The sequence continues at coordinate 49,643 of NZ_JBVKAT010000011.1, forward strand.
GGTCGTGCCGGTCGAGGATGCGGAGCTGGTCGGCGGTGGTGGCGTCCATGTAGCGGGTCAGTGCCCGCTTGAACAGTTCGCGCTTGCTGGTGAAGGCGTTGTAGACACTGCTGCGGTCGAGGCCGAGCGCCTCGCACAGGTCCCTGGTCGAGGTCGACTCGTAGCCGTTGGCCCAGAACGTGCGCATCGCGGTGTCCAGGGCCTGGTCCTCGTTGAATGATCTCGGCCGTGCCATGCCCGCACGCTATCGTTTTGCATCGGTCGGTGCAATACGAGGCCGTGGCGGCGGGCTCGGACCCGTCCGTCCCCCGCCCCGTCGCTCCGTGCGGTCGGGGGCCGTGCGGCCGAGGGGGCGTGGCGTCGCCGTCAGACGGAGCCGAAGTCGTGGGCGGGCGCGCCGCGCCATTCGACCCACCGGGGGTCGTCGAGCAGGGCCTCGGGGTCCGCCACGCCCGCGCTCTCCAGGAAGACGACCAGATCGTGGTCGCTGTAGGCGGTGCCGAGGATCTCGTCCCGGCCCGCGCGGTGCGCGGTGACCCTCCGGCCGCCGCTGGGGGAGGGCCGGTGCACGACGATCGGAGAGGTGGTCACGGTTCCAGGGTGCCCCGTTTCGGGCCGTAGGGCGCTCCGGCGTCCGCCGTCGCGGCCTCCGCGGGTGCCCGTGGTGACCCGGCGGCCGGCCACCGCGCACGGTGCGTCACGGATTCCATCCGGCGCCGCCGCACGACCCCCGAACCCCTGTGCCGCGCCGGGTCGCTGTCACCCCCGGGGGCGCGGTGACGCCCGGGGGTGCCCCGCCGGCGCGCGGGACACCCCCGGGCCCGGGATCAGGAGCCGGGACCCTCCAGGGTCACGGAGCGCAGCAGGGCCACGTACTCCTCGGCCCACGCCGCCACCGTCTCCCGGTCCCACAGGTCCGCCGAGTACTCCACGGCTCCCTCCAGGACGTCCCCGGCCGGGGTCAGCACCATGATGAACTCCGCCCGGGACGCGGCCGGCGCCACGTCCTCCACCACCGTGGTCACCCCGGGCAGGTCGGCGCCGGTGCCCGGCGGGGTCTCGTGGGCCAGGCCGAAGGGCAGCGCGTCGGGCATCTCGGTGCCCGTGCGCTCCCGCATCGCCGGAGCCACCCGGCGGGCGGGCAGGGCGTGCTCCATGCCCCGGACGAGGGCCCCGGCGACCCGGTCCGCCAGCTCGGCGAACGGGCCGGTGCGGGCGTCGCGCACACGCAGGGCGAAACCGGTCGCCGTACAGCCCACCAGGGACTCGAACTCCCGGCTCTCCCGGCCCGCGTACGAGATGTTCAGCACCATGTCGGTCTGTTCCGCCTTGCGGGCCAGCAGCCGTCCGAGCGCCGCCGCGGCCACCACGAACGGTGTCGTGGACCGCGCGGCGGCCAGCCGGTCCACCGCCGAGCGGACCTCGGACGGCACGGTGAACGGGACGACCCCGCCCCGGCCGCTCAGCGCCGCCGGCCGGGGCCGGTCCAGCGGCAGGTCCGCCGTGAAGGGCGCGCCGTCCAGCTCCTTGAGCCAGTACTCCAGACGGCGCGGACCGGTGGCCCGCTGGTGCCCGGCCTGCCAGCGCGCGTACTCCACCTGCTGCGGGGGGTCCGGGGGCAGCCCCGGGTCCGTGCCCTCGACGGCCGCCCGGTACAGGGCCGACAACTCCTCCAGCAGCACCGTCAGGGCCCATCCGTCGCAGGTGCAGTGGTGCAGCACCAGCAGCAGCACCCACTCCCCGGTTCCGGTGCGCAGCAGCCGGGGCACGAGGACGTGTCCGGTGAAGGGGTCCAGCGGGGTGTCCGCCAGCTCCAGGGAGAGCCGGCGCACCGCCTCCGCGCGCTCTCCGTCCGGCAGGTCGGTCAGGTCCCGGACCGGCAGCTCCAGGGGGCGCGGCTCCAGCACCTCCTGCCGCCAGGCGCCGGACCCCTCCCGCACCAGCCGGGTGCGCAGGGACTCGTGACGTTCCGTCAGTTTCCGCAGCGCGGTGGTCAGGGCGCCGGTGTCCAGGCGCCCGGAGAAGGTGATCCGCAGGGCCACGTTGAGGACCTGCGGCCTGCCCTGCCGGGAGTGCAGCAGGGCGAACCGGGCCTGCTGATCGGTCGCGGGCCCGGCGCGGACCACCCGTGCGCCGGAGGCGGTCGCGGTGCCGGGCGGGAGGTCCGCCGAGGTGCTCGCCGCGGTGTTCGCCGCGCGGGACAGGAAGTCCGCCACCGCCCTCGGCGTCGGCTCCTGGTAGAGGCGGGAGAGCGGGTACTCCACCCCCCACTCCTCCCGGAACCGGTTCACCAGCCGCATCGCCGTGAGCGAATGCCCGCCCAGGTCGAAGAGCGAGGAGTCCGCGCCGACGTCCGCCGGGTCGAGGTCCAGCTCGGCCGCCCACACCTCCCTCAGCCGTGCCTCCCGTACGTCCTCCCCGGGGGCCGGAGCGGCCGGGCCGACCGGAGTGCCGGAAGCCGTGTCCACCGCCACCCGGAGCCGCGCCGACGGGAGCCGCCCGCGGTCCAGCTTGCCGTTGGCGGTCATCGGCAGATCGGCGAGGACGGCCCAGGAGCGCGGCACCATGTACTCCGGCAGCCGCACGGCCAGCCGGGCGGCCAGCCGTTCGGCCAGGAGCCGCTGCCCGGCGGGGGCCGCGCCGCCGGGCTCCACCGGGACCACGTACGCGTCGAGGACCGGCTCGCCGCCCTCCCGGTGCCGCCCCACCACCGCCGCCCGGAGCACCCCGTCCAGGGTGCCCAGTACCCGGGCCACCTCCTCCGGTTCCACCCGGAAGCCGCGGATCTTCACCTGCTCGTCCGTGCGGCCCACGAAGGAGAGCCGCCCGTCCGTGCTCCAGCGCACCAGATCGCCCGTCCGGTAACAGGAGTCCTCCGGACCGTCCCCCGGGCCGCTGCGGAACCGCTGGGCGGTGAGGTCCGGGCGGTGCAGATAGCCCCGGGCCACACCGGGACCGGAGACCAGCAACTCGCCCACGGCGCCCACGCGTACGGGCGCGCCCGCCTCGTCCACCACCCGCAGCCGGACGTTGTCCCGGGGACGCCCGACGGGGATCAGCTCCGGCTCCCCGGGCCCGGACGGCGCCACCGCACCGGCGGCGCAGGCCACCGTGGTCTCGGCCGGACCGTAGACGTTGACCGTCCCGTAGGAGACCCCGGGCCGGGGACGCACCCGCAACTGCTCGCCACCCAGCAGCAGATGGCGCAGCCCCGGCTGTTCCTCCGGCGGCAGCCGCAGCAGTTGCTCGGCCAGCACCGTGGGCAGGACGGCGACGGAGACGCCCCGTTCGGCGTACCAGCGGGCCAGCGCCGACGGGTCCCTGCGCGCCTCCTCGTCGGCCACCACCAGGGTGGCGCCCGCCGTGAGGGTCGGCCAGATCTCCATGAGGGAGCCGTCGAAGCTCTGCCCGCACACCATGGAGACCCGGTCCCGGGCGGTCAGCCCGAACCGCCCGTGGTTCCACTGGCAGAGGTCGACCAGGCCCCGGTGGGTGAGCACGACGCCCTTCGGCACACCGGTGCTGCCCGAGGTGTAGACGACACAGGCCGGATCGGCGCCGGAGGGCCGCGCGCCGCCGGTCGCGGGACCGGCGGCGGGACCGGCCGCGTCGGGCGCGACGACGGCCACCGACGCGGGCAGTCCCAGCTCCGCCGAGGCCGCGGGAGCGCAGACCACCGCCCCGGCCCGGCTCTCGGCGATCACCTGCGCCGCGCGGGCCGCCCCCAGGGACGGGTCGAGCGGAACGTAGGCGCGGCCCGCCCTCGTCACCGCCAGCACCGCCACGACCAGGTCCGCCGAGCGCGGCAGCCACACCGCCACCACCTCGTCCGGTCCGTCGCCCCCGTGCGCGCGGAGCGCGGCGGCGAGCCGGTCGGCGCGCTCCACCAGTTCCCCGTAGGTCAGCACCTCGTCCCCGGCCGCCACGGCCGGATGCCCGGGGCGCTCCGCCGCGCGCCGGGCGACCCAGGCGGGGAGGGTGGTGTCGGCCACGGGGCGGCTGCGGCCCCGCTCCCAGTGCTCCGGCACCACGTCGCCCTCCGCCACCGGCGGCGCGAGCCGCGACAGCGGTGTGCCGGGCGCCGTGGTGGCGGCGGCGAGGAGGTCCCGGAAGACCGCGAAGAACCCGTCGACGGTGCCGGCGTCGAACAGGTCCGTGCTGTACTCCAGATGGCAGCCGACCCCTTCCGCGCCGTCCGTGAAGTGGACCGTCAGGTCCGTGAGCGCCTTGTCGGGGCCCGCGTCCAGCGGTTCGGCCGTGACGCCCGGCAGTTCGAGGCGGAAGGGTTCCGCCGACTGGAACTCCGCGCCCGTCTGGAACACCGGTGTCCGGTCCGTCCGGCGGGACGGCGCCAGCTCGCGCACCACCCGCTCGAACGGCGTCCCGGCGTGGTCGTAGGCGTCCAGAGCCGTGCCCCGCACCCGGTCCAGCAGCGTCGTGAACGCGGGATCGCCGGACAGGTCGACCCGCAGGGCGACGGTGTTGACGAAGAAGCCGACCACCTCCGCCGCCCGCCGGGGCCGGTCCGACACCGGGACGCCGATGACCACGTCCTCCTGTCCCGTGACCCGGTGGAGCATCGCCGCCCATCCGGCCACCAGGGTCATGAACAGGGTGGCGCGCCGGTCCCGCCCCAGCTCCCGGAGCCGCGCGGACAGCTCCGGGCCCAGGCGGCGGAAGACCGCGCGGCCCGCGGCGGTCATCCGCTCCGGCCGGGGCCGGTCCGCGGGCAGGCCGAGCACCGGCAACTCGCCGCCGAGCACCCGCCGCCAGTGCTCCAGGTCCCGCGCGGTGCCGGGGCCGTCCCCGGCCGCCCACCGCTCCCGCGCGTACTCCGCGTAGCTCCAGACGGGTTCGGGCAGCGCGGGCGGAGTGCCGTCGCGTCCGGCGCGGTAGAGGGCGGAGAGGTCCCGGGTCAGCACGGCGGCGGAGGCCGCGTCCACCACGATGTGGTGGAAGGACATCACCAGCACGTGCTCGTCGGCGCCGGTGCGGACGAGGCGGCTCACGAACAGCGGGCCGTGCTCCAGGTCGAAGCGCCGGGCGCCCTCCGCCGCCAGCACCGCGTCGACGGCCGCCCCCGGGCTCACGGTCCCGTCCACCACCGCGAAGTCCGGTTCGACCCTCTCCAGCACCCGCTGCACGGCCGTCCCGCCCGACGGCGGGAAGACGGTGCGCAGCCCCTCGTGACGGGCCACGAGCCCGCGCAGCGCCGTGTGCAGCGCCCCGGTGTCGAGCGGACCGCGCAGCCGGATCGCCTTCATCTCGGTGTAGGCGGGGCGCCCCGGCAGGAGCTGTTCCAGGAACCGGATCTGTTCCTGGCCCGCCGAGAGCGGGGCGTCCGCCCGGGGCGCGGGCGCCGGCTCGTGCGCGGGGGCGGCGGGCGGCGGCGCGGGCACGGCGACGGAGAGGGGCCGGGACGGCGGCGCGGCGGCGGGCCGGGACGGCGGCGCGGTCGCGGGCGGCGCCGCGCGTTCGCCGTGCCGTCGCCGCAGCGCGTCCAACCGGGGCAGTCCGGCCCGCAGTTGTCCGGCGGTGACCCCGAAGTCGACCAGGGCCACGATCTCGTCGGCACCCGCGTCGGCCAACGCCTCCACCACCGGCAGCGCCGAGTCCGCGTCGCCGATCAGGGCGCGCCGGTCGCAGTAGCGCCCGTAGGCCCGCCGGAACACCACGTCCAGGTCGTCCTCGCCGAGGGCGCCCGGGCCGGTGGTGACGCCGAGGCTGCCGGCGACCCCGCTGAACAGCGAGAGCGACGCCCGCATGTACCGGGCCATCGGTTCGTACGCCTCCGCCCGCGCCGTCTCGCGGTCCGCGCCCAGATAGGTGTGCAGCAGGACGGCCACCCGGCCCGCCGCCGGGTCGAGCCCGTGGCGTGCCCGGGCCCGCCGGTAGCGGTCGATGTTCTCCCGGAGCCGGTCGACGTCCTGGGTCATCAGGTTGGTGACGATGCCCAGGTCGTGCCGCGCGGCCAGCTCGTACGACTCCGGGTCGCCGACCACCGCCGTGTAGCAGGGCGGCGCGGCCTGCACCGGGCGGGGGAAGAGCCGGATGTCCCGCTCGCCGTCCCCGGTGGTGCGGCGCAGCGCGTCGCCCCGCCACAGCGCCCGCACCTCCGCCAGCCGGTCGTACATCTCCTGCTTGCGGCGTGCGAAGCGGTCGGGGAAGAACACGAAGTCATCGGCGTTCCAGCCGCGGGCCACGCCGAGGCCGATCCGTCCGCCGGAGAGGTTGTCGGCCATCGACCACTCCTCCGCCACCCGTACCGGGTCGTGCAGCGGGAGCACCACGGAACCGGCGTTGAGCCGGATGCGCTCCGTCTCGCGGGCCAGCGCGGCGGCCAGCACGGCGGGGTTGGGGAAGAGGCCGCCGAAGGAGTCGAAGTGGCGTTCGGGCATCCACAGCGACCGGAAGCCGTTGCGGTCGGCGAACCGGGCCGCCTCCATGAGGAGTTCGTAGCGGCCCTCCCGCGGAGCCCCACCGTCCTCGGGGTAGTCGCCGAAGAAGTAGAGCCCGAAGTCCGCGCGGCGCGGGGCGGCGGGCGCGGTCACCGGCGGTGCGGGCGGTGCCGCCACCGTCCGGGGCACGCCCGGCTCGCCCGGCCCGGCGGGCGCGGCGCGGTCCGGGGGGCGGGGCCGGTCCTGGGGCCCGGCGCGGTGCGGGAGGCCGGCGCCGACGGCGGGCGCGGGCCGGTCGGCCGGGAAGAACCCGGCCTCCCGCAGCTCCGTGAGCGACCCCCGCACGGCCTCCGCCACCCGCCGCACGTCGTCGTCGCCGTGGGCGGTGGACAGGAAGAAGTTGCGCCACTCCCAGACGTGCACCCCGCGCAGCATCAGGTGGTAGTAGAGCAGCTCCATGTCGGCGTGGTGCTCGAAGCGGAACTGGGAGCCGAACCAGCGCGTCCGCAGTGGGAAGCCCTCGGCCTCGAAGAATTCGTTGAGTTCCGAACCGAGCTGTTCTGTCCGGGAGTTGAGCCTTCGCTGGAGATCGGGTCCCTGCTCCTTGAGGTGGGTGAGGACCGCGCGGGCGGCCGTCATGGAGACGGGGTGCTGGAGGTAGGTGCCGCCGAAGAAGGTGGTGTCGGCGGGCGGGACGCTGTCGTCGCCGTACGACCAGTGGCCGCCGTCCACGCCGTCGAGGAGGTCGGCGCGGCCCGCGATGGCGCCGATCGGGAAGCCGCCGCCGAGCACCTTGCCGTAGGTGGCGAGGTCCGGGACGACGCCGTACAGCTCCTGGGCGCCCCGGAGCGCGGGGCGGAACCCGGTCAGCATCTCGTCGAACAGCAGCACGATGCCGTGGCGGCGGGTCAGTTCGCGCAGTCTGCGCACGAACTCCACCGGCCGGAGCGCCGGGTTGCGGCTCTGCACCGGCTCCACCACGACCGCCGCGATCCGCCCGGCGTCCCGCTCGATGGCGTGCAGCGCCTCCTCGCTGCCGTAGGTGAGCACGGTCAGCTCGGCCACGGCGCTCTCCGGGACGCCCCGGGAGACGGGCACCGTCCGCGCCGCGGCCCCGCGGCCCGCGACCCGGCCCAGCACCTGGTCGGCGTGGCCGTGGTAGGCGCCCTCGAAGGTGACGATCCGGTCCCGTCCGGTGGCGGCGCGGGCCAGCCGGATCGCCGCCGCGTTCGCCTCCGTGCCCGAGTTGGCGAAGGCGACCCGCTCCAGCCCGGTCAGCTCGGCCAGCAGCTCGGCCGCCTCGCCGGTCTCGGCGCTCCGGGGGCCCAGCCGGATGCCCCGGGACAGGTGCTCGCGCACGGCCTCGCCGACGAACTCCGGCTCGTGGCCGAAGAGGAGCACACCGAAGCCCATGGTGATGTCCGTGTAGGCGTTGCCGTCGATGTCCTCGATCCGGGCCCCGGCCGCCCGGCGCGCCGCCACCGGGTACAGCATCTCCTTGGTCGACCTGCGGAAGCCGACCACCGCCCGGCTGTCGGCCAGCCTCCTCCGGTGCCGCTCGGCGAGCCGCTTGGAGGCGGCGGTGCGGGCGGTGTAGCGGCGGACGAGGTCGTCCAGGTGCTCCTGCTGGGCGCGGGGCGAGCCGGCGCGGACCATGCCGCCGCCGGGGGCGATCTCCACCCGGGGGCCGTGGGTCCTCGGCCGCTCCGCCGCCGGGGCGCCCGGTCCGGCGTCCCGCACCGCGTCGATCTGCTCGCCGATGCGCCGGGCCAGCCCGGCCATCTCCGTGAGGTCCCGGTCCAGGGCGAGGGCGAGGTCCCCCGGCGCGGTCACCGGGCCGCCCCGTCGTGCGGCCGGTCCGTCGCCGCCGCGCCCTGGAGGGCGAGCAACTGGGTGAGCTGGGTCATCAACTGGAGCTGGATCTGCGACAACTGCTGCACACGGAGTGCCAGTTCCCGCAGCTCCGCACGGGTCACATACGGGTCGGACGCATCCGCGGGCGGGAGGGCCGGAGCGGTGGGGACGGGTGGTCCGACGGGGGGCGCGGGCTCCGCCGGGAGGGGGTGGACGGGCCGGGGTGCGGGGACGGCCGCTGGCCCCGGTGAGTGGGGCGCCGCCCGGGTCGTCGCCACGGGGGCCGGGGCGGGGGCCTCCGGGACCGGCCCCGCGACGGGCGCCGGTGCCGGTCCCGGCCCCTCCGGTAACCGGGAGGCGATCAGCCGGGCCAGCAGCCGCGCGGTCCCCGTCTCCTCGAACAGCTCGCGCATCGTGACGCGGACCCGGTGCTCCTCCTCGATCTCCCGCAGCACATTGATCATGAGCAGCGAGTCCGCGCCCAGGTCGAAGAAGGGGGTGTCCGCCGGGACGGACGCGGGGTCCTCGCCGATGCCCCGGGCGAGCACCCGCAGGATGCCGTCCAGAAGGAGGCCCTCGGTCTCCGCGGGCCCGGCCGCCGCGGGCGGGGCTGTCCTCGTGCTGGCCGTCGTCATGGTGGGTTCCTCTCTCGCCGGGACCGGCGGTGCGGGCACCGCGGCAGGCGGGGGCGGGGGCGGGGTCAGAAAGGGGGACGCGGGCGGGGCAGGGGACGCGGGCGGCGCGGGACGCGGGGGAGGGGCGGCCGGGGCCGGGGCGGGCCATGGCGAGGGTCCGGCGGGACCCGGGGGCGCGGGGGCGGGGCCCTCGGAGATGAGTTCCCGGGGCGCCGGGCTGCCGGGCGAGGCACCCGTGCCCGACGCGCCCGTGCCCGACGCGTCCGTGCCCGTACCCGACGCGCCCGCCTCCGCGGGGCTCCCCGCCGCCCCCCTGGGCGGGGGCCCGATCCAGTGGTGCCGGTGCTGGAAGCGGTACCCGGGCAGCGGGACGCGCCGCCCGCCGGTGCCGGCCAGGAACACCGCCCACCGCACGTCCGCCCCCGCGAGGTGCAGGGCGGTCGCCGCGCCGAAGAGGGCGCCGAGCCCCGCGCCCCGGCACAGGGACGGGACCGCCGGCAGCCCGGGCAGGGCGCGCCGGGCCAGGCCGGAGAGCGTGGTGTGCGGGCCGATCTCCAGCAGCGCGTCCGGCCGTCCGTCGGCGACACCCCGCAGCGCCCGGTCGAAGCGGACCGGCTCGCGGGCCTGGCGCAGGAGGTACTCCCGGTCCGGGACCCAGCCGGGCGCGCGCGTCGCCCCGTCCAGGGCGCCGGTGAAGGGGACGCGGACCGGGGCGAAGGGCGCCTTGTCCAGCACTGTGCCGAACGCGTCGAGCACCGGTTCCGTCAGCGCCGTGTGGAAGGCCCGGTCCACCGCGAGCCGTTCGTGCGGGACGTCCAGCGGGCCGAGCCGGGTGAGCAGCCGCTCCACGGCGTCGACCGGGCCCGCCAGGACCTGTGAGCGCTCGCCGTTGCTCACCGCCGCCTCGATCCCGGGCTCCGAGGCGGCCAGCGCGAGCGCCGCCTCCCGGTCGAGGAGGACCGCGACCATGGCGCCCGGCGGGCAGTGGTCGCGCATCAGCCTCCCCCGTGCCGCGAGGAGTTCGAGTCCGTCGAGGAGGGGAAGTGCCCCGGCGGCGTGCAGGGCGGCGTACTCCCCGACGCTGTGCCCGGTCACCGCCGCCGGAGTGATGCCCGCCTCCTCCCAGAGCCGGACCAGCGCGCACTGGAGCGCGTAGAGCGCGGGCTGTCCCGTCGCGGTGGGCCAGGCCCCGGGGTGCGCGTCCGGGTCCAGCAGACCCGTCAGCAGTGAGGCGCCGGTGCGGTCGAGGTGCGCCTCCTCGCAGGCGTCCAGCACCTCCCGCACGGCGGGGAACCGCTCGTACAACTCCGCCGCCGCCCCGGCCCGCAGGGAGCCCTGGCCGGTGAACTGGAAGGCGGTCAGCGCCGGTTCGTCCACCGGCGCCGTCGTCAGGGGGGCGGGGCCGCGGAGCAGCGCGTCCAGGGCGTCGGCCAGCGCGGCCGGGCCGGCGCCGCGCACGGCGATCCGGTGGCGGCCGTGGGAGCGGCCGAGCGCGGTGGTCGTGGCGAGGTCCGCCGGGTGCAGGTCGGGCCGGGCCCGCAGGGTGTCCCGCAGCGCACGGGCGTTGTCGGTGAGCGCCTCGGGGGAGGAGGCCGACACCAGCAGTACGTCCGGCGGGGCGGCCGGCCGGGCCGGGCGGGGCTCCGGCGCGGGTGCCTGCTCCAGGACCAGATGGACGTTGGTGCCGCCGATGCCGAGCGAGGTCAGCCCCGCCCGCCGGGGCGCGTCACCGCGGGGCCACGGGCGCGGGGCGTCGGGGACGTAGAAGGGGCTGCCGTCCAGCTCCAGCAGGGGGTTGGGCGCGGTGAACCCCGCGACCGGCGGGATCACCCCGTGCCGGAGCACCAGTAACGCCTTGACCAGCCCCGCCAGGCCCGACGCCACGTCCAGGTGGCCGATGTTGGCCTTGACCGCGCCCAGCGCGCAGTACCCGGCGCGGTCGGTGTCCTCGCGGTACGCGGCGCGGGCACCCGCCAGTTCGATGGGATCCCCCTTGTAGGTGCCGGTGCCGTGGGTCTCCAGGTAGCCGATGGTGTCGGCGGTGACGCCCGCGTGGTCCAGCGCCCGCCGGATGGCCTCCCGCTGGCCCCGCGCGCTGGGCGCGGCGTACGTCCGCTTGTCCGCGCCGTCGTTGCCGACGCCCCAGCCCCGGATCACACCGTGCACGGTGTCGCCGTCCGCGAGCGCGCGGCCCAGCCGTTTCAGCGCCACCGCCACCACCCCGGTGCCCCCGACGGTGCCGTCGGCCGCCGCGTCGAAGGCGCGCAGCCGGCCCGACCGGGAGAGGATCGAGCCCTTGGCGTGCCGGTAGCCGAGGACCTGCGGGGCGTGGACGGCGCTCGCCCCCGCCAGCGCGACGTCGCAGTCGCCCATCAGCAGCGACTGCGCGGCCAGTTGCACCCCGACCAGTGAACTGGAGCAGCCGGTCTGGACGTTCACGGCGGGGCCGGTGAGATCGAGGCGGTAGGCGACCCGGGTGGCGTTGAAGTCGGTGAAGTTGCCGACCATCACCTGGGTGCCCGAGGGCCAGTCGGCGCTCTCCTCGTGCGGCAGCACGTTGTTCATCAGGTAGGACCGCATGCTGTACAGGTGGTAGCCGGTGCTGGCGAAGACCCCGATCCGGGTGCCGTCCCGCTCGCCCGGGTACCCGGCGTCCTCCAGGGCGTGCTGGGCGCACTCCAGGAAGAGCCGGTGCTGGGGGTCCGTCAGTGCCGCCTCCCGGGCGGTCATCCCGAAGTGCCGGGCGTCGAAGCCCGCGATGTCGTCCAGCAGGGCGGAGGCACCGGAGAAGTCCTCGTGCCCGTACTCCTCCCGGGGCACGCCCGCCGCCCGGAGGTCCGCCGGGGTGAACCGGGTGAAGCGGTCCTCGCCGCCGAGGACGAGGCGCCACAGCTCCTCGGGGGTGTCGGCCCCCGGCAGCCGGAACGCCGTCCCGATCACCGCTATCCGGGGGTCCGCTCCCTCGCCGTCCATCAGCCCTCTCCTTCCCGGACGGCTCCGCCGTCCCTCACCGGGGATGTGCCCGGGGCCTCTTCGGGCGGAGGCCCGCCGAGCCGGTCGGGGGTGCGGCGCACCACCAGCACCACCAGCAGGGCCAGGCACAGGACGATGGCGAGCCCGTGCAGGGACGCCACCACCTGGAACGGCGCGAAGACCTCCAGCAGCGAACCGCTGACCAGCATCCCCAGCCCGAAGCCCGCGTTCTCCACCGAGGCCGACAGCCCGAAGAGGCGTCCGCGCCGCTCGTCGGGGACGGCCTGGAGCCGTGACACGTAGACCACCTCGGTGATCCCGTCGGCGGCCCCGGCGACCACGGCCATGGCGAGCGCGGGCGCCGTCGGCAGCCCGCCGAAGACGACGATGAACGCCCCGGACATCACGCACGCGCCGATCGCGAACGCCCGCTCGCCCGGGGTGCGTCCGGTGCGCGCGGTGTACCGGGCCAGCAGTTGCTGGGCGATGATGTTGCCGGCCGCCCAGGTCGCCCAGAACTGGCTGATGAACGTGGCCGGATGCGCCGGGTCGAGCAGGCTGGAGTAGACCGGCAGCGCCACGTTGTGCGAGGAGGACCCGAGTCCGTCCACCGCCCGCAGCGCGACCATCGCCGTCAGCACCGGCGCCGATCGCACCAGCAGCCGCACCGACCAGGGCGCCGCGCCCCCCGGGTCCTTCCCGCCCTCGCCGGGGCCCCCGGCCGACCGCGTCCGGATCGGCAGCGCCAGCAGCACCGACGCGGACACCAGGAAGGTGGCGGCGTCCAGGGCGAACGCGGCCGTGTAGCCGACCTGGGCCACCACGACACCCGCCGAGGAGAAGCCCGCGATCATCGCCAGCGAACGCCCCGTCACCAGCAGGCCGTTGGCGCGCGTACGGTGCTCCGCGCCCACGATCACGGGGATGCTGCTGCGCAGGGCCACCTGGGAGAGCGTCGAACAGCTCCCCGTGACCACCGCCAGGCCGTACAGCAGCGCGATCCGCCCGGACTCCGGTGCCAGCAGCAGGGCCAGCAGGGCCGCCGCCTGGCAGAGGTCGGAGCCGATGATCAGCCGCTTGCGGTCGTACGCCGAGACCAGGCGCCCGCTGACGAGTCCGGCCGCCACGCTCGTGCCCAGCCGCACGGCCATGAAGAGCCCGGCGGCCAGCGCGCTCCCGGTGACGTCGTAGACGAAGACGTTCAGCGCCACCATGTTCAGGTAACTGCCGTACGCGGAGACGCCGTTGCCGAGTACGAGGAGCCGGAAGTGCCTCATGCGCGCCCTCTTCCCGGACGACGGGAGGCGTTCGCCGGTCACCGTCGTCCCCCTCCCCGTCCACCGCCGTGCCGGTCGGCTCGCCCGGCGCCCCATGGGCATCGGAGGACCCGCCGTACCGCACCCGTGCCCGCCGACTCGGTCAAGCCCTGCCCGTCCGCCGGTGGCTTCACACCAGCCGTACCACGATTCCGGTGCCGTACGGCGCGATCTCCGGGGGACCGTTCCGTTCCGCTCCCGCGGCCGGTCGGCCGGCCGCCGTACGGCGCACGGCCGGGCCCCGCAGGACGGACCCGCGGGGCGCGGACGGGGGAGGTGCCGGGCGCGGGGCGGACCGGAAGGGGGGCCAGGGGTGTCAGAGGACGAACCGGAACGCGCCCCAGCCGTGGCCGATCTTCACGGGGCTGCTCAGACCGTTGCCGTTGTGCGGGTAGTACAGCAGGTCTCCGGCGGCGTCGACGCCGAGGACGTCGGCCTTGCCGTCGCCGCTGAAGTCCGACGCCATGACGTGCGGGAAGGCGCCCCAGCCGGTGCCGATCTTCACGGGGCTGCCCAGACCGCTCCCGACGTGCGGGTAGTACAGGAGGTTGCCGGCGGCGTCGACGCCCAGGACGTCCGCCTTGCCGTCCCCGCTGAAGTCCGCGGCCATGACGTGCTGGAAGGTGCCCCAGCCGTGGCCGATCTTCACCGGGCTGCTCAGACCGTTGCCGTTGTGCGGGTAGTACAGCAGGTCTCCGGCGGCGTCGACGCCGAGGATGTCGGCGGCGCCGTCGCCGCTGAAGTCGGCGGCCATGACGTGCTG
>NZ_JBVKAT010000011.1:63678-79944 GCF_055598485.1 Streptomyces sp. NPDC107521
CTGGAAGGTGTTCCAGCCGTGGCCGATCCGGGTGGGCGGGGAGAGCCGGTAGCCGTTGTTGGGGTAGTACAGGAGGTTTCCCGAGGCGTCGACGCCGAGGATGTCGGCGGCGCCGTCGCCGCTGAAGTCGGCGGCCATGACGTGCTGGAAGGTGTTCCAGCCGTGGCCGATCCGGGTGGGCGGGGAGAGCCGGTAGCCGTTGTTGGGGTAGTACAGGAGGTTTCCCGAGGCGTCGACGCCCAGGACGTCTGCGGCGCCGTCACCGCTGAAGTCGGACACCCGCTCGCCGTCGGGCCGCAGCACCTGTCCGCTGTTCTGGCTCACCGGCGCGTACCCCGTCGGGTAGGCGGTCCCCGTCTCGACCGAGTCGGGGATCTCCCGGCTGAGCTGGCTGTCGCAGTACACGATGTTCCAGTGCAGATGGGGACCGGTGGCGTTGCCGGTCGCCCCGGACGTGCCGATCCGCTGCCCGCGCGCCACCGTGTTCCCGGCGTCGACGATCGTGGAACCGAGGTGCGCGTACTGGCTGCACCGATTGCCGCCGTGGTCGATGAGCGCCATGATCCCGCCGCCGGCCGACCACCCCTCGAAGCGGACGGTGCCCGCGGCGGAGGCGACCACCGGAGTGCCGCTGGGGAGCGCGAAGTCGACGGCGTGGCGGTTGTAGGCGTCGTTGTGCGAGTAGCCGCTGCCCGGCGTCTGGGTGATCGTGTACGCCGATCCGGCGGGATAGGGCAGCCGGAACGGGGCGCCCGGGGCGGCGGACGCGGCCCCGGCCGGTAACAGGGCCCCCGGACAGGCGAGCAGCAGGGCCAGGGCGGCAGCGGTACGACGACGCATGAGCACCTCCGTGGAGCCGGAACATGACCGCGCGGGAACGGCGCCCGTCCGCGCCCCGCCGACCGGGACCGGGGCCGGTCGGCGGCGGACCGCCGGGCCGACGGGCACGCCGGTCCGCGGGCGTGCCGCGGGGACGCCTCGGCCGGGAGCGGGGCCGGTCCGCGACGGTGAACCGGAACGGCGGCCGGGAGCGTCGCCATCCTGGCCGACCCCGCACACCCCTGCAAGGCCGCCGTCCCGGTGGGACGGCCGCCGCCACCGGACCCGACGCGTTCCCACCCGACTCGCCTACAAGCGGGTCTCCCCGGTCCGGCCGGGTCCCGCCGCGACGGGCGGCTCCGGGGGCGGCACCGCGCCGCCCCCGGGACACCGGTTCCCTCCCGGGCGGACGCTACTTGTTGGTCCGGGGCAGGCCCGGCGGGTTGATCTCCGACTTCGCCACGGACTCGCCGGTCAGGCTCCAGCGCGTCAGCACCTTGGCGTACGTGCCGTTGCCGATGATCTCGTCGAGGGCGTCGGCGAGCGCCTTGACCAGGCCGTTGTCCTTCTTGGTGGTGGCCGCGATGAGGCCCTGGAGGGTGGCGCCGCCGCCGGAGTACGTGCCGACGACCTCCGTGTCGCCCGTGGTGGCCGCGCGGTAGGCGGCGGTCGGGTAGGGGCCGAGGTGCAGGTCGATCCGGCCGGACCGCAGCGCGAGGTAGGTGTCGCTCTCGTGCTGGAAGTACTTGATGTCCACCGGAGCGCGCCCGGCCCGCACGTTCTCCTCGCTCCACTCGACGAGCAGCTTCTCCTGGTTGGTGCCGCTGCTCACCGCGACCGTCCTGCCGGCCACGTCCGCGGGCCCGGTGACCTTCAGACGGCTGCCCCTCTTCGCCTGGAAGGCGAGGTGGTCCTCGCGGTAGGAGGCGAAGTCGTACTTGTCCTTGCGCTCCTCGGTGACGGTGATGTTGCCGAAACCGACGTCGAACTTGCCGCTGTCCAGGCCGACGAACATGTTCTCCCAGGAGGCGGGGTGGACGCGCGGTTCGAGTCCGAGGACGCCCGCGACGAGGTGCGCGAGGTCGGTCTCGACACCGATCACGGTCTTGTTGTCGTCGGCGTAGAAGGTGAGCGGTCCGGCGGAGCCGGGGGAGTTGACGATCTCCAGGGTGCCTCTTCGCCGGATGGCCTCGGGGACCTCGGCGGCGATGGACTCGACCGCGGGCGTGGTGACGCGCTTCTGGTCGGGGCCCGTGTTGGCCCGGGCCGCGGCGCCCCCGGTGGCCGCCGCCCCGGTCGTGGCCCCGTCGGAGGGGTTGCCGCAGGCGGCGAGGACGAGGGCCGAGGCGAGGCCGAGGGCGACCGCGGCGGTGCGGCGGGCGGGGCGGGTGGGCATGGTGGTTCTCCTTGCGTGAGCGGGTGGAACGGGGAGGGGAGGGCGGCGGTGGTCAGAGGACCTTGGCGAGGAAGGCGCGGGTGCGCTCGTGGCGCGGACGGTCCAGGACGTCCGACGGCGGCCCCTGCTCCACCACGGTGCCGCCGTCCATGAACACCACGGTGTCGGCGGCCTCGCGGGCGAAGCCGATCTCGTGGGTCACGACGATCATGGTGGTTCCGGAGCGGGCCAGGTCCCTGATGACGTCGAGGACCTCGCCGACGAGTTCCGGGTCGAGCGCCGAGGTGGGCTCGTCGAAGAGCAGCACCTTCGGCCGCAGGGCCAGCGCGCGGGCGATGGCCACCCGCTGCTGCTGGCCGCCCGAGAGCCGGCGCGGATAGGCGTCCGCCCGGTCGGCGAGGCCGACCCGCTCCAGCAACCGGAGGGCCTCCGCCGCCACCTCGGTGCGGCGGCGGCGCAGTGCGGAGACGGGCGCCTCGACGAGGTTGTCCAGCACGGTCAGGTGCGGGAAGAGGTGGAAGTCCTGGAAGACGAACCCGATGTGGGTGCGCTGCTTCAGGATGTCCCGCTCCCTCAGCTCGTACAGCCGGCCGCCCGCGCGGCGGTACCCGATCAGCTCGCCGTCGACCGCCACCCAGCCGCTGTCCGGCCGCTCCAGGCGGTTGACCGTGCGCAGCAGCGTGGACTTGCCCGACCCGGACGGGCCGAGGACGACGGTCACCTCACCGGCGCGGACCGTCAGGTCGACGCCCCGCAGCACCTTCGTCGCGCCGTAGCTCTTGTGGACGTCGCGGACCTCCACCATGACCTCAGCCATCGGACGCCTCCCGGTGGACGGCGGCCTTCACGG
This sequence comes from Streptomyces sp. NPDC107521, assembly GCF_055598485.1. Classification (NCBI taxonomy): domain Bacteria; kingdom Bacillati; phylum Actinomycetota; class Actinomycetes; order Kitasatosporales; family Streptomycetaceae; genus Streptomyces; species Streptomyces sp. NPDC107521. Next base: position 66,744 of record NZ_JBVKAT010000011.1, read on the forward strand.
ACGGGGCGGTCCGGACGGCCGCCGCGCGCGGGCCGCGTACCAGGCCGCGGGCGCGTCCCAGGGGGGAGGGCGGCGGGGTGCGGTCGGTGCCCCGCGCGTAGCGGCGCTCCACGTAGTACTGGGCGACCGACAGCAGCGAGGTCAGCACCACGTACCAGGCGGTGGCGACCAGCAGCAGCGGTACCACCCGCCCGTTGCGGCCGTAGATCACCTGCACCTGGTAGAACAGCTCGCCGATGGACATCACGTAGACCACCGAGGTGCCCTTGAGCAGGCCGATGATCTCGTTGCCCGCCGTGGGCAGGATCGCCCGCATGGCCTGGGGCAGCACGATCCGGCGGATCTGCCGCAGCCGGGGGACCCCCAGCGCCGCCGCGGCCTCCAGCTGCCCGGGGTCGACGGAGAGCACACCGCCCCGGACGATCTCGGCGGCGTAGGCGGCCTGATGGAGGGTCAGGCCGATCACGGCGGCCCCGATGGTGCCGATCAGGCTGTTGCTGTCGACGGACCAGAACACCGGCCCGAAGGGCACGCCGACCCCCAGCTCCCGGTACAGCGCGCTCAGATTGAACCAGAACACCAACTGGACGATCATCGGGATGGACCGGAAGATCCAGATGTAGGCCCGGGCGACGGTCCGCAGCACCGGACTGCGCGACAGCCGCATGAACGCCAGCACGGTCCCCAGCAGGAAGCCCAGCACCGTGGCGTACGCGGTGAGCTGGAGGGTCACCCAGACCGCCTGGACGATCGTCTCCGACAGGACGTAGTCGCGGAAGACGCCCCATTCCCAGACGGGGTTGGTGACCAGCCCGTGGACGAACTGGGCGGCCAGTACGGCCACGGCGACGGCCGCCGCCCAGCGGGCGTAGTGGCGGACGGGGACGGCCCCGAGGACGTCCGGGTCCTTCGCGGGGGGCGGGTCGGCGGCGTTGGTGAGGGCGCCCGGTGGTGCGGCGTCAGCGGTGGAGGTCATCGTGTCGTTCCTGCTCGTCTCTGGCACGTACATGGGTGAACCGGTCCCGCGCGGGCCGGCCGGGCGCCGCTCCGGGATCCGCCGGCAGGTGCTTCTCGAAGGGGACCGGGTCGACGGTCCCCGGCGCGGCCTCCGTGTCGAACAGCGGGGTGTAGCCCGTGGCCAGGTACAGTCCCCGGGCCTCGGGCTGACGGGGCCCGGTGGTCAGGTAGATCCGCCGGTAGCCGCGCGCGGCCGCCTCCCGTTCCAGCGCGGCCACCACGTGGCGGGCCAGTCCGCGCCGCCGGTGGGCCGAGTGCGTCCAGATCCGCTTCAGTTCGGCCGTGGTCGCGTCGTAGCGGCGGAAGGCCCCGCCCGCCACCGGCTCGCCGTCCTCCAGCAGCAGGAGCAGCAGCCCTCCGTACGCCGGGGTGAACTCCTCGTCGGGGTAGCGGGCGATCTCGGCGCGGGCCTGGGGGCCGTACCGCTCGGTGTACTCGCGGCCGAGTTCCCGCAGCAGGGGCCCGACCCTCGGGTCGGAGACCGGCACATGGACGACCTCCGGCCCGGCCGTCGGGGACGGCGGCCGCGCCACCGGGGTCACCGGCCCACCGCCGCGGGGGTGTGCGCCGCCCGGGCCGCTCGCTCGGCGTCGCGCCTGGCGACCTCCTCGCGCACCAGGGGGATCACGTGCCGGCCGAAGTCGACGGCGTCGTCCAGCAGGTCGTAGCCCCGGGCGGAGAGGATGTCGACGCCGAGGTCGTAGTAGTCCAGCAGGGCCTGCGCGACCGTCTCCGGGGTGCCGACCAGGGCGTTGGAGTTGCCGGCGCCGCCGGTGGCGGCGGCGGTCGGGGTCCACAGGGCGCGGTCGTAGCGCTCGCCCGCTTCCGCGATGGCGACCAGCCGTCGTGAACCGGTGTTCTCGGGGGCGCCGCCGCGGCTGCGTGCCGGCAGGGCCTCGCGCCGCCTCCGGATGGCGCCGAGCGTGCGGTGGGCCTTCTCCCAGGCCAGTTCCTCGGTGGGGGCGATGATCGGGCGGAACGCCACCTGGATGCGCGGCACATCGGTGCGTCCCGCCTCCTTGGCGGCGGCCCGCACCCGCCCGATCTGCTCGGCGGTCCGCTCCAGCGGCTCCCCCCACAGGCAGTAGATGTCCGCCTCGGCCGCCCCGGCGGCGTGGGCGGCCGGTGAGGAGCCGCCGAACGACACCTTCGGGCGCGGCTGTTGGGCGGGGCGCACATCGCTGACGAAGTCGTGGAAGCGGTAGTGCTCGCCCTCGTGGTCGAAGGGTTCGGTGCTGGTCCAGATCCGCTTCACGATCCGGATGTACTCCAGGGTGCGGGAGTAGCGCGCGTCCTTGCCGAGGGTGTCGCCCTCGCGGCCCTGCTCGTGGTCGTTGCCGCCGGTGATGAAGTGCACCGTCAGCCGGCCGTCGCTGATCCGGTCGAGGGTGGCGAAGGTCTTCGCGGCGAAGGTCGGGTGGGAGACGTTCGGGCGGTGGGCGAGCAGGAGTTGGAGCCGGTCCAGCCGTCCGGCGACGAACGCGGCGGCCTGGGCGGGATCGGGCGAACCGGAACCGTAGGCGAACAGCACCCGGTCCCACCCGTGGTCCTCGTGCGCCCGGGCCAGCCGCAGCGTGTACTCCTTGTCGAAGGCGGCGCCGGAGCGCGGGGTGGTCTCGGAGCCGTCGTGGGTGGCGGCGATGCCCAGGAATTCCACTGGCACGGGAGTTGGCCCTTCGTGAGGTCATGGGAGCCGTGCCCGGACGGGCGGGCGGACGGCACGGTGGCGGAACGGTGGCGGAACGGGGAAGCGGCCCGGCGTCCCGGGGAACGACGGGTCCCGGGTGCGGGGATGCGGGGGTGCGGGTGCGGCGGGGTGTCCTCAACTGAACGGCGGAACACCGGAGTTCAGAGGTGCCGCGCCGCGCGTCCGGGCTCAGGGCCTCCGCCCCGCGCTGCGACCGCGGAGGTCGGCGGGGGCTGTGCGGAGCCGGGAGGGCGGGTGCGGGCTCGGGGCCCGGACGCCGAGGGAGGGGCGGGCCGGTCAGGCGGCCCGCTGCCGGTTCAGCGGCAACACGAGGCGGACCACACGCGACCGAAGTCGATGTGGTCACGGGTGACCAGGTGCTGCTCGGCATTCATGCGGTCAATTGAGCAGGAGATCCGGCCGCTCGTCAACCGGGGATCGCATGACGGACCAACCCTGTTCACATCAGGGGCGGTTGACACGTGTGAGACCCGGAGCGCGACGGCCGTACGGGCGGCTCCGGGGCGCGTGGAGCGGCCCGCGACCCGCTGCGGCGCGCACCGGCGGTCCGGGTCGGCGGTGCGGGCGGGCGGCGCGAACCGGCGGTGCGCGCCGCGGCGGGTCCGGGGCCTCCAGGACACCCGGGATGGCGTGCACGCCCTCCAGGGTAAGTGGCTCGACTCCTGTCGAAGTCCGCCCGAGCGACCGGCCCCCGGCCGCACCGTCCACCGGCCCGCCTCGTCCGACTGACCGGGGATGACGGGCCCGGACGCGTGCCCGTGGCATCCGCGCCCCGCGTGCCCGTCGCGCCGGACCGGCCGCCGGGGACCGCCGCGCGGCCGGCCCCGCCCCGTGGCGGTCGGCTCAGCGATCCGACACCCAGCGGGCGTCCGCCGGCCAGTGGCCCGTACGGACGAGGTGCTCCACGATCCCGTACGCCTCGTCGAGCGGCACGGTGTCCTCGTCCGGGTACTCGTCGTCCTGCCCGTTCGCGAGGACGAACCCGTCGCTCCAGCCACCGGCACCCGGGTCCACGGCGTGCTCGCCGGGATCGCCCTCCCCGGCGAGCAGCATCACCACGGCCCGCTCACCGTTGGTCACGAAGGCCAGCGAACGCCCCGACGAAGCGGTCAGCCAGGTCTCCAGCCGCTCCCCGCCGATCCGCGCCCGCAGGACCTCCCGCACCTTCTCCGGGGCCACGGGGCCATCGCCGTCGTCCCGGACCACCCACGTCTCGTCCACGGCACGACGATCTCATGGCCGCGCCACCCCCCGGGCCCCGGTGCCGTCGCCGGCGTCCCCCTCCCGCGACGCGGCCTCCCCGGGGCCGGGCTCCAGCGGCGGGCAGTTCAGGGAGAGATGGGAACGGCACAGCGGGCTCGGGGCCTCCACCACGCGGCGGCGGACGCGCCGGGGACGGACGAACACCACCGCCGTCACCGAGGCGGCGAGGAACAGGACGGCGGTGACGACGGCGGCCCGGTGGAAGGACCGGTCGACCGCGGCGCCGGAGGTGTACGCGTCCCCCGACAGCCCCACCAGCAACGGCAGCGCGGCCACGATCAGGAGCTGGGCCACGCGTGCCGCGGTGTTGTTGACCCCGCTCGCCAGTCCCGCGTGCCCGGAGTCGACCGAGGCCAGTACGGTCGCCGTCAGCGGCGCGACGAACAGGCTCATGCCCAGGCCCATCACCAGGACCGGCGGGAGGATGTCCGGGAGGTACGCGGAGTGCGGTCCGACGCGCAGCAGGAGCAGCGCGCCGCCCGCGGCCACCAGGGGCCCCGCGATCAGGGGAGGCGCCGGGCCCACCCGCTTGGCCAGGGCGCCCGCGCGGGCGGAGAGCAGCAGCATCAGCAGGGTGATCGGCAGGGTGGCCAGCCCGGCCTGCAGCGCGTCGTACCCGAGCGCGATCTGGAGCTGGACGGGCAGCAGGAACAGGATGCCGCCGATGGCCGCGTACAGGTACAGCGTCATGCCGTTGGTGGCCGAGAACAGCCGTGAGGAGAAGAGCGACAACGGCATCATCGGGTTCGCCGACCGGCGCTCCACGGTCAGGAACGCCGCCCCCGCGGCCACGGCGACCACCGCCGGTACGGCGACCCGCACCGCGGAACCGCCCGGCGAGGCGCTGATCAGCGCGTAGCTCACACCGCCGAGCGCCACCGCCGCCAGACACGCGCCGAGCGTGTCGAACGGACGCCCGGCGGCCGAGGGATCACGGCTCTCCGGGACGAAGACGAGGGCGGTGGCCACGACGGCCACCGCGATCGGCACGTTGATCAGGAAGATCCACCGCCACCCCGGGCCGTCGATCAGCCAGCCACCGAGGAACGGGCCCAGCGCGCCCGCCACCCCGGTCAGACCGGACCAGGCCCCCACCGCGCGCGACTGGTCGTCGGGGTGGAAGGAGGCCCGCACCAGTGCCAGCGAGCCCGGGGTGAGCAGCGCGCCGCCCACGCCCTGCAGCGCGCGGGCGGCGATGAGGACGTACTCGTCGGGCGCGAGACCGCACAGCGCCGAGGCCCCGGCGAACCAGGCGGCCCCCAGCACCAGTGTCCGCCGCCGGCCCAGCCGGTCGCCGAGCGCGCCGCCCCAGAGGATCAGCGAGGAGAGCGTCAGCATGTAGGCGTTGACGACCCACTGGAGCACGGACAGCGACGCCCCCAGATCGCGGCCCATCCGGGGGAGGGCCACGTTGACGACCGTCCCGTCGAGCATGGCCATTCCGGACGCGAGCACGACACAGGCCAGCACCCAGCGACCGCGCGCCGAGGCCAGCCGCAGACCCTCGGAGCCGTCTTCCGTTCCGTTCACGTGCCCAGCTTGCCGCCGCCCGCCGCGCGTGAGCGGGAGGAACGCGCCGGTGCCCCGCCCGGCGCCCCGAAGATCGCCCGCCAGAGGCAGGGCCGACGGGGTCCGGGACGGCGGCGCCGGGCGCGCGGGAGGCCGCCCGTGAGGGGACGGGGACGACGGGCCGGTGGCGGGAGGGACAGCGCACATCCCGACCTGCCGGAGCCGAGGCCGGGGCCAGCCCGACGCCGAGGCCGGAACCAAGGCCGGGGCCGCCGCCCGTGCTCAGCGCGTCGTGCGCCGCTCGGCGATGAGCCGTATCTCCCGAGCCGCTGTCGGCGGCTCCAGCAGCATGGCCGCGATCTCCTCACCGCCGTGGTGGACGCGCAGGCGCGGGCCGTCGGTGAGGACGCGCAGTTCCGGCCAGGGGTGCCACCACAGCAGGACGGAGCGCTCCCACATCCTCAGGCCGAGGCTGGTCGCCATCAACTGGTACCGCGGGCCCTCGTGGGCGGCGGGCGGGGTGTGCTCGGTGTACGGCGGCCGGACCGTGTACGTACCGAGGACCGTCTCGCCCTGCTCCAGGGACCGGGCGCGCACCCCCGCGCGACGGCCGATCCTCAGCCCCGTCCAGCCGGCGGGACCGGCCACCACCAGGGCCGCGCCCACCACTGCCCACCAGGGCAGGGACGCCTGGAGGCACGCGCCGACGACCGCCACCTCCGCGGCGGCCACCGTGACCGCCGCCCTGCCCAGTTCCGCCCGCCGAAGACGCCTGTCGCCGTCCGTTCCGCCCATGGCCCCCACCACCCGTTCCCGATCACATGTCCGTGCAGCCTAGCCACGGCCCGCCCGCGCGGAGGAGGGAGGTCGGCCGGTCCCGCCCCGGCGCCCGCGCGGACCGGGCCCTCCGGCGGCTGCCGCGGGCGCCGGGAGCGGGCGGAGAGGTCCGGGTACCGCCGGTTCCGGTCAACTCCCTTTCCGGGCCGAGGTGTCGGGCGCCCGGGGCGGTGTGCCGCGGGGTCGGCGGGGACCGGGCCGAACCGGCGCCCGGGCCGGCCGGGAGCGGGCCGTCCGGCCGCGGGACGGCCCGTCGGCGCCGACGCCGGGACGGCCCGGGGAGGGGCTCCGGCCGATACCGCCCGGCGGGAGGGCGGCCCGGCCGCATACCTTCCGCCCCATGCCCGAGCTACGACTCCTCCGTCCGGACCACGCCCCCGCCGTCCTCGCCTTCGAGCGCGAGAACCGGACCTACTTCGCGGCGTCCGTCCCCGACCGGGGCGAGGAGTACTTCGCCCGGTTCGACGAGCTGCTCGGTGACCTGCCGGCCGGGCAGGAGGCCGGGGTCTGCTGATTCCACGTGCTGGTCGACACCACGGGCGAGGTCCTGGGCCGGGTCAACCTGGTGGACGTGGCGGACGGCGGCGCCGAACTCGGGTACCGGATCGCCGAGCGGGCGGCGGGCCGGGGGCTCGCCACGGCGGCCGTTCGGGACGTGTGCCGCCTCGCGGGCGACGACTACGGGCTGACCGCCCTGCGCGCCGCCACCACGCTCGACAACGCGGCGTCCCGGGCCGTACCGGCCCGCGCGGGGTTCACCGTCACCGGCGGGACCCGGCTCTCCGGCCGCCCGGGTCTCACGTACCACCGCGGCCTTCCGCAGCCGTAGTCACGGGGCCACCGGACCGGACGACGGGGGCGACCGCCGGTCCGGCGACGGTCGCCGCACCGGACTGCCGGCCTGCCGGAGCGCCGGCCTGCCGGGGCACCGGACCGCTCGGGCTCCGGAACGGGGACGTGGTCTCCGGGACCACCGGGACCACCGGGAGCCGGGGGAACGAGGGGTACCGGGGGTGCCGGGGGAGCCGTGAGGAACACCCCGGACTCCGGGAGGGCCGGCGCCCAGCGGCCCGGGGAGCGGACGGGCGGAGCCCCGGGTCGGCCCCGCCCGTCCGCTCCCCGCGCCTCACCTCCGCTCCCGTCCGCCCGGCGTTCCGCGGGGCACCGCCTACACTGGGCCGCGCACAGCGGCAGAGGTGAGCAGGGTGGGACGGGAGACAAGCGTGGCGGCAGACTCTGGTGGCTTGGAGGACCCGCCCGCGGAGGTACTGGAAGAGGCGGCGGCGGCCTTCGGCCTGCTCGCCTCCTCGGCCCGGCTGCACATCATGTGGGCCCTCGCCCAGGGCGAGAGCGACGTCACCCATCTCGCCGACCGGGTCGGCGGCGCCCTGCCCGCGGTCAGCCAGCACCTCGCCAAGCTGAAGCTCGCCGGACTCGTCCGCGCCCGCCGCGAGGGCCGCCGGCAGGTCTACTACGTCGACGACCCCGACGTCGTGACCGTGGTCCGGGTGATGGTCGGGCAGCTCACCGCCCGCGGCCTCGCCGCCCACGACCGGCGGACCGCCGCCCCCGTGCGGCGGCTGCGCGGGACCGGTGCCTGAGGGCACCCCGGTCCCGGACCAGGCCACCGGGACGCTCCCGGGCGGGCGGCAGGCACCGCCCGGCGCCGGGGCCCCCACCGTGCTGGAGGTGCTGCGCGGGCTGGAGACCGGTCCACGCGGCCTGACCCGGGCCGAGGCCGGGGAACGCCTGGCCCGGCTGGGCGAGAACACCCTCCCCTCCCGGCGGGACGCCTCCTGGCCGCTGCTGTTCGCCCGCAGCCTGCGCGACCCCTTCACCGCGGTCCTGCTCTGCCTCGGCCTGGTCTCGGCCGCCGTCGCCTCCTGGGGCACCGCCCTCGTCACCCTCGTTCTGGTGACCGTGAGCTGCGCCCTGCGCGCCTCCGGCGAGCACCGCGCAGACCGGTCCACGGCGGGGCTGCGCGATCTGGTCGCCAGCACCGCCACCGTGCTGCGCCGCGCCGACGAGGACGCAGCACCGGCCGCCCGCGAGGTGCCGGTGGCCGAACTCGTCCCCGGCGACGTCGTCCGCCTCGGCGCGGGCGACCTGGTGCCGGCCGACGTCCGGCTGCTGCGCGCCACCGGGTTCAGCGTCCACCAGGCCGCCCTCACCGGCGAGTCCGCGCCCGTCGCCAAGACCGCCCTCGACGCGCCCGGCGGTGCCGAGGGGAGCGTGTCCGACCGGCCGGAGCTCTGTTTCCAGGGCAGCAGCGTCGCCTCCGGCAGCGCCACCGCGGTCGTCGTCGCCACCGGGGCGCGGGCCCGGTTCGCCGCGGCCCTCGCGCGTGCCGGGGGGCACCGGGAGGCGAGCGCCTTCGACCGCTCCGTGCACGGCATCGCCTGGATCCTCATCCGGTTCATGCTGCTCACACCCCCGCTGGTGCTGATGGCCAACGCCGCCCTGCGCGGCCGGGGGCTGGAGACGCTGCCGTTCGCCGTCGCCGTGGCCGTCGGGCTGACCCCCGAGATGCTGCCGGTCATCGTCACCGGCTGCCTCGCCCGGGGCGCCGCCCTGCTCGCGCGCGCCCACGGCGTGATCGTCAAGCGGCTGCCCGCCCTGCACGACCTCGGCGCCGTCGACGTCCTGTGCGTGGACAAGACCGGCACCCTCACCCAGGACCGTCCGGTCGTCGAACGGGCCCTGGACACCGACGGCCACGACGACCCGGAGGTGCTGCGTTGGGCCGCCGCCAACGCCTGGTGGACCCTCCAGCTCGCCGACCTGCCCGCGCCGGACGCGCTGGACGAGGCGCTCCTGGCCGCCGCCGGCCCCGACGCCCTCCGGACCCACGACGGGATCGCCGCCCTCCCCTTCGACCCGGCGCGCCGCCTGTCCACCGCCGTGCTGAGCACCCCCGGCCGCCTCGGCACCCACACCCTGGTCGTCAAGGGCGCCGTCGAGGAGGTGCTGGACCGCTGCGCGCCCGACGACGGCGAACGGGAGCGGCTGCGGGCCGCCGCCGCCGGACACGCCGCCGCCGGGCTGCGGGTCCTCGCGGTCGCCACCGCCGAGCGCCCCGGCCGCGGCGGCGGCCCCCTTCCCGCCGACGTCCGCGGACTGACCCCGCGCGGGCTGATCACCCTGCGCGACGCACTCGCCCCCACCGCCGCCGAGGCCCTGGGCGTCCTCGCCGACCGGGGCGTCGCCGTCAAGGTCCTCACCGGCGACCACCCGGGCACCGCCCTGCGCGCCTGCGCCGACCTCGGCATCCCCGTCCCCGACGACGGCGTCCTCACCGCCGACCGCATCGACGCCGTCCCCGACGCCGGACTGGCCGCCCTCGTCCACCGGACCACCGTCTTCGCCCGCTGCACCCCCGAGCACAAGGCCCGGGTCACCGCCGCCCTGCGCGACGGCGGGCACACCGTCGGCTTCCTCGGCGACGGCGTCAACGACCTGCCCGCCCTGCGCGCCGCCGACGTCGGCATCGCCCCGCGCGCCGCCACCGACGTGGCCCGGGAGGGCGCCGACGTGGTGCTCGCCGACAAGGACCTCACCGCGATCACGCACGCCATCGGGGCGGGCCGGCACGCGGGCGGCAACATCGTCTCCTACCTGCGGGTCACCCTGTCCTCGAACCTGGGCAACGTCCTCGCGATGCTCTGCGCCGGGCTCCTGCTGCCCTTCCTGCCGATGCTCCCGGTCCAGGTGCTCGCCCAGAACCTCTGCTTCGACGCGGCCCAGCTCGCCTTCGCCTTCGACCGCCCGCACCCCTCCGTGCTGCGCCGCCCGGCCGATCTGCGCCCCCGCGCGCTGCTCGGCTTCATCACCCGCTTCGGGCTGCTCAACGCCGTCGCCGACCTCGCCACCTTCGGCGTCCTCGCCCTCTCCCTGTACGGCCCCGGGACGGGCGACGACGAGGCGGTCTTCCACTCCGGGTGGTTCACGGAGAACCTGCTCACCCAGGCCCTGGTCATGCTGATCCTGCGGCTCGGCGCCCGTACCACCCGGGGCCACCGCCCCGGCCCGGTGGCCTGGGCGGCGGGCGCCCTGGCCGCGATCGGCCTGGCCCTGCCGCCCTCACCGCTCGGCCCGGTCCTCGGGCTGACCGCGCTGCCCGTCCAGTACTACCTGCTGCTCGGCGCGGTCCTGGTGCTCTACGCCGCCGGACTGCTGGCCGCCCGGATGCGCTACGAACGCCGCCGTGCCCCGGGCGGGACGCGCGCGTAGGCCGGGGCCGGCCGGGCGGGAGGCGGCGGACAGCGGGAGGCGGACGGCGGACGGAGGGCGGCGCGGCCGTGGTGCGCCGGGAGTGTGCCCGGGAGCCGGGGAACCCCGGCGCCGCCCGGCCCGGTCACGGGCGGAGACCGGCCGGGGCGCCCGGCAGCACCGCCGTGCTCCGCACGGCCCGGGGCCGCCCCCGCCGGTGCACCGGCCCCGCTTACCCGCCGGTGCCGTAGGTCAGGTCGGAGCACGGGGAGGCGTCCCCCGACCGCGCGTCCGCCGTCACCGAGGACGGAACGGCCACCGGGTCCTGGTCCCGGCCCCCGGCGTGGCCGGGAGCGGTGTCCTGATCCGGGGCCGGTGACGCCCCGCCCGGGTCGTCCGGGGGTGTGTAGGACTGTCCGAGGACGAGGGTGACGACCGCCTCCGGGACGGATTCCAGCTCGGCCCCGGGGAACAGCGCGGCGACCGCCTCCGCCCGCTCCCGCAGCCCCGGACCGTGCCGCACGACCGTGGCCGCGTGGTCCTGGCGTTCGGCGTCGCCGACGCCGGTGACGGTGAAGCCCCGCCCGGTGAGGAACGCCGCGGCCTCCGACGCCAGTCCCGGCCGGGTGGTGCCGTTGCGGACGCCCACCGCGACGCTCTCGCCCGGGGTGCTCGCGCCGGGCCCGGGAGTGGCCGACGGCGCCGCGCCCTTCCCGGCGTCCCCCGCGTTCAGGGGCCGGTCGGCCCTGAGCGCGGCCCACAGCCGGGAGGCGTCCGGTTCGACGACGGCGACGCGGGAACCGGCGTAGCGCCAGGGGATCGTGACGAACGTGGTGTTGCCCAGGTCGATGTTCCTCAGCGACAGGGCGAAGGAGAGCAGCTTGTCCGCCGAGCCCAGGCCGGGGTCGACGCTGAGCGACTCCGTCGCCGCCTCCGCGAGCGGCAGCAGCCTGCCCGGCGTCAGACCGTCGGCGCGCACCTTCTTGAGCAGGGCGGCGACGAACGCCTGCTGGCGCTTGATGCGGCCGATGTCGGAGCCGTCGCCGATGCCGTGCCGGATGCGCACGTAGTCCAGCGCCCGCTGCCCCGAGACGGTCTGCTCGCCCTCCGGGAACAGCAGCCGCCCCCGGTCGGCCCGGTGCGGGTTGAGGTCCCCCTCGTACACGTCGTTCGGCAGGCACACGGTGACCCCGCCGACCGCGCCGGTCAGGGCCGCGAAGCCGGTGAAGTCGACGACGACGGTGTGGTCGACGCGCAGGCCGGTGAGGTGCTCGACGGTGTTCACGGTGCAGGCCGGATTGCCCTTCTCCGACCCGCCCACGGAGAACGCCGCGTTGAACATGGTGTCCGGGCTGGGGTCGGTCCAGGTGCCGTCGGGCAGCAGGCACGGGGGGACGGTCACCAGGGTGTCCCGGGGGATGGACACGGCCACGGCGCGCTCACGACCGGCGTAGACGTGCAGCAGGAAGGCGGTGTCGGACCGGCCGACGTCGCCCTGGTCGCCGCCGCCGAGCGCGCTGTTGCCGCCGGTGCGCGCGTCGGAGCCGATGACCAGGATGTTCTCGCCCCGGGAGGCGGCCTGGGGGCGGCTCCGGGACAGGCCCTTGGCGTCGAAGGTGTCGATGGCGCCGTTCAGCCTCAGGTAGAGCCAGCCGGCCCCGGCCGTGCCGAGCACCACCAGGGACAGGACGACGACCAGTGCCGCCCGTATCCGGCGGCGGGTGCGGCGCGGGGCGGAACGCCTGCCGCGCGTCCGCTCACGGCGGGTCGGCCCGCTCCGGCGCCGACGGTGGCGGGCGGGGGTGGCCTGGTCGCTGGTGCTGGTCATCCGCGCGCCTTCGTCCGTCCGGCCCACGGGAGGGGAAGGCTGACGCACACCCGCCCCATGGTTGTACAGTTGCGCAATATAGCAAGGATGGAGTCCGGGGGGCGACGGGTGCGGGGCCGGTCCCGGCGCGCGCCGCCGCCCGGCGAGAGAAGGGCGGCGGAATGCTCCGCAACGCGCTGGAACCCTGGCACCTGCTGATCGTGGCGATCGTGATCCTCGTGCTGTTCGGCTCGAAGAAGCTGCCGGAGGCCGCCAGGGGGGTGGGCAGGTCGATGCGCATCCTCAAGAGCGAGGCCAAGGCGATGCGGGAGGAGGGCGCCGACCGTCCGGCGTCCGCCCCGGAAGCGGGCGGTGCCGGGCCCGTCGAGGGTGCCGGGGGGAGTGGCGGCACCGGGGGCGGGGCGGCCCGCTGAGACCGTCCGGCCCCCGGTCGCGCGGGGTTCCGCCCCCGCCGTTGGCCGGTCAGGGGCTGGCGAGGTCGAAGCCGTAGCGCAGCGGCTCCCCGGTCGCGCACGGGTCGAGGCGGTAGACGTACGTCGCCTCCACGCGCACGCCCTCCGGGGCCCCCTCGGCGCGACAGGGGGCGGTCACCTGGAGCACGCGGGGGCGCCCGGTGACGGTTGTGCGCGCCCCGTGGGCGGGGCCGCCGTCCAGTACGGCGGCCTCCCGGAGGGCGGTGGGGGGCGCGATGCCGGACGTGATGGTGGCGGATGCGGTGTCGGCGGCCGTGGGGGGTGCCGCGGGGGTGATGGCGTCGGGCGTCGTCGTCATGGCGACAGTTTAAAGGTTGCGCAAGTGTGTGGGCGCGCCCCGGGGAGAATCCCTCGGGT